>CAYVHG010000033.1:0-15043 GCA_964450875.1 uncultured Anaerolineaceae bacterium | reverse complement strand
ACGCTCAGGCTGCCAAGGCGCGTTTCGACGCGCTGGGCGACAAAGGTCCGGCCCTGCTGAAAGCGCTGGCCAAGAAGCCCCCGAAAGGCATCAACATCTACACCCTCGGCAGTTTTGCCGACGCGGTTGGCGTCAAACTCGCGGCGCTGCCGCCAGAAGCCCAGCCACCGCAGCCCACGGCCAAAGCTTCGCCGCAGGTCACCCCGCAGGCAGGCGGCGGGCAGGCTGCAGGCACGCCCACAGCGCTCAACCAGCTTATGCTTACCCCCACGCCTGTCGAAACGCCAGCACGTAAAAGCGCCACCTTCCGCCTCGTTGCCCTCTTGTGCGGCATAGGGCTGTTCGCCCTCATCATGGCCGCGCTGGTGTTCTACTTCTTCTCCCTTCGCCGAGGCAAAGCCCCCAAAGCCCCCGTCACACCCGCTCAGCGCGCCCAAGCCATGACCCAAAGCGCCCAGAGCACCGATTTCGAAGCCGAGGGCAAAGAGGCTCCCCTTTCCCAATTCATGACCACCTATGTCCACGGCGATGACCTGTTCGACGATTCGTTCAGCATCGATTCCCCCACCGGTGAATTCCTGGGCGAATGCGGCGTGGGAATTGCCGAAACCATTGGCGTCGGTGAACCCAAGCGGGTGATGGCCTTTGAAATCTGGATTTTCGACAAGAACGATATTCAAACCGTAACCAAGGTGCTGATGAGCGAGCACGCTTACAACGACGAGGCCATTCGTGAGCGTCTGGCCGCCAAAGGGGAACCCGTGCTGGCCCGACCGGGCGAGGAAATCGTGCTCGAAACGGCCAAGCTGCAAATGCACGCTCGCGTGGTTGATATGGCCTACGGCGACGATGCCCTGCCCGCCAACAGCTACTTCGACCGGCTGACGTTGGAACTGGCCGTGTGGCCGAAAGAAGGCTAACCCTCCTCAGCGATGGAAATCGAAAACGAGGCCGCTTGACGAAAGCGGCCTCGTTGCGCGTTTGTGCTGGCGAACCTCGGGTTCAATAGGCAATTTCCAGGATCTTGAAGCGGATCTCGCCGCCAGGGGTTTTGACGACGACCTCATCGCCCGCTTTCTTCCCCAAAAGGGTGCGGCCAATTGGCGATTCGTGGGAAATTTTGCCCTCACGCGGGTTGGCTTCCGCCGGGCCCACGATGTGGTAAGTCTCCGGCGGCTCGGCGCCTTCCTGAATGGTGACTTTCGCGCCCATGTCGACGACGTCCTTATGGCCGTTGTCCTCGATGATGATGGCTTGCCGAAGCAAAGCCTCGATTTCCTGAATGCGGCCTTCCAGGAACCCCTGCTCTTCTTTGGCGGCAATGTAGTCGGCGTTCTCCGAAAGGTCGCCCATTTGAATGGCTTCCCGCAAACGCTTCGCCAGTTCGGTGCGTTTGGTGGTCTTGAGGAATTCCAGTTCCTCCCGCAGGCGTTGTGCGCCTTCCGGGGTCAGGTAATGTTGCCGGTCGTTCATGAGATGCCTACCTCCGTGTTTGAGTCTCAGGGCCGGGTTTTAGGGTCGAACAATTTGCGATGCTCTTCGATGGCATAGCGGTCGGTCATCCCTGCAATGTAATCGCAAACGGCGCGTTCCAGCCCGCGTGCTTCGATCCATTGCTGGATGTGGCGCGGCAGCGTATGCGGCTCGGCCGTGTAAGCCCGGAACAAGTCGGTGAGAATATGCTCGGCTTTCACCGCCATGCGCACCACCCGATGATGGCGATAGAGGTTGTTGTAAAGGAAATCCTTGAGTTCACGATTGCGGCGGGTCATCACTTCGCTAAAGCCGATGACGTTGTAAGGCAGCTGCTGAAGTTCCAACCGTGATTTGACGCCGCTTTCCCGAAGTTTTTGCGCCGTGGTGTAAACCACGTCGGTCACTTCCAAGCCGATCAACCGCCGAATCAGGCGATGGCGGGTGAGTTCGTCCAGTTCGCCGTTGTGCCAACCAATGCTTTCTTTCAACACCTCCCAGAGTTCCAGGCCGTCCAGCATGTAGGGGGTGATCATGCCAGAGCGCAGGCCGTCGTCGAGGTCGTGGGCGGTGTAGGCCAACTCGTCGGCGGCGTTGGCAATTTGGGCTTCCAAATGCCCCCGCAGCTCGGGGTCGTAATCGCTGGCATCCGAAACGTCGTACTCCGTCTCGTGCTTGACGATGCCTTCCCGCACCTCCCAAGTCAGGTTCAAACCGGGGAAGTCGGGATAGCGGTTTTCCAGTTTCGTGACGATGCGCAAGGATTGCTTGTTGTGGTCGAAACCGCCGTGGTCCTTCATCAGGCGATTGAGGGTCACCTCGCCCGCATGCCCAAAGGGCGGGTGCCCCAAGTCGTGCGCCAGGCAAATGGCTTCGGTCAGGTCTTCGTTCGCACCCAAGGCGCGGGCAATCGTCCGCCCCACCTGGGTGACCTCCAGAGTGTGGGTTAGGCGCGTGCGGTAATAATCGCCCTCGTAGTTGATGAAAACCTGGGTTTTATATTCCAGCCGCCGGAAGGCAGTGGTGTGCAAAATGCGGTCGCGATCACGCTGGAAGACGGTGCGGTATTCCGACTCGTCTTCGGGGTAAGCACGGCCTTTCGTCTCACTGCTCTTGCAGGCGTAGGGGGCCAGCGCCTGGGCTTCGAGTGCTTCCAACTGCTCTCGGGTGAACAACATGGTCGTCTCCCTGAAAAAAGCGAGGAAAAACAACCTCCCGCGCGGGGAGGCTTTGCCACGCTAAGTTTAATGCCGAACGAGGAAGGTGTCAATGGGCGCGCGCCGCGCCTGCGCTGCTCAGGCTTGGCGACGGCGCTTGGCGCGGCCTCGCCGTGGGGTGTGCGGCTGCCGAGGCGGGTTTCTCGGCGGGTTCTCCGGCGGCCTACTTTGGCTATACGAAGCCCGCCAGCGCGGGTAAAGCCACAACGCCGCTAACAGCACCCCCCACGCCACCACCTCTGCCACCCGCACACCGCCCAAAACCGTGACGCTATCGCCTCGGAAGGCCTCTACGAACATGCGCACAGCAGCCAGCAGCCCCACCGTGGCAAGGAAAAGCGTGCCGTCGCCGCGGCTCTGCCTCGAAAGCCGCCATATCACCACCAAAACCGCCGCGCTCAGCAGCACTTCATACACTTGCGTAGGATGCCGCTTGGCGCCCCACAACGTCACCCCCCACGGCAAACGGGTTGGCATGCCATAAGCGTCGCCGCTAAGCACGTGGGCTACGCCCACGAAAAGCGCCATCACCGCCAAGCCTGGGGCGAGCGCATCAAGCGTCGGGCGCAAAGGCAAGTGCTTCCTTTGCGCATACAGCCACGCGGCCGCCAGCCCCACCACCAGCCCCGTCGCCGCATCCAGGGTTTGGACGTTCAGAGCCAGCAAACTCAGCGGGGCCTTCACGAAGGCCTCGGGGTAACGCGCAGCATACCCCAAACGAGCCCCTACCACGCCGCCAAGCAACCCCAAAAGCACCAAATTGCTGATGGTCTCTCCCGAAAGCCGCAAGCGCAACGCCTGCCGCGAGGCGATTTCCAGCCCCAGCCACAACCCTAACAGCAATGCCAGCCCAGGCAGTTGCAACATCACGGGCCCAATGTGAATGTAAGGCAACATCAGGGCGCCTCCTCACGCAGCAGGTCTTCCACCTTGGAGCGAATCAGCCCTTCGCTCATGGGGCCTCCCACAACCACCGAGCGGATCACACCCCGGCGGTCGATGAAAAACGTCGTTGGCGTCCCCTGCACCCGATACAAACGGCTCACTTGCGCTCCCCCATCCAGCAAAACCGTAAACCCCAGGCCATAGTGCTGGACGAAACTGCCCACAGTCGCCGGGTCGGTTTCCACCGTGACGGCAAGCACGCGCAAGCCGCGCCCCTTTTCGTCGGCGTACACCCGTTGCAGGGCGGGCATTTCGGCCTTGCAAGGGGCGCACCACGTCGCCCAAAAGTTCAACAATATCACCTCTCCCCGCAAATCGTGCAAGCTCACGGACTTCCCATCCAGCGTTGGCAGCGTAAAATCCGGAGCCGCAAAGCCTTCCCGCGGGGCAGGCGGCGGGCCGCCGTGCACGCTTTCCATCGGCGCGCGGGTCAGCCAGATCCAACCCGCGCCCAACACGGCCACCATCGCCAAAATCACATTGTAGGTCCGCGCCTGAAGGTTCAGCACAAACGCCTCCTTTCGTCGTGGAGGAAATCTTACCACAGCCGCGGCCCAGAAAGTCATGCCCGCGTTCGGTTATCTAAACCTTTGTTCCCCCTTTCGGCGCGTTTTAGGGTAAAATGAAGAAACGGCACTCGCGGCAACCGGCGATGGCAGAGCCGGTGTTTTTCCCCAGGACGAGGAGCAACGGCCATGGCAAACGAAAAAATCTTGATTGTCGATGACGACCTGGACACCCTCAAATTAGTGGGGCTGATGCTCCAGCGGCAGGGTTACCGCATCGTGGTGGCGAATAGCGGCCCGAAAGCGCTCACAATGGCAAAAGCGGAAAAGCCAGATTTGATTTTGCTGGACATCATGATGCCGGAGATGGATGGCTTCGAGGTCACCCGCCGCTTACGGGGCGACCAAGCGACGGCGAACATCCCCATCTTGATGTTCACGGCCAAAAGTCAGGTAGAAGACAAGCTCACAGGCTTCGATGCAGGCGCGGACGATTACCTCACCAAGCCGGCTCACCCTGCCGAACTTTTGGCCCGCGTCAAAAAGCTGCTCCACGGCACGCACACCACCGGCAATTTGCCTGCTGCACCAGCCGGCCCGCCGCAGCCGCGATGGACGGTGGGTGTGCTGGGCGCCAAAGGCGGCGTTGGCACTTCGACCGTCGCTCTGACTTTGGGGATCATGCTCCATCAGGAAAGCAAGGAAGACGTCGTCATCGCCGAACTGCGGCCGGGGCAGGGCACGATGGGGTTGGAACTGGGGCACCCCGCGCTGAACGGCCTGGGCTCGCTGTTGGCTCAACCTGCCCAGCAAATCACACCCCAGGCCGTGGAAGAAATGCTGGTGAGCTACCTGGCAGGCGTGCGGTTGCTTTTCGCTTCGTTCGACCCAGCTGAAGTAGCACGGAGCACCAACCTCACCGGCTTGGAAACCATTGCGCGCTACGTCCGGCAGGCAGGGCGTTTCAGCGTGCTCGATTTAGGCCCTTCGCTGCAGCCTGCCACCCCGAAAATTTTGCCTTTATGCGATGAAATCCTCGTCGTGGTCGATGGCTTCCCCCAAACCGTGCAAATGGGGAAAACCCTCGTCGATTACTTGCTCATGCACGGCATCGGGCAAGGCAAGATTGCCGCCGTGCTGGTCAACCGCGTGCGCGCCGACATTCAAATGGCCTGGATGGACATCCAAAACCGCCTGGGCGTGCCGGTTGCCACGGTAATTCCGCCGATGCCGGAAATCGCCTATCGCGCCCAGATGAGCAACAAGCCCATGGTGCTGATGCAGCCCCACGGCATGCTGGCAGCCCAGATGGGCAAAGTGGTCCGCGCCCAAATCGAAAAATCCCGTTGATGCTGACATTGCCATGCCCTTGACTTCCGAAACCGAATTTCTCATTGCCCAAGCGGTGGCGCTCATTCGGCGGGCGCGCCGCGGCGTTGTGCTCACGGGGGCAGGCATTTCGACCCCGTCGGGCATTCCCGATTTTCGCTCGCCTTCCAGCGGCCTGTGGGCTCAGCACGACCCGTTGGAGGTGGCTTCCTTGCAGGCTTTCCGCCATCACCCCGACCGCTTCTTTGCATGGGTGCGCCCTTTGCTGGAGACGATTTTGCAGGCCGAGCCCAATGCAGCACACCGCGCAGTGGCCGCGTTGGAGCAGGCCGGGCACTTTTCGGGGGTGGTGACGCAAAACATCGACGGCTTGCACCAAAAAGCCGGTTCGAAGCGGGTGGTGGAAGTGCATGGCTCCCTCGAAACGGCCACCTGCACGCAATGCTACCGCACCTATAGCAGTGCCGACTTCCTGCCGGCCTTCCTGGAAAGCGGTGAAGTGCCACGTTGCCCCCATTGCGGCGCTGTGCTCAAGCCCGACGTCGTGTTGTTTGGCGAGCAGTTGCCTTGGCAGGCGTGGGAAGAAGCGCAGACGATGGCCCGGCAGAGCGACTTGATGCTCATCGCGGGCTCTTCGCTGGCCGTGATGCCGGTGGCGCGCTTGCCGGTGGAAGCCGCCAATCACGGCGCCGCGGTGATCATCATCAACCAAACACCCACTTACATGGATGCTCGCGCCGACGTGGTGCTCCAGGGGGATGTTGCCGACATTCTACCCGCGATTGCCGAAGAGGTGCTTTCCCCATGATGACGCCTTCCGTGCCGCAGTTGCCTCTGGAGGCCTATCGCCGCCTGCTGGATATTGCCCGCGACCTCGCGGCCACCTTGGATTTGGAATCGCTCTTGCACCGCATCGTAACGGCTGCCGCGGAGCTGAGCGATGCCGAGGCCGCTTCGATTTTGCTCTACGACCCTCAGCATAAGATTTTGCATTTCCAAACAGCCACCAACCTGCCAGGGGCCTTGCAAGAAACCATGCAAGTGCCGCTGGAAGGCAGCCTGGCCGGGCTGGCGCTCCGCCGGCGTCGCCCTGTGCGCCGCCAACATGCCCACGCCGACCCCGACCATTACGGCCACCTCGACAAATTGACCCACATCGCCACCGAAAGCCTGATTGCCGTGCCGTTGATTGCCAATGGTGAGCCCATTGGCGTGCTGGAAGCGGTCAACAAACGCAGCGGCGCTTTCTCGGACGCCGACGAAGAAATTCTAACGGTATTAGGCGCCCAGGCAGCGGTGGCGATTCAGAACGCGCGCCTGTTCTTGCAGGCCGATTTGATCGCCGAACTGGTGCACGAAGTGCGCACGCCGTTGGGGGCTATTTTGGCCGCGGCTCAATTGCTGCGCTTTCCCCAAATTTCAGAAGCGCAACGACGCCAGGCCATCGACGCCATCGAGCGGGAAGCCCGCTACCTCAACGAGCTTACGACCACCTTCCTCGACCTGGCGGCGTTGGAATCGGGGCGGGCGCGCTTCCATCGCGAACGCTTTGCCCTCGCACCTTTGGTGGACGAAGTGCTGCAACTCTTTGTCGCCGAAATCGAGGCGGCAGGGCTAACGGTAGAGACGGCCATCCCCGACGATTTGCCGCCGCTGGAGGCCGACCGGGGCAAGATCAAGCAGGTGCTGATCAACTTGGTGAGCAATGCCATCAAGTACAATCGGCCGGGCGGCAAGATTCGCGTCGCGGCTTACCGGGAAAACGAGCACCTCGCCGTGACCGTGAGCGACACTGGCGTGGGCATTGCCCCGGAACACCTCAAACACTTGTTCGAGAAGTTCTATCGCGTGCCGGGCAGCGCCCAGCGGGCCACCGGCTCGGGGCTGGGGCTTTACATCTGCAAGCGCATCGTGGAAGCCCACCACGGCCATATTCGCGTGCATAGCAAGCCCGGCGAGGGCACCACGTTCATCGTGGAGCTTCCATTGGCGCCATGAAACCTGCTTCGCTCAGCCGCCGGGATGCGTTGAAACTGGCTTTGCTGGGGTTGGGGGGGCTGGCGTGGCGTCCGTTGGCGCGCAGGCCAGAGGGGGCATGGCCTTTCATCGGCTTGGCGCGCATCACCATTCCCGACGTGCCGTTGCATCGGGAACCCGACTTGCGTAGCCCTCGCGTGCTCACCTACCCGCGCGACACGTTGGTGCGCGTGCTGGCAGAGGTGATTTCCCCCCACGGCCCGCCGCGCAACCCGCGCTGGTATCGGGTGCCCGGCGGCTTTCTGCACACGGCTTACACCCAGCGGGTGGCTGTGCGCCTCAACTCGGTGGCGGTAGCCGTTCCCAAAGGGGGGCAGGTCGCCGAGGTGACGGTGCCCTTCACCCAGAGCTGGCAGCGGCTTCCCGATGGCAGCCGACGGCCGCTTTACCGGTTGTATTACGGTTCCACGCATTGGGTCACGGGGGTCAAGCTGGGCGACCACGGTGAGCCGCTGTATGAAATCACCGACGACTTGCTGAAAGTGCCGTATGAGGTCTATGCGCCTCACTTGCGCTTGATCTCGCCCGAGGAGCTCACGCCCCTCTCGCCCGACGTGCCACCGAGCGAGAAGCTGCTGGAAGTCGATCTCGGCACCCAAGAGGCCATTGCCTACGAAGCCGGTCGAGAAGTGCGGCGGATGCGAATTTCTTCGGGCATTCCCAGCGACAAGCCGACCGACAACGGCGTGCCAACCCGCACGCCCTCGGGGCGCTTTCGCATTTTCGACAAGTTCCCTGCCCGGCACATGGGCAACGGCGATCTCACTTCTTCGCTGGAAGCCTACGAACTGCCCGGTGTGCCGTGGGTAAGCTTCTTCGTAGATACAGGCGTGGCGTTCCACGGCACCTACTGGCACGACAATTTCGGCATGCCAATGAGCCACGGTTGCATCAACATGCGGAATGCCGATGCGTTGTGGGTTTTCCGGTGGAGCACACCCACTTATACACCGTGGGATTTCGAAAGCAGTGGCAACGGCACACGGGTGTGGGTGCACGAATAGCAAGCGGTTCCTTGCTATGAAAAGCCTATGAAAAACGCCGCCCCGAAAAGGGCGGCGTTTTTTCGTGCGAGCTGAGGGGGTTACTTCTTCCCGTTGCCGTCTTCGTCTGTGTCGAATTTCATCTGCGCCCACATCTTGTACATTTGCCAGCGCATGTTGACGTCTTCCTGCGCTTTGGCCAGCAGTTCTTCGGCGCGGTCGGGCATGCTGCGGGCCAGCATGGTGTAGCGGTTTTCGTTGTAAACGTATTCGTGCAGCGGAATCTTCGGCGGGCGGGAATCGAGCTGCAACGGGTTCTTGCCTTGCTTGATGCGCCGCGGGTCGAAGCGCACGAGCGGCCAGTAGCCGGAATCTACGGCTTTCTTTTGCTGGTCGAAGCCATAGCGCAGGTCGTAGCCGTGAGCAATGCAGTGAGAGTAGGCCACGATCAGCGAAGGCCCGTCGTAAGATTCGGCTTCCAGGAAGGCCTTGGTGGTATGAGCGTCGTTGGCGCCCATGGCCACACGGGCAACGTAGACGTTGCCGTAGGTCATGGCCATCATCACCAGGTCCTTCTTGGGAAGCGGCTTACCCGCCGCGGCGAATTTGGCCACAGCCGCCCGCGGGGTGGCCTTGGACATTTGCCCGCCGGTGTTGGAATACACCTCGGTGTCGAGCACGAGGATGTTGACGTTGCGGCCGGAAGCCAAAACGTGGTCGAGGCCGCCGTAGCCGATGTCGTAGGCCCAACCGTCGCCGCCGACAATCCACACGCTGCGCTTGACCAGCGCGTCGGCCACGTGGTACAGGTCTTTGACCTTGGCGGTCTGTTCCATCTTTTCGAGGCGCTTCTTCAACTCGGCCACACGCTCACGCTGGGCGTGGATGCCTTCTTCGGTGCTCTGGTCGGCTTCCAAGATGGCTTTTGCCAGGTCTTCGCCGATTTGGGAGGCCATCATCTCGACCAACTCCAGCGCGTATTCGCGCTGCTTGTCGATGGCCACACGCATGCCGAGGCCGAATTCGGCGTTGTCTTCGAAGAGGGAGTTCGACCAGGCCGGGCCGCGCCCATCTTTGCCATACGACCAAGGCGTGGTGGGCAGGTTACCGCCGTAGATGGAGGAGCAGCCCGTGGCATTGGCGATGACGGCGCGGTCGCCGAACAAGCGGGTGAGCAGCGAGAGGTAGGGCGTTTCACCGCAGCCCGCGCACGCGCCGGAGAACTCGAACATCGGCTCGAGCAGTTGAACGTCTTTGACGACATTGAACTTGAGCTCTTTGCGCGGCGGATCGGGCAGGTTGAGGAAGAATTCCCAGTTTTCGGATTCCTGTTCGCGCAGCGGCGGTTGCGGCGCCATGTTGATGGCTTTGCGGTTGGGGTCGTTCTTGTCCACCGCGGGGCAGGCTTCCACGCACAGGCCGCAGCCGGTGCAGTCTTCGGGGGAAACCTGGATGATGTATTCCATGCCCTTGAACTGGCGCCACTTGGCCGGCATGTGCTTCAGGGTCGGCGGGGCATCCTTGAGCAGTTCGGGGTCCACCACTTTGGCGCGGATTACCGCATGGGGGCAGGCCATCACGCATTTGCCGCACTGGATGCAGAGGTCGGTTTCCCAAACCGGAATTTCCAGCGCGATGTTGCGCTTTTCCCACTTGGTGGTGCCGCTGGGGTAAGTGCCGTCGGCGGGCAACATGCTGGTGGGCAGGGAATCGCCTTCGCCGGCGATCATCTTGGCCGTGACTTTCTGCACGAATTCCGGCGCTTCGGGGGGCACCGGCGGGCGCATGTCGAAGGTGGAAGTCACCTTGCCGGGCACTTTCACTTCGTGCAGGTGCGCCAATGCCGCATCCACAGCGGCGAAGTTCTTTTGGACGACGTCTTCGCCTTTGCGGCCGTAGGTCTTCTTGATGGCTTCTTTGATTTTGGCAATGGCCTCGTCGCGCGGCAACACGCCGCTGATGGCGAAGAAGGCAGTCTGCAAGATCGTGTTGATGCGGCCGCCCATGCCGGTTTCCTTGGCCACTTTGTAGCCGTCGATGACAAAGAAGCGCAGCTTCTTGTCGATGATCTGTTGCTGCACGGTGCGGGGGAGCTTGTCCCACACTTCATCGGGGCCGTAGGGGCTGTTGAGCAGGAAGGTGGCGCCCTCTTCGGCCACTTTGAGCATGTTCACCCGCTCGAGGAAGGAGAACTGGTGGCACGCCACGAAGTTGGCTTTGCTGATGAGGTAGGTGGAGCGGATGGGGTCAGGGCCGAAGCGCAGGTGCGAGGTGGTCATCGAACCCGACTTGCGCGAGTCGTAAACGAAATAGCCCTGCGCCCAGTTGTCGGTTTCGGTGCCGATGATTTTGATGCTGTTCTTGTTGGCGCCCACGGTGCCGTCGGAACCCAAGCCAAAGAAGACGGCGCGCGTGGTGCGCGGGTCTTCGGTGGAGAAGTTGGGGTCGTAGTCGATGCTGGTGTGGGTCAGGTCGTCGTAGATGCCGATGGTGAAGTGGTTCTTCGGGTTGGGCTTGGTCATCTCGTCGAAGAGGCCTTTGACCATCGCGGGCGTGAATTCCTTCGAGGAAAGCCCGTAACGGCCGCCGATGATGCGAGGGCGGCTCTCGAAGGGGGCCTCGCCCTGGGCATAGGCTTCTTCGACCGCGGAGACGATGTCGAGGTAGAGCGGTTCGCCCGCGCTGCCGGGCTCCTTGGTGCGGTCGAGGGCAGCGATGACCTTGACGGTCTTCGGCAGCGCCTTGAGGAAGTGTTCCACCGAGAAGGGGCGGTAGAGGCGCACTTTGAGCACGCCGACCTTTTCGCCCATTTTCTGGGTCATGTATTCCACGGTTTCGTGGGCTGTATCGGCCCCGGAACCCATCAACACGATGACCCGCTCGGCGTCGGGCGCGCCAACATATTGGAACAGCTCATACCGCCGCCCCACGATGCGCTCGAATTTGTCCATCGCTTTCTGGACGATTTCGGGCGTCGCCAGGTAGTAGGGGTTGACGGTCTCACGCGCCTGGAAGAAGACATCGGGGTTCTGGGCGGTGCCGCGGATGAAAGGTTTTTCGGGGTTGAGGGCGCGCTCGCGGTGGGCGCGCACCAGCTCGTCGTCGATCATCGCGCGGATGTCTTCCGGCAAGAGCTGTTCGATTTTGCGAATCTCGTGCGAGGTGCGGAAGCCGTCCATCACGTGCAAGAAGGGCACCCGGGCTTCCAGGGTGGCCGCGTGGGCGATGAGCGCCAGGTCTTGGGCTTCCTGCGGGTTGGCCGAGAAGAGCATCCCAAAGCCGGTGGCGCGCGCGGCCATGACGTCGCTGTGGTCGCCGAAGATGGAAAGCGCTTGTGCGGCTACGGAGCGGGCTGCGATGTGAAACACGGTGGCCGTGAGCTCGCCCGCAATCTTGTACATGTTGGGCAGCATCAACAGCAAGCCCTGGGAAGCCGTAAAGGTGGTGGTCAGCGCGCCAGCTTGCAACGAGCCGTGCACCGCGCCGGAGGCGCCGCCTTCGCTTTGCATTTCGATGACCTGCGGCACGCTGCCCCAGATGTTGGGGCGTTTTTCAGCGGCCCACAGGTCGGCCAATTCGCCCATGGGCGAAGCCGGAGTGATGGGGTAGATGGCAACCACTTCGCTGGCCTGGTAGGCCACGTAAGTGGTGGCTTCATTGCCATCTACGGTTACAAAGGGCCGTTTTGCCATGAAAAGCCTCCTAAAAGGGTGGGTCGTCGTTCCCCACGTGCGGGGACCGGTAGGTACCTTCGCTTACCAACTTTCATTATACTACTGTTGCTATATTGCGGCTGGCACGATGGGTCAAAAGGTGACGATTGGCACCACCGTTGTTTGCAACCCTTGGGTTTCAGCTTTCGAGAGCAGCGCATTCTTCGGGAAGGCCGCACGTCAGCCGGGTGGTTTTGCGTTCGATGCGCTTGATCAGCCCAATGAGGACGTTGCCAGTGCCGATTTCCACGAAGGTATCGATACCGTGGGAAAGCATAAAGCGCACGCTTTCCGTCCAGCGCACGCGGTGGGTCAGTTGGGCTTGCAAATCGGCGCGGACGGCGTCGGCGGTGGCCAAAGGGCGGGCATGGATGTTCCCCACCACGGGCACGGCAGGCTTTTGGATGGCGGTGGCTTCCAGGGCACGGTTGAAGGCTTCCTGAGCCGGAGCCATGAGGTAGGAATGGGCGGCAACGCTGACGGCCAGTGGCACGACCCGGCGGGCACCGGCTTCCTGCGCCAGTTTCATGGCCCGCGCCAACGCCTCTTTATGGCCAGAAAGCACGACCTGGCCGGGGCAGTTGTCGTTGGCAATTTCCACTCGCGCCTCGGCGGTGCTGGCTTCCTGGCAGATGGTTTCCAGCGTGGCAATGTCCAACCCCAGCACGGCGGCCATGCCTCCCTGGTCGCCTCCGGCGGCGTGCATGGCTTCGCCGCGCGCTCGGGTCAAGCGCAGGCCCTCGGCAAAGCCCATGCTACCGGCGGCAATCAGGGCGCTCAGCTCGCCCAGGGAATGCCCTGCCATGAAGGCGGGCTGGAAATTGGGCAGGTGTTGGCGCAGCACGCGCAAGGCGGCGATGGAATGCACCACAAGCGCGGGCTGGGTGTAACGGGTGTCGTTCAGGCGCTCGGCCGGGCCTTCCCACGCGATGCGGCTAAGAGGGAAGCCAAGGATGTCATCGGCCTCGGCGAAGGTCTCGGCGGCCACGGGGAAGGCTTCGGCAAGGGCTTTCCCCATGCCAACGGCCTGCGACCCCTGGCCCGGGAAGACGAATGCGGTTCGTTCGGGAATGAGCTTCATGGGCAACCTCAAGGGAAGGGATTTCGGCGGGAACTCCCCGCGGCTTGTAGTGCTAAAACCCCAGTGGCGGCGGAATGTCGCGGCGGGACGCCCCTAAAAGCAAAGCGAGGCGGCCAACAGCCGCCCCGCCACAAGCGCATGGGGGAGAAGTGCTGCTATTTCTCCACTTCGATGACTTCCCTGCCGTTGTAGTAGCCGCAGTGAGGGCACACGGTGTGCGGCAGATGCTTTTCGCCGCAGTTGGGGCAGGTTACCAAATGCAGGGCCTTCAAAGCATGATGCGAGCGCCGCTTGTCGCGGCGGGCGCTGGAAACACGGCGTTTAGGAAGGGGGGGCATGGTTTGATCTCCTTGTTTCGCTGAGGTTGCTCAACGGGAATGGGCGCAAGACGCTAAAAAGCCCGCCGCTGGCGGGTGCGGCAGATTATACCCGATAGCGGGCAGGGGTGTCAAGCAAAAACACCGAAAGTTCCAACACGAGCGAAGCCCCTGGGGCACACGCGCCGGCCTTCCGCCGCCCCCCTGGCGTCCTGCACACCCGCTCTCTGCAAGGCGCGCGCCCCGCTCTACGGTATAATGGCTTCAGCAGCAGCCTGACTGCAACCTCCTCCCTCGGAGCAAGCCCTCATGTCCTCCACCCGCAAGCACCTCTTTCGTCCCCTTTCCCTGCCGTGGTGGGATTTCGTGCCCCTGTTCGACTGGGGCGACCCGGCTTTGGAAGACATCGGCGCGGCGGGGTTTTCCCTGCTGCCGCGCCGCCTCGACGCGCCCACACTGGAACACGCCCGCACCTTCCTCACCGTGCGCTTCCCCAGCCCCAGCCTGAGCAAAGCCCTCACCAACGAGGCGATGATCATCGCGCCGCTGCCCGGCAAAACAGCCCCCGCCCCGCCTCAGCGCACCACCCACGGCCATTGGGAACACCTGCAAACCGAAACGCCCGCCGCGCTCTACGGCACCCGCAGCCACCAAAGCCGCCACAGCGGCCTACAGCTGCAATGCCACTACCGCTTGCATCGCCAGCAGCCCATCGTGGCATGGCACCTGAACGTCACCAACACCACGCGCCGCCCCTTGCGGCTGGAAAGCGCGGTCTTGCTGCGCGTCGGCCCCACCCAAAAAGTGCGCAAACACCGCCGCAGCGACTTCATCCCCAGCCGCTTCCGGCTGTTCAAACTGCAGCGCGCCCCAAAAACCCAAAGCGCCTATTACGACCTCACCGAGCGCTTCGGCAGCCTGCGCTTCCACGCCCTCGATGCCCTGGCCTTCCAAGTCGAGGAACTCGCCAACCCCGTCGTGATGGCGCTCGATCTGCCTCTGCCGGAAAGCTGCATGCCTCCGGCCTACGGCGCGTTGCTGCAACCGGAAGGCGGGCGCGGGCTGGCCCTGCTCGCGGGAGCCGCCGCCTTCCCCAGCCGCTTCCAACTCCAGGTCAACGCCGACCCCCTGGCGCCGGGCCTGACCCTGCGGCTGGTGCCGACCGAAGAAGTCATCATCCCCCCCGGCAAGGCGCTTCATCTGCCAACCACCGTCCTCGCCTGGCTGGAAGACGCCGCCTCTGCCTGATTTCCCCTTCGGAGCCTCCCATGACCTCTTCCTCCAACCCCCTGCACGCTTTCTTCACACCCCGCAGCGTGGTCGTCGTCGGCGCGTCCAGCGACCCGACCAAACTGGGCTACGGCGTCGCCCGCAACCTGCTGGAAGGCGGCTTCCCCGGCACGGTCTATCTGGTCAACCCCAAAGGCGGGGCGCTGCTGGGG
>CAYVHG010000032.1:0-7102 GCA_964450875.1 uncultured Anaerolineaceae bacterium | reverse complement strand
CAATTCGCAATTCCTCATTCGCAATTCGCTCCCTCCGCCCTCATCCCCCTGTGTCCCCCTTCTCCCAAGGGGCGAAGGGGGATAGGGCAAGGCACGCCTTGCCCCTACAAAAAATCAGCGAAAATCGGTGTCAATCGGTGGCTCTATCTGCGTCCATCCCCTCTCATCTGCGCCCATCTGCGTTCTCTTCACCACCGCCCCAAAAGTCACCCCCGCCCCCAACCCGCAATTCGCAATTCCTCATTCGCAGTTCCCGCGCCCGCCCTCATCCCCCTATGTCCCCCTTCTCCCAAAGGGCGAAGGGGGAGCGCCCTCACCCCGGCCCTCTCCCAGAGGGAGAGGGAGAACCACTGGGCAGCGGGACATCCTTTTCCCATCTGCGTCCATCCCCTCTCATCGGCGTGCATCTGCGTTCTGCCATCACCCCCCTGTGCCCCCCCTTCTCCCAGAGGGCGAGGGGGGAGCACAAATCAGTGAAAATCGGTGTCAATCGGTGGCTCTATCTGCGTCCATCTCCTCTCATCGGCGTGCATCTGCGTTCTGCCCTCACCCCCCTGTGTCCCCCCTCTCCCAGAGGGCGAGGGGGGAGCGCAAATCTGCGAAAATCGGTGTGAATCGGTGGATTCATCTGCGTCCATCCGCGTTCTTTCGCGGCGAAGGGGGAGCGCCCTTGCCCCTACGAACGATTCCCGCTTGTGCAATTTTGGGGGATGGGTATAATAATTCTATGGACAAAGCCCCAACGACCCGTGAGCAAATCCTCGATTACCTCAGCAGCCATACGTTGGCCTCGGCCAGCGAGATGGCGGCGGCTTTGGGGGTCACGGCGGCCAACATTCGCCACCACTTGGGATTGTTGGAAGCGAAGGGGCTGGTCGCGCAGGCCGAAACCCAGCGCTTGCCGCGGCGCGGGCGGCCTGCCAAGTTGTATCGCCTCACGGCCGCGGCCCAGCAGCCGTTCTTGGAGCCGCTCACACGGGCATTGTTGGATGCCCTCCGCCGTCAGGGTGGAACGCCCGAGGCCGTGCTGTGCGATGCCTTGTGTGACCACCAACCGCCGGACGCGGCGCGTTCCCTGCGCGAGCGGCTGCAACATGCGATGCACCGCTTGGCCGCCATGCACTTCGAGCCGCGCTGGGAAGCCCACCGCCAGGGGCCGCGGGTGGTTTTCCAGCGCTGCCCTTACGCACCGCTGGTGGACGATTACCCCGAACTTTGCCGCCTCGATGCCATGTTGCTGGAACGCTTGTTGGGGGTGCCGGTCGTGCGCTTGGCCGAGGGGCCTACAGTGCCCTGCGAATTCCAGGTGCTGTCTTCCTCTCGCGTTTCGACGCATCATTAGCCCAAGACCGTGGCATAGAATGTCGTAAGCGCTTTCTTGCAGCGCGCCCCCACTTTGTGCGCGACGTTGTCGGTGCAAAATACCACCCGCGCCCCTGCCTGGGTGAGAACGTCGACCGCGTGGCGCGCGTGATGGATGGGCACCAGGTCGTCGTGCATCCCGTGGGCGACAAAAGCCGGCCGCCCTTCCAACGGGTGGTTGGCAGCCCATTTTTCCGCCCCTTTGGGCAGGAAACCTGCCAGCAGGGCGAGGGAAGCTACTTCGCGAGGGCGTTCCAGCGCGTAGGCGCCTGCTGTGGCAGCACCCTGGCTGAAGCCCATCCAGTGTTGGCTTTCCCAGCGGGCATGGGGAAGGCGCGCTCGCAGCGCGGCAAGCCAGGCCGCCAGCCGAGCGGTAGCCGGCCGATATTGGGGAAAATCGGGCGGCTGGTTTCCGGGGGCGTAATCTACCCAACTGTAGCCGCCCCGCGGCGATTGGGCAGGCCAGGGCGCGCGCAAAGCCACCACCAACACCTCGGGCGGTAAAATCTCGGCAAAGGGGGCCATGAAGCCTTCGTCGCCCGTCCAGCCGTGGAGCAAGACCGCTACAGGGCCGGTGGTTTCCCCCTGTTGGGGGCGGCGGATGCGGGCTACCGTGCCTTCCAGCGGCAGCGTTTCCCAGAGCACGGCGTCACTCGGCCACGACGACATGGTACATCTCTGGCTTGGGGGGGCGTGGGCGGAAGAACCGCCGCCACGAGAACAGGCGTTCCAGATGCGGCAGGGTGGCGCGGGCCGATTCTTCCCCCGCTTGGATGATGAAGCCGGGGTCGTCGGGGGAAGCCAGAACGTCGACGTCGTCTACCGGCGGGTTGATGATGACCTCCGGCCGGTCGGTTTGCAGGCGGAGCAGGATGTGATAGCCCAGCGAGACTTCCGCAGCCCGGATGAAGGTGTTGACGGCCTGGGTGTAGCGCAGCCGGGCGACCACATGCTGAAAACGCTTCAGCCGGATGGGCAGGGGCAGGTCCTCGAAGCAGGTTACCGGCCGCGGCATGATGCCCAACGTCACGGCTACGACGGGCACTCCCGGCGCCAGCAAGCGCGCCAGCCGCACCGGCACGTTGTCGGCCATGCCGCCGTCGACCAGCAGCCAGTCACCCCACTTCATGGGGGGAAAGAGCCCTGGAATGGCGCTGGAAGCCAGCGCTGCTTCGACTACCGAACCGCTGCGCAAGAAGACGGTGTCGCCGCTGAGGATGTCCACAGCCACGCTGCCGAAGGGGCGTTGCAGGTCGGCGAAAGTGCGCTCGCCCAAGGCTTCCCGCAGCATGTTTTCCACCCCTTGCAGGCCGAGGATGGAAGGGCGGTCGCCGCTGCGCCGGTCGAAGATGTGCCGCGGATCGACCGATTGCAGCAGGGCGGAAATTTCGTCGGGCGAATAGCCCGCAGCATACAGCGAGCCCACCAGCGCCCCTGCACTGGTGCCGCTGACGGCGGCGATTTCGTAACCCGCGGCTTCGAGCACCTTGATGACGCCGATGTGGGCGTAGCCTTTGGTGCCTCCACCGCCAAGCGCCAAAACGATGCGTCGTTTCATGGGGTTCCTCCAGGTGAGGAAGGTGTATCGGAGGCGGCCATGCCGTGCCAGAAGGTCTCCACGGCCCACCGGGCAGCGGCCTTGGCCAGGGCTTCGGGGTTGGCGACGTTTTCTTGGCTGTGCAGGATGCCGTGCAGCAGCCCCAACAACATGCTGCTCAGGGGGGCTTCCAGGGGGGGCTGGCGAAGCACGCCCTTTTGCACGGCTTCCTGGAGCACTTCTTCGAACGGGCGGCTGATGGTAAGCGCCAGGTCGTAAAAGGGTTTGTGTTTGTGGTGCGAGGTCTGGCGCTTCATGGCGAGCATGTCGCGCCGCAAGGCAAAAATGGAAGCCCGGCGGTTGAGCACCCATTCGGCGTAGACTTGCGTCATGGCCGTCAGCTGGGCTTGTGGGTTGGGCGGGGCCGCTGTTCGTGCGGCGCGCAGGTTTTCCGCCAGGCGGTCGAGGTGCTGGCGCAGCACTTCCCAAAAGAGGGCTTCTTTGCTGGGAAAGTAGTAGTACAGCGCCGCATTGGTCACGCCGCAGGCGTTGGCGATATCGCGAATCGAGACCGCGCGATAGCCGTGCTTGAGGAAGAGGCGTTCCGCGGTTTCCAGAATGCGGGCTTTGCCCACGGGAGGATGTGAAGTTGGGCCCATGTGCTTGCCTTTGTGCTACTTAGCATTTGGTAAGGACGCCTTTACTATAACTGCCTTGAGGGGCGGCGTCAAGTGAGGTTCGCGCGGTTTTGGGCATTTGCCCTGCTTCCCCGCCTTGCAAAATCGGGCGTTGGGGTATAATGGAAGGGCGTGCACAGACATCCCCTCGCAAGGAGCAAAACCATGACGGAGCGCAGAATTCGCGTCCTCATCGCGAAACCCGGCCTCGACGGCCACGACCGCGGCGCGAAAGTGGTCGCACGTGCCTTACGAGACGCCGGGATGGAGGTCATCTACACCGGCCTGCGCCAGACGCCCGAAATGATTGCCGAGGCGGCTTTGCAGGAAGACGTCGACGTTGTCGGCCTTTCCATTCTTTCTGGCGCTCACATGGCATTGGTGCCTCGCGTGCTGGAATTGCTGAAGCAGAACGGCCAAGAGCATGTCAAGGTGTTCGTGGGTGGCATCATTCCCGACGAAGACGCCCCCCGTTTGCTGGAGATGGGGGTCGATGCCGTTTACGGCCCCGGCACCCTCACCGACGACATTGTGAACGACATTCGTAAAGCCGTCCTGGGTGCAGAAGCGGCCAGCGCGTGAGGGAGGGCGTGGTGAGCATTGCAGAAGACGTCTTGGCGGGCAATCGCTACGCCCTTTCGCGGGTGCTGACCCTGATCGAAAACGACGCGCCGGAAGGGCAGGAAGCCCTGCGTGCCCTTTTTCCCCATACCGGCCGCGCCCACCTGATTGGCGTCACGGGCGCGCCGGGGACCGGTAAGTCTTCTCTCGTCAACCGCATGGCCTACTACTACCGCCACCCGCCGGAAGGCGAGCCCAAGCGCGTGGCGGTGGTGGCTGTGGACCCTTCCAGCCCTTTCACCGGCGGCGCGATTCTGGGCGACCGCATTCGGATGCGCGACCTGGCGGGCGACCCGGGCGTGTTCATCCGCTCGATGGCGTCGCGGGGCGCGTTGGGAGGGCTGGCGCGCACCACCGCGGGCGTGGTGCAGGCCCTCGACGCGGCGGGCTTCGACATCATCTTCATCGAAACCGTGGGCGCCGGCCAGGCCGAAGTGGATATCGCCCGCCTGGCTCACACCACGCTGGTCGTCGAAGCCCCCGGCTTGGGCGACGACGTGCAGGCCATCAAGGCGGGCATTCTGGAAATCGCCGACATCTTGGTGGTCAACAAGGCCGACCGCCCCGGCGCGATGGCAACTTTGCGGGCCCTTACCGAAATGCTCAAACTGGCTCACCCTTCCCAGGAAACCATCATGCACCACGGCCAACGCATGACCGTGGCAACCGGCGTGCGGAAAACGGATGCCCCGCTGTGGGTTCCGCCAGTGGTCAAAACCGTGGCAATCGACAACCAAGGCATGGATACGCTGGCGCAGGCTATTGCGCGACACCGTGCCCACCTGGAGGAAACCGGCGAGTGGCAGGTGCGCGACCGTGTGCGCCTGCAAACCGAACTGGAAAACATGCTGCGGGAAGCCTTGATGCAACGCTGGCGCTCGCATGTGGCCGAGGAGACCTATCGCCGCATCCTGGAGGCGGTTTTCACCCGACGCCTCGCGCCAACCGACGCGGTGGCGCAACTGCTTGCCGCCGACACCAACGGGCCCGAAGGCCAAGCAATATGACCCCGTAGCCTCTCCCCTGAGGGAGAGGCGGCTTTTCTTAACTCGCCCCGCCGCGGGCTTCCGATAGCCTGCCGTCTGGAACGCCTTGACTCACCTGTGAGGGTTGTATGTACGGGAACATCAAACTTTTCACCGGCACATCTTTCCCCGGCTTGGCGCAACGCATTGCCGATTACCTTCACCTTCCCCTGGAAGGCCTGGACATCATCGAATTCCCCAACGAAAACCTGTTCGTCAAACTGCATCATAGCGTGCGGGGGCAAGATGTGTACATCATCCAGACCACGGCCAGCCCGGTGCATCGCAACTTGATGGAACTGCTCATCATGATTCAGACCGCGCGGCTCGATTCGGCCGGACGCATTACCGCCGTGGTGCCTTACCTTTGCTATGCCCGTTCCGACAAAAAAGACCAGCCGCGCGTGCCCATCACCGCCCGCCTGATTACCGATATGATCGAAGTGGCTGGCGCCGACCGTTACATCACCTTTGACCTGCACGCAGGCCAAATTCAGGGCTTTTTCTCCATCCCCGGCGACGTGCTTACGGCATTCCACCTGCTGGTGGAATATCTGAGCGGCAAAGTGCCCGCCATGCACCGCCCGGTAGTCGTTACTGCCGATTTGGGCTTTGCCAAAAAAGGGCGCAATTACGCCGAGCGCCTGCACACGCCGATGGCCTTCATCGAGAAACGCCGCATCGGGAACGACGCGCGGGCAGAAGCGCTCACCATCATCGGCGAGGTAGAAGACCGCGATGTCATCATCGTGGACGACGAAGTGGATACCGGCGGTTCGATGGTGCAGGCCGTCAACCTGGTCAAAGCCCACGGGGCGCGAGAGGTCTATTTGGTATTCGTGCACCCTGTTTTTTCGCCCCCCGCGGTGGAGCGCCTGGCGGCCCTGCCGGTGAAGGAAATCATCACCACCGACACCATTCCCATCCCGCCGGAAAAGCGCGCCAAACTGGGGGACCGCCTGACGGTGGTTTCCATTGCGCCGTTGCTGGGCGAAGTCATCCGCCGCGCGCACGAAGGCATGAGCGTGGGGGCGCTTTTCAACGAGTAGCCCATGCCCGAGCTGCCGGAAGTCGAAACCATTGCTCGCTTTCTGCGGGAAGGCCGGCAAGGGGAAGCCGGCGTCGTGGGGGCGACGGTGGCCGAGGTGGGGGTGTTCTGGCCCCGCACCGTGGTGACGCCCTCGCTCGAGGCGTTTCGGGAACGCCTGCGCGGGGCGGTATTGCGGCGTGTGGGGCGGCGCGGCAAATATTTGTGGATGGACTTTGGCTCGCGAGGCTTCCTCGTGGTGCACCTGCGCATGAGCGGCGACCTGGTGGTTCTGCCGCCGGAAAGCCCGTTGCCCAAGCACGCCCGCTGGGTGTTGCGCTTCACCGATGGCCGCAGTTTGGCCTTCGACAACCCCCGCAAATTCGGGCGGACGTGGCTGGTGCCGTCGCTGGAAGCCGTGACCGGCGGGCTGGGGCCTGAGCCGTTGGACGAGCGCCTGACGGCTGCCGACTTTCACGCCCGCTTGCAGCGCCATCGCCGTCAGATCAAGCCTCTCTTGATGACGCAGACCTTCCTCGCTGGTTTGGGCAACATTTACACCGACGAGGCGTTGCACCGGGCAGGCATTCATCCGCGAACGCGGGCCCATTGCCTCGATGCCGAGGAAGCCGCCCGCTTGCTGGCGGCCATTCGCGCGGTGTTGCGTGCCGGGCTGGCGGCCAACGGCGCCAGCATCGATTGGATGTATCGCGGCGGGGCATTCCAGAACGACTTTCGGGTTTACCATCGAGCGGGCGAGCCGTGCCTGACGTGCGGCGCGCCCATCGAGCGCATCATCGTGGGGCAGCGGAGCACCCATTTTTGCCCCCATTGCCAGAGGCTCAAGACTTGC
>CAYVHG010000031.1:0-1917 GCA_964450875.1 uncultured Anaerolineaceae bacterium | reverse complement strand
ATTGACGAAAATGTCATCGGCGCTCACCCCGTTGGCCGCGAAGGCCTCGGCGCAGCGCCGCCGGGCCAGGGATTCCACGATGTCGGCGTATTCCACGCCCTTGTAATAGCGCGGGTCGGCCAACCGGCGGTATTCGGCCAGCCGGGCCTTGTAATCCAGGATCTCCTCCTCGCTCAGCCAGCGCCAGTGCTCGGGCGGGTAGCCTTCGGCGTAGATGTTCTGGAAGGCCGAGGCCATCGCCTCGCGCACAGCCAAGGGCGCCTGGCTCTCGCTGGGGATGAGGATCAGCCGCCGCACCTGCCGCTCGGCTTCCACCTGCGTCAGCTCGTACAGGGCGGGGTCTAAGTCTTCGAGGGAACCGCGGAAGAGGTAGTCGTGGGTCATGAGAGGGTCTCCAATTGCAGCTAGGCAAGGGATAGGAAACAGACTCCTGCAAAATTCACCGAAATTATAAACCCTTTCCCTTTGGGAAAGCAGCGGGTAAAATAAAGATACCAATACCCGCGCTTTTCCCTTCGGGGGCATGAGATGAACGGAGGGTGTGATGAAGCGCTGGATGGACCTGGCGTTGGGCATTTTGGTGGGGGTAGTGCTTTCGGGGGTTGCAGTGGCCGTAGCGGCGCCGCCGCGTGGGAAGCCGGTCGTTTTGCTCCCGCCGCCGCCTACGCCGACGCCTGCCCCGCTGGTGGTGGATGTGGCGGGCGCCGTGCAGCACCCTGGGGTGTATGCGTTGCCTCGCGGCAGCCGCGTGCGCGACGCCATCGCCGCGGCTGGGGGCTTCCGCAGCAATGCCGCCTCGGAAATCGTCAACCAGGCCGCCATGCTTACCGACGGTTTGTGGATTTACGTCCCCTTTCGCGAGACCCCCACGCCTCACGCCCTGACGCCCACCCCCGCGCCCCTGGGCACCATGCTTTCTCCCGATGCCAAGGTTAACATCAACACCGCTACCGCCGAGGAATTGGAGGCCCTGCCGCGGATTGGCCCCGCCCTCGCTCAGCGCATCATCGCCTATCGCCGCGCGCATGGCGCTTTCCAGAAGGTGGACGACTTGCTGGCGGTCAAAGGCATTGGCCCGGCTTTGTTGGCTACCTTGCGGCCTTATGTGACCGTGGGAAATTCCCCCTGAGCGGCCTCTTCCCGTCCCGCGAACAATCGTTTTCTGCTACAATAGAGGTCGCGGCGCTCACCGCGCCATTTTCGTGCTTCCGAGGTGCTCATGGATTATCTTTGGTCCCCCTGGCGAATGGAGTATATCGAAAACCACATTCACGAAGAGGGTTGCGTGTTTTGCAAGGCGCAAGAGCAGCCCGACGGCCCCGAAAACCTGATCGTGCATCGCGGCAAACGGGCTTTCGTCATGCTCAACCGTTACCCTTACACCAGCGGGCATCTGATGGTCATTCCCTATCGGCATGAAGCCGATTTGGTCGCCCTGGACGCGGAAACCCGCGCCGAAATGATGGAATTGACCACCCAGGCCATTCGGGTGTTGCGTTCCATTTACCATCCTCAAGCGTTCAACGTCGGCATGAACCTGGGGGCCGCGGCCGGCGCTGGTATTGCAGCACATTTGCACATGCACGTCGTCCCCCGCTGGTCGGGAGACACGAATTTCATGTCCACCTTGGCTCAAACCCGCGTGCTGCCTGAATCGTTGGAAACCACGTACGCGCGGGTGCGGGCGGCGTGGAAAACCGAGGCATAAAGCCGGGCGTCGACGTCCGGCTTACTTTATTCATCGAGGAGGCACTTGTGGACAAGAACACCGTTCCCGTCATTCTCAGCGCCGTGCGCACGCCCATGGGGCGCTTTCGGGGTGCGTTGGCGCCGTTGCCAGCGGTGAAACTGGGCGCGGCCGTGGTGCGGGAAGCCGTGGCCCGCGCGGGGTTGCCCGACCTCGCGGCGATTGACGAG
>CAYVHG010000030.1:0-9750 GCA_964450875.1 uncultured Anaerolineaceae bacterium | reverse complement strand
GCGGGCCTGCCCCGCAAACCCGGCATGAGCCGCGACGACCTGCTGGTGACGAATGCGAAAATCGTGGCCGACGTCGCCCGCAAGACCCTCGAACAGTCGCCCGATGCCATCTTCATCGTCCTGACCAACCCGTTGGATGTGATGACCTACCTCACCTGGAAGGTCACCGGCCTGCCCACCCACCGCATTGTCGGCCAGGCTGGCATTCTCGACTCCGCCCGGATGCGCGCCTTCGTGGCGATGGAAACCGGCGTGAGCGTGGAAAACATCAACTGCTACGTCCTCGGCGGCCACGGCGACGACATGGTACCCCTCACCCGCCATTCCAACATCGCAGGCGTTCCCCTGAACAAATACCTGCCCAAAGACAAACTGGATGCCATCGTCGAACGCACCCGCAAAGGCGGCGGTGAAATCGTCGGCCTGCTGAAGAAAGGCAGCGCCTTCTACGCCCCCTCCGCCGCGCTGGCCCAAATGGCCGAAGCCATCATCAAAGACAAACACCTCATCGTGCCCGCCACTTCCTACCTCGACGGCGAATACGGCATGCACGACATCTTCATCGGCGTGCCCACCATGCTGGGCCGCAAAGGCGTCGAAAAGGTCATCGAATACGAACTCAACGACGAAGAAATGGCCGCCTTCAAGAAGTCGGCCGATCATGTCAAGTCCAACGTGGCCAAACTGACCGAGTTCGGCCTGATTTAACCCACACACAGGGAAGGGTGCTCCAAGCCCCTTCCCTGTTTCATCATTACTCGCTCCAAGGAGGCTACCCTATGTTACTGAAAGAACGGCTTGCTGCCGAAATCCCTGCCTGGCGTGACCGCCAGCGCAAACTGGCAAAGGAATACGGCGACGTCGTCGTCGACCAGGTCCACATGCGTCAGATCCTCGGCGGCCTGCGCGGCGTCAAAGCGCTGGTCACCGACATCTCGTACGTCGACCCCTACGAAGGCATTCGCTTCCGCGGGCACACCATCCCCGAAGTGCTGGAAAAGCTGCCCAAGCCCGCCGACGGCGATATGCCCTACGTCGGCGGCCTTTACTGGCTGCTGCTCACCGGCGACTTCCCCACCAAAGAAGAAGCCCTCTCGGTGGAAGAGGAATGGAAAAAGCGCATGGCGCTGCCGCAGCACATCTTCGACGTGCTGAAGGCCTTCCCCAAAGACGCCCACCCGATGACCATGTTCGCAGCCGCCGTGCTGGCGTTGCAGCCCGAATCGGAATTCGCCAAGCGCTACAAAGAGGGGATGAAGAAAACCGAATATTGGGACCCGATGCTGGAAGACGCCCTCAGCCTGACCGCCAAACTGCCCGCGATTGCGGCCTACATCTACCGGCTGAAATACAAAGACGGCAAATTCATCGCCCCCGACCCCAACCTCGACTGGGGCGCCAACTTCGCGCACATGATGGGCGTGGAAAACCCCGAATACAAGAACCTCAGCCGCCTTTACTTCATCCTCCACTCCGACCATGAAAGCGGCAACGTCAGCGCCCACACCACCTACCTGGTCTCCTCGGCGCTGTCCGACATCTACTACTCCTTCTCCGCCGCGATGGACGGCTTGGCCGGCCCGCTGCATGGCCTCGCCAACCAAAACTGCCTCTACTGGCTGATGGGCGTGAAGGAAAAATTCGGCGGCGTGCCCACCCACGAGCAAATGCGCCAATACGCTTGGGACACCCTCAACAGCGGTCAGGTCATCCCCGGCTACGGCCACGCCGTGCTGCGCCGCACCGACCCGCGCTACAAAGCGCAATTCGAGTTCGCCCTCGAACACATGCCCGACGACCCGCTCTTCCAGACCGCCAAGGTGGCCTACGAAGTCATCCCCGACGTGCTGAAGGAACACGGCAAGGCCAAGAACCCGTGGCCCAACGTCGATGCCCTCAGCGGCACCCTCCAACAGCACTACGGCGTGAAAGAATCCGACTTCTACACCGTGATGTTTGGCGTGGGCCGCGCCTTGGGCGTCACCGCCAACACCGTTTGGGCGCGCGCCCTCGGTCACCCCATCGAGCGCCCGAAGTCGGTCACCACGGCCATGCTGGAAGAGGAAATCAAAGGCAAGTAACCCCGCTTCTCCTCCTCCTCGAACACGCTCCCCCTGCCCACACATGGACAGGGGGAGTTGTTGATTTTCACCAGGCAGCGAGGCGTTTTACGCTTCGCTCGCCGCACCTCACCGCGGCTCTGGCGCGGCAGATGCTCCTTTCACCAAGGCAACGCACACCGCCGAGCGCACTACCCCGGCATGAATAGAGGCAGGTCATACAGCGGCTCATACGTGCAGCGGCAGCCGCCCTCATGCGAGCAGCCCTCCACCGGCAGCTTCGGCACCTCGTCTTTGGCATAAGTGCCAGCCATGCTCAAACACACCGGGCAGGCATCGGCCGCAACCACCACCCGAATGGCCTTGACCCGCGGGTTTTCCCGATAGCGGCGCAACGCCACCGCCCGCGTGCTGAATTCCCGCAAATCGGCGCCACACTTCGCACAATACACCGCCGTGTCGGGCGAAATTGCATGACATTTGCTGCAAATCTGCATGGGAAGCCTCCTGGGGAACCTGAAATCGCCTACTGTGTGCATTCTACCACAAAGCCGAGCGGCCGTCAGCGCGCACAATTTTTATGAGAGTCTTATAAGAAATTCGCCGTTTTCCCTTGTGGCGGCTGCGCCAAGCGGTTACAATGCGAGGGATTGTTCCCCATTCCGCAAACACGACCATCGAGAAGGAGGTCCTCATGGCAAAGACCACTTTTGGCGAAGAAATCTATCTGCGGGCGCTCACCGGCAAGATCGTCGGAGCGCAAATGATTGCTGACTATGCGAAAGTCGCTTTCGTTTCACCGCGCAACATCATCTGCGGGGCCATCAGCGCCGCCGCCGAAGCCGCTTACATCCTGGAAACCGGCGCCCAGGCCGCTCACTTCATCGTCGAGCCCGGCCAGGAAACCGAAACCGCGCAGGCCGTCGCGGCCTTCCAGCCCGAAGCCGTCGTGCTGATGTTCGGCGGCGAAACCCCCATCGACGAGACCAAAACCCTGTTCCTCGACTTCCTCAAAGGCTTAGCCGAGGCCGACCTGTTCACCGACCTGGTCGTCCACGTGCGCATCTTTGCCGCCGGAGGCCTGCAAGCCGCGCTGCAAGACGACGCCATCCGCCCCTACCTGCTCGACAACGAGGTTTACGTTTACACCGCCGACCTCGACAAAGGGCGCTTCATCTACAACATCGCCCTCATCGACGAAGACGGCAACATCGGCCTCGACGAGCTGCTGGCCTTCCCCGTCACCGTAGAGCACGCCGAGCTGCTCAACCGCTCGCTGCGCGACAAAACCCTGGCCTGGGCCGACGCCTGAACCGGCTTCCCGAGCCAGCCCCTCGCGCCCTCGCTTCGGCGGGGGCGTTTTCGTTTGCCTGACCGCCTTCCCGTGCTATAATCACCCCCGTCGCGTCGCGGCAAATTTCGGCTGGAGGTTTCCCCATGTACAAAACGCATACCTGCGGCGAACTACGCGCCGAGCACGTTGGAGAAGAAGTTGCCCTCGCGGGCTGGGTGCACCGCCGCCGCGACCACGGCGGTGTGACGTTCATCGACCTGCGCGACCGCTTTGGCCTGGTTCAAATCGTCGCCGACGAAGCCACCCACCCGGAAGCCCACCGCGCCCTGGAAGCCGCCCGCAACGAGTGGGTGCTGCAGGTCAAGGGACGCGTCCGCCGCCGCCCCGCTGGCTCGGAAAACCCCAACCTGCCCACCGGTGACATCGAGGTCGAGGTCTTCACCGTCCAGGTGCTCAACCCCGCCAAACCCACACCTTTCACCATCAACAAAGACGACGGCGTCGACGAACACATCCGCCTGAAATACCGCTACCTCGACCTGCGCCGCGAAACCATGCGCCGCAACATCGAGCTGCGCCACCGCGTCGTCAAGTTCATCCGCGACTACCTTGACGCCCACGGCTTCCTGGAAATCGAAACGCCCATCCTCTTCAAATCCACGCCCGAAGGCGCGCGCGACTACCTGGTGCCCTCCCGCGTCCACCCCGGCGAGTTCTATGCGCTGCCGCAATCGCCCCAGCAGCTCAAGCAGCTGCTCATGGTCGGCGGCATCGAACGCTACTTCCAAATTGCCCGCTGCTTCCGCGACGAAGACCTGCGCGGCGACCGCCAGCCGGAATTCACCCAACTCGACCTGGAAATGTCGTTCGTCGACCGCCGCGAAGACATCATGGACCTCATCGAAGGCATGATGATTGCCCTGGTACACGCCGTGGTGCCCGAAAAGCGCATCTTGCAAACACCCTTCCCCCGCCTCAGCTACCAAGAAGCCATCGACCGTTTCGGCACCGACCACCCCGACCTGCGCTTTGGCCTGGAAATCCAAGACATCGGCGACCTCGCCGCCCAAAGCGAGTTTCGGGTCTTCACCCAAGCGCTGGAAGGCGGCGGGCTGGTGCGCGGCATCAACGCCAAAGGCCTGGGCGGGCTTTCCCGCAAAGAGGTCGACGCCCTCACCGACTTCGTCAAGCAGCACGACGCCAAAGGGCTGGCTTACTTCTATGTGGAAGAAAACGGCTTCCGCTCGCCGATCACCAAGTTCTTCTCGCCCGAAACGCTGGAAGCCATCGGCCAGCGGATGGAAGCCGAGCCCGGCGACCTGCTGCTCTTCGTCGCCGACCGCGACCCCGACATCGTAGCCGACGCGCTGGGGCGGCTGCGCATCCACCTCGCCGACCGCCTCGGCCTGCGCGACCCCAACGTCCTCGCCTTCGCCTGGGTCATCGACTTCCCTTGGGCTTTCTGGGACGAAGAAGAACAACGCTGGGACCCCAGCCAACACCCCTTCACCATGCCCATGCCCGAAGACCTGCCCCTGCTGGAAACCGACCCGGGCAAAATGCGCGGCGCGCAATACGACCTGGTGCTCAACAATTACGAAGTAGCCGGTGGCTCGATCCGCGTGCACGACCGCAAACTGCAAGAAAAGCTCTTCCGCCTCATCGGGTTGGATATGGAAACCGCCCGCGAGCGCTTTGGCCACATGCTGGAAGCCTTCGAATACGGCGCACCGCCCCACGGCGGCATCGCTTCGGGCATCGACCGGCTGGTCATGATCCTCGCCGACGCCCCCAACATCCGCGAAGTGATCGCCTTCCCCAAAAACCAAGCCGCTCGCGACGTCATGGCCGACGCTCCCTCGCCCGTCGACGAAGCCCAACTGCGGGAACTCCACATCAAGCTGGACCTTCCCGAACCGCAAAAACCTTAAACCACACCCTCGTTCCCCCGCGGGCGGCCTTCTCGGTCGCCCGCTTTACATTTGACTTTCGAAGGCCTTTCCCCTATACTCACAATAGGTCTGCATCATCCGGAAGGAGGCAAACGATGACCGAGCAACCCGTAAACCCCTCCCCAAAAACCGCGCCCCAAGATCTCACGCCGGAAGACATCCAACACCTATTCGACGAAGACAGCGCGCCGAAAGAAGACCACGGCATGAGCGCGTTGGAGCCTGCGCTGGAAGGCAGCGAGCACGCCGAAGCGCGCGCCGGCGTAGAAGAAGGGGAAGACAAAGGAATGCAAGCCGCGGCGCCCATTTTGCCCGACGAGGCGGTGGAAGACAACCCGCCCCTGCCGCCGAGCTCCGCGATGCAGGGAGCACCGCTCTTCAGCGCCGACGCCGCCCTGCCGCCTGGCACCCGCTCGACCCCTACCGTCGCCGCCCCGCCGGTGGACCCTTCCCTGCCTCCTAATCCCACCGTGGTGGACGAGCTGGTCACCAAAAAGGCCCTCCACGAGCTCTGGGCGCAAGCCGACACCTTGCAACAGCACGTCAACGCCGAAGTCAACGACATCAACCGAGCGCGCGCGTTGCTCAACCAGATTCAAGCCGCCCGCAACTACCTCTTGGCAGGCCGCGACAATTACGAAGAAGCAGCCCGCGCCTTGAGCGAAGTGGAATACCAACTCGCCTTCCTGCGACGCGTCCGCAAGGCTTCCAAAAAAGTCGGGGTCAAACTGCTGCTCTACGAAGTGGGCTGGGCCTTCCTGATGGGCGTTGCCATGTTCGTCGTGCCGTGGGCACTGCGCAAGTGGGCGCCCTTCTTCGGTTACGCCAGCGACGCCACCAACAGCCTGCAAAGCGTGCAGTGGCTCGTCAACGGCTTCAAGACCATGTTCTGGGGCAGCCTGGGCGGCATCACCGGCGCGCTCTATGCCCTCTGGCGGCACGTCGCCGACAAGCAAGATTTCGACCCCCAATATGCCATGTGGTACATCACCAACCCCATCATGGGCTTTGCCTTGGGGGCTTTCATCTACCTCATCATGCAAGCGGGGCTGCTTTCGATGACCAGCGGGCAGCAAGCAGCAACGGCAAGCGCCGTTCCCACTTTTGTGCTCGCGTGGCTCTCCGGCTTCCAGCAAAACGTGGCATACGACATCGTGCGGCGCATTCTCAAAGTCTTTCAACTGGAAGACACCACCCCCACCACCCCCCCGCCGCCGACCTCGGGTGCCGGTTCAAGCACTTCTTGAGAGGTTTCTCGCCCTCGCAACATCCTGCTTCCCCCAACAGGCCGCGTTTTGCGGCCTGTTGCGCATGGGCGGCACAGCCCTTGCACGCCAACATCACAGCGCCCTGACGCGGCCTTCGTGCTATAATCCCTCCAACGCACGCTTGCCCTTGCCAGCCTCGACACCATGACCACACTTACCACGCTCACCCAACTCCTCATCCAGCCCCCCGGCAGTTTCGCTTATCACCTGGTGCTCTTGTTTGCCATTGGGGGCACCCTGCAAGCCGCCTGGATTCAGTGGCAGCGCACGGCCTACCCGCAAACGCGCCGCCTGTTGACCGGTTTGCTGCTCTTGCTGGGCATCCGTCTGGCCTATTTTGCCGTGGGAGGGCTGGCCTGGCAGAACGTCGTTGCGCCGCACCTGGTCATCCCCATTGCCGACCGTGCCGCAGGGGCTTTCTCACTGGTGCTCTTTGCCTGGCTCTGGGGCTTCCCAGAACGCCACCGCAACGGCGACGCGTCCTTGCTGGGCGGCATCGGGGTAGTGGTGCTCGGGGCTGTTGCTTCGTTCATCATCTGGCCGTACTTCTCCGCCCGCTACTTCAACGGCTCGGTGGTGGACTTGGGCTGGAGCGGGCTGAACATCGTGCTGGGGGTGAGCGGCTTCCTGCTGCTCGTAGAACGCCGCCCCAACGGGGCTGCGGCAGGGAAAATAGCCCTCGGCATCCTCACTTTGGGCTACGCCATTCATGCGCTGCTGCCGCCGCCTTCCGGCGATCTGGACGGCTACCTGCGCCTGGCCGAGCTGGTGGCCTACCCGCTGCTCTTCAGCCTGCCCTACCGGTTTGCCCAGCCCCTTCGGCGGGAAGTGCGCCCCATTCAAGTGCAACAAGCCGCCGCCCCGCCCCCCGACCGAGCAGCGCAGGAAGCCCTGCTGGAACTGCTGGGCACGCCCCCCGACGCCCCCGAAGCCTGCCCTCGCATTGCCAAAACCGTCGCACTGCTGATGAAAGCCGACCTCTGCCTGGTGGTCACACCGCCGCACAACGAACGGCTCAGCATTGCCTGCGCTTACGACCTCATCCGCGAGCAAGTGCTCAGCGGCACCTCGTTTCCGGCTCAGCAGGCCCCCATTTTGGTTGCCGCTATGGCGCGCCGCCGCCCGCTGCGCCTGCCAGCCAGCAGCACTTCCGCCGACGCCCGCACGCTGACCGCGCTCCTGAGCCTCAAACGCAGCGGGCCCTTGCTGGCTGCCCCGCTGGAAAGCACCCCCGAGCAACCCGTTCAGGGGAGCATCGTGCTGCTCTCAGCCTACGCTCAACATTCCTGGACGGCCGCGGAGCAGGAACGCCTGGCCGCCATCGCCCGCCGCATCGGGCGCTGGTTGGCCGCTCACGCGCCCGCGCCGCCGCCTTCCAGCGCCGAACCCTCGGCCGAGCCAGCAACCGAAATCGCGGCGCGCCTCGCCGCCCTGGAAGAGCAAGTGCTCGCCCTCACGGAAGAAAACGACGCCCTGCGCGCCCAGGCTTCCGAAGCCGCTCTGCTGCAAGACCGCCTGCAAGCGCTCGCCGCCACCCACGAAGAAACCCAACGCGTGCTGGAGGCTATGGAAGCCGAAAACCGCCGCCTCCAAGCCGCCCTCGAAGCCGCCGCCAGCCACGACAAAATGAGCGAAGAATACCGCCAGAACCTCGAAGTGCTCCTTTCCACCGCTCAAGACCTCCGCCAGCCCCTGGCTTCCCTCATGGGCTATGCCGACCTGCTGCTGGGCGAAAGCGTGGGCATTCTCGGGGCGCTGCAACGCCAGTTCGTGGAACGCATTCGCGCCAGCGCTCTCCGTATGGCCCAAGCCGTGGACGACATGGTCCAGACCCTCTCGCTGGAAACCGGCGGCATGGAAATCAACCCCCAGGAAATCGACCTCAACGACGCCATTGACCACGCCCTGAGCCGCAACAGCAGCTTGCTGCGCGAGAAACGGCTTTTGCTGCGCGTCGACTTGCCCGAGACCCTCCCCGCAGCCCGGCTGGACAAGGAAATGCTCCACCACATCCTCCACCACTTGCTGCGGAACGCTGCCCTGGCCTCGCCTGAAGAAAGCGAAATTCAACTGCGCCTGAAGGTCATGGAAGAAGAGGGAGAGCGCTTGTTGATGGTGGAAGTCACCGACAGCGGCGGCGGCATTGCCCCCGAAGACCTGCCGCATGTCTTCTCTCGGCGATACCGCACCACCTACCGCACCATCGACGGCCTGGGCGACAGCGGGCTGGGCATGCCGCTGGTGAAAGCCTTGGTGGAAGCCCTTCACGGGCGCATCTGGGCTGAGAGCACGCCCGGCAAAGGCACCACCTTCAGCGTATTGCTTCCGCTGCCCGAGGCAGCCGCCTCGCAACCCGCGGTGGCGGCGGCTGCCTCTGCGAACGCCCCCGAAGCCTCATGAAACAGTCCGCCTGGTTGGAAACCCTCACCTCCCTCGGCTTCACCGTCCTGTGGATTGCCGGCGTCGTTGGGGGGCTCTGGACGGTCAAAGCCGAAAGCAGCATCCCGCGGCAGGGCGCCGAGGCCGCCCAATCGCGGCAGGTGGTGCTGTTCAGCACGCCCATTCCCTTCCCCACGCTGGCGCCCACGGCCGCGGCAGGGGGCAAGGCCACCCTCGCTCCCACGGCGACGCCGTCGTGCCATCCCCCCAAAGACTGGCAAGCCATCACCGTGGCGGCAGGCGAAACGCTGGAGCGCCTCGCTGCTCGCTACCACACCACCGCGCAGGCGCTGCAAAAGGCCAACTGCCTTCCCGCCCCGGCGCTGGTAGCAGGCGTCAGGCTCTTCGTGCCGCCGCGCCCCACCGCCACACCTCCGCCGCACCCCACCGCGACAGCGCCGTCTTGCGGCCCTTTCCCCGGCTGGGTCGAGCACACCGTGCGCCCTGGCGAAAACCTCTACCGCCTCAGCCTGGCCTACCGCGTCAGCGTCGCCCTGCTGCAACGCGCCAACTGCCTGCCCAACACGCTCATCTACGCGGGGGAACGCCTGTGGGTGCCCAACGTGCCCACCAGCACACCCGTGTGGACGGCGACGCCCATCCCCTCGGCCACGCCGACGCCCACCACACCGGCGGCCACGGCGACCGCAACCCCCACCGCCTCGCCCACCGCAGCGGCCTCGCCGACGCCCACCGCTTCCCCCACACCCACGGCAACCGGCCCCACGCCTACGCCC
>CAYVHG010000029.1:0-20739 GCA_964450875.1 uncultured Anaerolineaceae bacterium | reverse complement strand
GTGGGCAGCTTGCTGCCCCCCGCAGGCAAGATGAGGACGTCGGCCCCCGAACCATCGGCGTGCATGACGGCTTCCAGCGCGCCCCCCGGCTCGCTGGAGGCTTGGAGTACGAATGCGCCCGCACCATCGCCGAACAGAATGCACGTGTTGCGGTCTTGCCAGTTGACGATGCGCGAAAGCGTCTCCGCGCCGATGACGACGGCGTTGTCGATGCTTCCCGAGCGGATGGCTTGGGCGGCCATGTTGAGGGCAAAGATGAAGCCGGTGCACGCGGCCGAAAGGTCGAAGGCGCCGGCATGGGTGGCGCCGATGATGTCTTGGACGATGCAGGCCGTGGCCGGAAAGATGTGTTCGGGCGAGGAGCTGGCCACGATGATGAGGTCGACATCGGTGGGTTTGAGGCCAGCCACTTTGAGGGCCTCGATGGCGGCATCGGCACCCAGGCTGGCGGTGGTTTGGTCGGGGGCGGCGATGCGGCGTTCGCGAATGCCCGTGCGGCTGACGATCCATTCGTCGCTGGTCTCGACCATTTGCTCCAGGTCTTGATTGGTCAAGACGTGCTCCGGCAATGCCACACCCCAGCCGGTGATGTGAGCGTATCGGGTCATGCCGACCTCCAGTTACCCTTCGAAGCGTCCGAGGATGATGCTGCCGTTGTGACCACCAAAGCCAAAGGAGTTGGAAAGCACATAGCGGACGTCGGCGCGGCGCGCCTGGTTGGGGACGTAATCCAGGTCGCATTCGGGGTCGGGCGTTTCGTAGTTGATGGTAGGCGGCAAGATGCCGTCGCGAATGGCAAGCGCCGAGAACATGGCTTCCAGCGCGCCGGCCCCGCCCAAGAGGTGGCCGGTCATCGATTTGGTGGAAGACACAGGAATGCGGTAAGCGTGCTCGCCGAAGACGGCTTTGATGGCTGCGGTCTCGCTTTTGTCGTTCAGGCGGGTGCTGGTGCCGTGGGCGTTGATGTAGCTGATTTGTTCGGGCTTCAGTCCGGCGCTTTCCAGCGCGTTGCGGATGCAAAGGGCTGCGCCGCTGCCGTCGGGGTCGGGGGCGGTGATGTGGAAGGCGTCGTTGGTCGCGCCGTAGCCGACCACTTCGGCGATGATGTTCGCACCGCGCGCTTTGGCGTGTTCCAGGGTTTCCAGCGCCAGGAAGGTTGCCCCTTCACCCATCACGAAGCCGTCGCGGTTGGCGTCGAAGGGGCGAGAGGCTTTCTCGGGTTCGTCGTTGCGCTTGGAAAGCGCCGTCATCACTTCCATCCCCGCCATCGCGAGGGGAATGATGACCGCGTCGGCCCCGCCGACCAACATGGCGTCGGCGTCGCCCCGGCGGATGACCTGGAAGGCTTCCCCGACCGCGTTGGTGCCGCTGGCGCAAGCCGCCACCACCGCGAAGTTGGGGCCGCGCAGGCCAAATTCGATGGCGATCAGCCCGGGCGCTGTGTCGGCAAGCATCATCGGCACGAGGAAAGGGCTGACGCGGCCAGGGCCGCGGGTTTCGTAAACGCGCATTTCGTGGGCAAAGGTGCCAATGCCGCCAATGCCGCTGCCGATGACCACGCCAATGCGGTCGCGGTCGAGATGGTCTAGCTGCCAACCGGCGTTGGCCACGGCTTCCCGCGCCGCGACGATGGCGAGTTGGCTGTAACGGTCCAACCGCCGCGCGTCGCGGCTGCCAAAATGTTCTTTGGGGTCGAAGCCTTTGACTTCGCCGGCAATGCGCACTTTGTGTTTGCTGGCGTCGAAGAGCGTGATGGGGCCAATGCCCGAGCGGCCTTCCAGAGCGTGTTGCCACGTGGTTGGGACGTCATTGCCCAAGGGGTTGAGGGTGCCCAGCCCCGTGATGACGACGCGGTGTGTTTGCATGAGTGAGTTCTCCTTCCAAATTCGAGGGTTTTCGTGGTGCTATAACACACGGCGGGGCAAAAGGTTGCAGCAAGCGACACGGGCTGGCGTGCAGGCCAGCCCGTGAAAAGGAGGAGAAAAGGTGAAGGGAAAGGTTGGGGAGGCTATTTTTGCTCTTTGTAGCAGAACCACCAGTCGTAGCAATCGTATTGCTTGGGGCGTTCGGCTGCAGTTTGCACGTCGCTCGCTGGCGGGATGATCACCTTGTCGCCGATGAGTTCGTTGTTGGGCCAATTGGCGGGCATGGCAACGCCTTGCGCGTCGGAAACTTGGAAAGCCTTCACCATGCGCAAGATCTCGTCCATGTTGCGCCCCAGTTCCTGCGGGTAGTAGAGGATGGCGCGAATGATGCCTTCAGGGTCCACGATGAACACGGCGCGGACGGTGTTGGTGCCCTTGCCGGGGTGAATCAGCCCCAGGGTTTCCGCGACGTCGCCGGTGTCGGCGATGATGGGGAATTCGATTTTGGCGCCCAATTTCTCTTCGATCCATTCTTCCCACTTGATGTGGGCGAAAACCTGGTCTACGCTCAGGCCGATGAGTTCGGTGTTCAGCTTGCGGAATTCGGGGTAGCGCTTTTGGAAAGCGTAGAATTCGGTGGTGCACACCGGCGTGAAGTCGGCGGGGTGGCTGAAGAGCACGAACCACTTGCCTTTGAAGGCGTCGGGCAGGTTGAGCTTGCCGTGAGTGGTAACGACTTCCATTTGAGGGAACGGGTCGCCGATGAGGGGCATGCGTTTGGTTTCCATGGTGCTTCCTCCTATGCGGGGTTATTTGGAATGTGTATAAAGTTATTACGCTTATAGTTTACTTGCAAAGCGGCTTTTTGTCAAGGCGTAACGGGGTGCGAAGATTTTTCTAACACTTTTCTAAGAAAGCAAAAGCAGGCAAGGGCCTTCTTGAAAAGATAAGGTTAGGGGCCGATGCTCACCCCAAATATGTGATGTTCGTCACTAACGCATTTCGGCGAGAAGGGTAGAATAGCGGCGAGTTGTGCGAGCCGAACGACGAGTGTGTTTTCCTCCTTCCGAGTTGGTCGGGTATGCCCCAGGCGAGGTGTGCGCCTGGGGCGTGCTCGTTAAAGCCCAGCGGCCTGACGGCTTTTGTCAGGTCGCTGGGGAGGTTGGGGAATGTGCCCTGCAAGTGTGCCTTGTTCTTCGTTTATGAAATCACGCCCAGTGTCCGCCCGACTTTGGCGAAGGCTTCCAGGCCGCGGTCGAGGTCGGCTTTTTCGTGGGCCGCGGAAATCATCACCCGGATGCGGGCTTTGCCCTTCGGCACGGTGGGGTAGCCAATGGCCATCGCGAACACGCCTTCCTCGAAGAGGCGGCGGCTGAATTCCTGGGCCAGGGTGGCTTCCCCCAGCATGATGGGTGTAATGGGGGTGACGCTTTGGCCGGTGTCGAAGCCCAGGCGCTTCATCTCGGCCTTGAAGTAGCGCGTGTTTTCCCACAGTTTGTCGACCAGCTCGGTGGATTCTTCCAGCAGGTCCACGGCTGCCAGGCAGGCGGCGGTGTCGGGCACGGTCATGGCCGAGGAAAAGAGGAAGGGGCGGCCGCGCTGTCGCAGCCATTCCACGATTTTGGCGTTGCCGGCGACCACACCGCCCACCACGCCAAAGGCTTTGGAAAGCGTGCCGACTTCGATGTCTACTTTGCCGTGCAGGTCGAAGTGGTCTACGATGCCGCGGCCGCCGCGCCCAAGCACGCCTTCGCCGTGCGCGTCGTCTACCATCAGGATGGCGTCGTAATTTTTGGTGACTTCGTAGATCTTGTCCAGCGGGGCAATGTCGCCGTCCATGCTGAACACGCCATCGGTGACGACCAACGCATGGTTGAATTCATGGCGGTGGGCTTTGAGCTTGGCTTCCAGGTCGTCGGGGTTGCAGTGTTCGTAGCGGATGATTTGGGCGCGCGAGAGGCGGCTGCCGTCGATGATGCTGGCATGGTTGAGCTCGTCGGAGAAGATTGCATCGCCGCGCCCAACCAGCGCCGGAATGGTGCCCAGGTTGGCGTTGAAGCCCGATTGGAAGGTGATGGCGTCTTCCACGCCTTTGAAGGCAGCCAGGCGCTTTTCCAATTCGACGTGCAGGCTCATCGTGCCTGCGATGGTGCGCACTGCCCCGGGGCCTACGCCGTATTTTTCGATGGCTTCTTTGGCTGCTTGCACCAATCGGGGGTGGTTGGCAAGCCCAAGGTAATTGTTGGAGCAGAAATTGAGGGCTTTTTTGCCGTCGACGACCAGCCAGGCCCCTTGGGGGGATTCCAGGGTGCGGATGTGGGTGTAGAGCCCGCTTTCCCGCAGTTTTTGGAGCTCGTCTTCGATCCATTGCAGTTTGGGAGGAAGTTCGGTTTCCATCGCGGTACCCTCGTGAGATGGGATGGGTGTTACGCTTTCAGTATAGCACAAAGGCTGCGGAGGGGCTGTTACAATAGAGCCATGACGGCACATATTCGCTGGCGGTGGTTGCTGGGCGGGGCGGTGTTGCTCGCCGTGGCTTGGAAGGCTTTCTGGCTGTGGCGGCAGGCTTTCCCTTTCAATGCCGACGAAGCGGTGGTGGGCTTGATGGCGCGCCATATTTTGCAAGGCGAGCGCCCCACTTTCTTTTACGGTCAGGCTTATATGGGCAGCCTGGATGCTTTTCTGGTGGCGGCGGGGTTTGCGGTGTTTGGCGCACATGTGTGGGTGATCCGCGGGGTGCAGGTGTTGCTTTATGCCGGCACGGTGGTGTTAACGGCGGCGCTGGCGCGGCGGCTTTTTGGCCGTTGGGAAAGCGCGCTGGCCGCGGCGCTTTTGATGGCCGTGCCTACGGTGAACATGACGCTTTACACCACGGTGAGCCTGGGCGGGTATGGCGAGGCGCTGTTGCTGGGCACGGCGTTGTTGTGGCTGGCGTTGGGGGAAGACGCTGAGCGCCCCGCCGAGGCTGCTCTTTGGGGCCTGTTGGCCGGGCTGGGCCTGTGGGCTTTTGGCCTGACGCTGGTGTATGCCGTGCCTGGGGGGCTGTATTTGCTGTGCCGCTGGCGGCGGCTGGGGCGACGCGGCGTTCTGTTGGCGGCGGCTGCGTTGGGCGGCGCAGTGTTGGGGGCGTGGCCGTGGTGGGCTTATGGTTTCAGGCACGGCTGGGCGGCGCTGTTGCACGAATTGACCGGCAGCGCCGTGGCGGTGGAGCATATCGGCTGGGTGGCGCGCACCCTCCGCCATGCCCTGTATGCGCTGCTTTTTGGCCTGCCGGTGACTTTGGGCCTCCGCCCGCCGTGGGATGTGCGCGTGCTGGCGCCGGTGTTGGCCGTGGGGGCGGTGGGGGTGTATTCCGCTGCCGCGCTGTTGTGGTGGCGGGCGGGGCGCCCCTGGCGGCGGGCCTGGTGGCTGCCGTTGGGGGTGGTGCTGGCCCTTGGGGCGGGCTTTGTGTTGACCGCCTTCGGCACCGACCCCTCGGGGCGCTATTTCCTCCCGGCCACCCAGATGCTCTTTCTGGGGCTGGCGGGCGCTTTCCCGCGCCTGCGGTGGCGGGGCCAGCCCTTGGGTTGGGGATTGTTGGCTTTCTTGTCGCTGTTTTATGCCCTCGGCACAGCGCAGGCGGCAGCCAATCCTTCCCGAATGACTACCCAGTTCGCACCCGATGCGCGCCTGGCCCCCGATGCCGTGCCTCGTTTGGCGGCGTTTTTGGAAGCCCACGCCGAGACGCGCGGCTACACGACTTATTGGGTGGCCTATCCGCTGGCTTTCTTGAGCGACGAACGCTTGATTTTTGTGCCCCGCCTGCCTTATCATTTGGATTTGCGTTATACCCCGCGCGACGACCGTTACCCGCCTTATGATGCCGAGGTGGCGCGGGCGCGGCGGGTGGCTGTGGTGGTGCCGCGCCACCCGCGTCTGGAAGCCTGCGTGCGCGCGGTGCTGCGCCGCCGAGGTTTGCAGTGGCAGGAGGCTCTCGTGGCCGACCAGGTGGTGTTTTATGCGCTCGACGCCCCTTTGCCTGGCGCTGCGCTGAACGCTTGTACGCGCTGAAAGAGGAGTGAGCGATGGACGACGAACGACGCCGAGTTTTGGAACGCTTTTTGGCCGTGTTGACGCTGCTGCTGGTGTTGGCCATGGCGGGGCGTTACACCGTTTCGCCGGATACGTGGTGGCACCTGCGCGCCGGTAAGTGGATTTGGGTGCATCATGCTTTGCCGAACGTCGACCCGTTTTCTTACACCCGTCTGGGCGAGGCGTGGCATTATCCGGGCTGGCCGGTAGAGGTGGCGATGTATGGGCTGTATCGCTTGGGCGGGGCAGGGGCCTTGAACGTGGCCGTGGCGCTGACCGTGGTGGCGGCGTGGGGGTTGGTATGGCTCACCTTGCGGGAGCTGGACGTCTCGGTGCATCCGTTGATCGAGGCCGCGGCGGTGGCCTTGGGCGCGGCGGCCTCGGCCATTTACTGGAGCGCTCGCCCGCATTTGCTTTCCTTTTTGCTTTCGGCGTTGTTCCTCTGGCTGCTGGCGCGGGCGCGGCGGCGCGGGGCGCGCTTGCTGATTTGGCTGCCTTTTTTGATGGTGCTGTGGGCCAACGGGCACGGCGCGTTTATCATGGGGCTGGTGTGGTGGGGGGTGTATTGGGCTGCCGCTTTGGTGCGATGGGGCGTGCAGCGTTGGCGGGAAGGCCCGCAGGCGGCGGCCGCTGCCTGGCGATGGCTGCTCGCCCTCACGGCTGTGGGCGCAGCGTTGGTAGTGGCCGTTTTGCTCAACCCGTATGGCTTGGAGATGTACGGCTATCCGTTCAAAACGCTGGGCATCCATGCGCTCCGCAAGATTTCGGAGTGGCAGGCCCCCGATTTCCACAAATCTTCTTTGCTGCCGACACTGGCGCTGCTGGTGGCACTGTTGTGGGTGGTAGGCGCTTCAGCCCGCCGCATCACGTTGGAACATGCTTTCCTGGTGGGCGGCATGTTGGTGATGGCCCTGACGGCCGTGCGCAACGTCGCTTTGTTTGCCGTGGTCGCCGTGCCGATGCTGGCCCGTCATGCCGAATTCCTGCGGCGCGACGTGGCAGCCTGGCTGCCTGCTCGCGAGGAACGCCCCCCTGCGCCCATTCACCCGCGCCTCAACCTCGCCCTGATTGCCCTCGCGGCGTTGGTGGCTTTTGGAAAGGTGGGCGTGATGGCGCTGCCCCAGGTGAACGCCAGCGCCACGGCGAAGAATTTCCCTGTAGGGGCGGCGGCTTTTCTGGAAACGGCTCGCCCTGCGGGCCGGTTGTTCGACGATTACGGTTGGGGGGCTTACCTCTTGTGGGCTGCACCCGATTACCCGGTGTTCATCGATGGGCGCGCCGATTTGTATGGCGATGAGATCATCGAGCAGTGGCTGCGGGTGGCCGAGGTGAAGCCGGGCTGGGAAGCAGTGCTGGATTATTGGGACGTGCGCTTGGTGTTGATGCCGCCCGATACCCCGCTGGGAAGCCTGTTGCTTACCCACGGCTGGCGGGTGTTGTATCGCGACCATATCAGTGTGCTCTATGGACGCTGAGCTTCGAGGAGGAAGCATGGATGCTGCTCTGCGCCGCGAATTGATTGCCTTCCTGGGGCAATTCGTAACCGAAAACAAGCGCCGCAAAATTGCCGAGGTGCTGCGCTGGCGGACGCGTTACATCACGTTCATGCTGGAAGACATTTATCAGCCCCAGAATGCCAGTGCTACGCTCCGCACGGCCGACGCGTTGGGCATTCAGGATGTCTACATTGCCGAGAACTGGAACGCCTACAAGGTCAACCCCGATGTGGCCCTCGGCGCGCACAAATGGGTAGATTTGCACCGCTTCCGCAGCCCGTGGGGGCAAGCCGACCCCGAAGCGCTGGAGCGCCAGCACGAGATGCCCGCCGAGTTCCCGGCCACGGCAGCGGCATTGGAAGCCCTGCGGGCGCGCGGCTATCGCATTGTGGCGACTTCGCCCCACGCCGAGGCTTGGGCGTTGGAGGACGTGCCCCTGGACAAGCCGCTGGCCTTCCTTTTCGGCAACGAGCGGGAGGGGTTGAGCCCTTATGCGTTGGAACACGCCGATGCTTCGCTGCGCTTGCCCATGTACGGTTTCGTCGAAAGTTTCAACATTTCGGTGAGCGTGGCGATTACGCTTTCGCATGTGCGGGCGGCTTTGCACCGCGCCGAGGTGCCCTGGCCGTTGAGCGAGGCCGAGCGGGAGGAGTTGACGTTGCGCTGGTATCGGCGAATCGTGGAGCGGCACGCGACGTTGGAGCGGGCGTTTTACCGCCGCCGCGGTTTGCCGTTGCCGCCAGAATTGGCTGACGCCGCCCCCTGAAACGAAAAACACCCGGCCGCGAAGGTCGGGTGTTTGGCTGGGGGCGGAGGACTCGAACCTCCACATACGGATCCAGAGTCCGCTGTCCTGCCGATTAGACGAGCCCCCAACAGCGGGCGTCATTCTACCACAGGCGCCGAGAAGCGTCCAGTTTTTTGGAGGCAAAAGCGGGGCTTACTGAACGTGCAGCAGGGTTTTGCCTTCCGCCCACAGGTCTTCGAGGCGATAGTAAGCGCGCAGGTCGGGGGCGAAAAGGTGGACGACGACTTCGCCGAAATCGACCAAAATCCAGCCTGAGCGGGCGGTGCCTTCCACGCGGCCGTGGATTTTGGCGCTACGGCCTTCGTCGAGGGCGGCGCGAGCGAGGGCGTCGAGCAGGCGGTCGTTGCTGCCTGAGCAGATGACGAAGTAGTCGGCGAAGGGGGCCAGGTTGTGAATGTCCAGAAGTACGATGTTCTCGCCCTTGTGTTCTTCCAGGGCGTCCACGAGGTGGTGGGCAAACGTCAAAGCGTCCAAGCGACCTCCTTGATTGGGGTGTTTCGTGTAGCCAGAAAAAGCGAAGGCGGCGCCTGCTTGTCGCGGGGGGGTGGGGGCTAAACCACCGCAGGCGGGGTCTCAGAATTGAGAGAAGTGGTGAACAAACGGGTGTATACCGCGCCGTGGGGGCGCAAGTCGCTGCGGTAAAGGTGCACTTCGGTGACGCGAGTGCTGCCTAAAAAGCCCACGGTGGTCTTTTGCAAGACGTGGCTGATGTCGCGCACTTCAGCGCCGGTAGCATTGCGTGAAACGCGCCCCAGCGTCAGGTGCGGTTGGAAGGGGCGGCGCTCGGTGGTGTAGCCGAGCTTGGCCATCGCGTGGTCGATGCCGCGCTGGAGGGCTACCAGTTCGTCGGGGGCTTCGATGCCTACCCAAATCACCCGCGGCCGCCGGAGGTCGGGGAAGGCCCCCAGCGTCCCCACGCCAAACTCGAACGGGCGGTGGCTTTCGACCTCCCCGGCCAGCAAATGCGTGAGCATGCGCAGGTTGTGTTCCGAGACGTCGCCCAAGAACTTCAGCGTCAGGTGGATGTTCTTGGGCGGCACCCAGCGGATGGGGTAGGGTTGAAGCTGTTGCTGAAGCTTGTGCGAAACGCGGGAAAGGTGCTGGCGGATTTCTTCCGGCAAATCGATGGCAATGAAAGCGCGAATGACACTCATCAGGCGACCTCGCAAGGTTATGTCGTGTTGACTGCCAGCACTTCTTCGATGGCGCGCTGGAGTTCGTCGAACCTCACCGGTTTGGTGAGGTAGAGGTTGGCACCGGCTTGCATGCCTTCTTCGATTTCCAGCGGGGTGCTTTTTGCGGAAAGCAAGATGACCGGCAGGGCTTGCAAGCGGGCATCGCTACGGATTTCCCGCAAAACGTCCAGGCCGGAGATATCCGGCATCATGATGTCCAAGATCATGGCAGCTGGCTTGGTGTGGCGTAAAGCGGCCAGCACCGTTTGCGCTCCGTGGTAGAGGCGCACGCGATAGCCGCTCAGGCGCACCATTTCGGCCAGCATGTCGGCGGTATCGTTGTCGTCTTCGACGATGAAAATCTCCGGGGCAGGGCTGCTCATGGGCTGTCATTCATCCTCGGCTTTGTGGATTTCGGGGCTGTGACGATAAGGCGCCTTGCGCCCCACCAATGCCCGATTGAGCAAGTCGCCAATGTCTTCTACGGCGACTTCGATTTCGTGATGCACCAGATAGTCCAGCGCTTTGAGCTCTTTGATGAGGGCTTGCAGCTCTTGCCGGTAGGCTTGCAAAGTGTGGTGGCTGGGTTCTTTTTGTAATGCTTCGGCGCTGGCATGGGCGCGGGCTACGGCTTCCAGCGAGCGGCGGATGTCTTCTGCCATTTGTTCCCATTCGCTGTCCATCGTTGCCTCCTGCCTCTCAAGGCCTTCGTTTACACTTTAGCATAAGATACCCTGGAATGCAAGGTTGAAAAAAGCCGAAGAGAGAAAGCGGAAGACGCAGTTCGCGAACGCGTTTGGGGCAGCAGGCGCAAAGGCTTGCGGGCTTGCGCCTACCCCTCTCGCTCAAGTTCAAAAGCCGGAAGGCTGGTATAATTTGAGGCATTCCAACGCTTTGTCCTTCTCAGGAGGTTGTCATGCATTACCGACGCTTGGGGCGGTCGGGGATCAAGGTGAGTGAAATTTCTTATGGGGCATGGGTGACTTTTGGCAATCAGCTTTCCCAGCAGGAAGCCACTGACCTTGTGCATGCAGCGTATGACCGCGGCATCAATTTCTTCGACAATGCCGATGTGTATGCTCGCGGCCAGGCGGAGATCATCATGGGAAAGGCCATCCAAGGCTTGCCGCGTGAGGGGTTGGTGCTTTCCAGTAAGGTCTTTTGGCCTACGATGCCCGGCCCCAACGGGCGTGGCCTTTCCCGCAAGCACATGACCGAATCGCTTCACGCTTCTTTGCGCCGTTTGCAGACCGACTACCTGGATATTTACTATTGCCACCGCTTCGACCCCGATACGCCGGTGGAAGAGGTGGTTTACACGATGAACGTTTTCATCCAGCAGGGGAAAATCCTCTACTGGGGCACTTCGGAGTGGACGGCGGCGCAGATTGTGGAAGCCGTGGGGTTGGCACGGCAGCATCACCTCATCCCGCCGGTGGTGGAGCAACCCCAGTACAACATGCTGCATCGCCGCCGAGTGGAGATGGAACTCGCCCCGGTAGCCCGGCGCTTTGGCATTGGCTTGACCACCTGGAGCCCTCTTTATTCCGGCATTCTGACGGGCAAATATAACGAGGGCGTCATTCCCGAGGGCAGCCGAGCCTCGCTGGAAAACATGGGCTGGATCCGCGACCGGATTACGCCCGAGGTGATCGCAAAAGTGCGCCAGCTTTCCGAACTGGCGGCCGAACTGGGGATGACGACCGCTCAACTGGCGATTGCGTGGTTGTTGCGCCGTAAGGAGGTCTCCAGCGTGATTACCGGCGCAACCCGCATGGACCAGTTGGAAGAGAACCTGGGCGCTGCGGGGGCTTTGGACAGGCTCGGCGACGAGGTGTTGGAACGCATCGAAGCCATTTTGCAGAACGCACCGGAGGAAGACGCATGAGCCGATGGGATGCCATTCGACAGGCCAAAGCGTGGCTGAAGCGGCAGCCGGTTTATCTGGATACCGAAACCACGGGCCTGGACGAAAATGCTGAGGTCATCGAAATCGCCATCGTGGACGCGGACGGCCGCCCGCTGGTCGATACGCTCATCCGCCCCCAGGGCGAAGTGCCGCTCGATGCTTCGCGGGTGCATGGCCTGACCACGGCGATGTTGCAGGGAGCGCCCACTTGGCCGGAGATGTGGCCGCAAATTCAAGCCGCGATGGCAGGCCGGTTGGTGTTGATTTACAACGCCGATTACGATGTGCGCTTGATGCAACAAACCGCAGCCCGCTATGGCATGGCTTTCGATGTGCCCGGTGCAGAGTTTGGCGACCTGCTGATGCTCTATTCCGAATTCAAAGGCCAGCGCGCCCCCGACGGCAGTCTGCGGCGCTGGCGCTTGGAGCAGGTCGGGCGGGAATTGCGCATTCCCATCCCCAACAGCCATCGCGCCCTCGATGACACCTTGTTGGCGCGCGAAGTCCACCGCAAGATTGCCGCCCAAGCCTTGCCGTGGGGGTAGCCGTGCGGAAACCATCGTGGTGGCTGACGGCGCTTTGGTTCTTGCTGGCGGTGCTGCCCTTGGCGGCGTGGTGGGGGCAAAGGCGCCCCGGCGCGGTGGGGTTGGCCTTCCTGCTTCAGGCCGGGCTTTATTTCGGCGTGGGCTACCTGGGCAGCGGCCGTTTGGGGTATGGCACGGCTTTGCTGGCCACCGCGCTTTTGGGCGGTGGGCAACTGGCCCTGCAAGCCGCTTGGCTGGGGAAGCCGGGGCTTTGGTGGGGCTTCCTGCTGGTAGATTTTGCCGCCGCGCTCGGCGGCGCGCTGCTTTGGCGCTGGAGGGCAGCCCACTATGGCGCCGATTTCCATTTCGACCTCATTGCCCCTTGGTACGAGCGCCTGATTCACCCTCAAGACCCGCAGCGCTTGCTGGAAATCCTGCAACTGGCCCCTGAGCATCGCGTCTTGGATGCGGGCGGCGGCACCGGCCGGGTGGCGCAGTTCTTGAAGCCCGCCCGCCAAGTGGTGGTGGCCGACCTTTCGGCGGGCATGTTGCGTTATGCCCTCGAGAAAGACGGCTTGCAGGCCGCCGCAGCCCTCACCGAGCAGTTGCCTTTCCCCGACGATACTTTCGACCGCATTGTCATGGTCGATGCCCTGCATCACGTCTTCGAGCAGGAAGCCAGCGTGCGCGAGCTCTGGCGCGTGCTGGCGCCGGGCGGCCGCTTGGTCATCGAGGAGCCCGATTTCAACTTGCCCCTGGTCAAGGCGCTGGCGGTGGGCGAAAAGGTGCTCTTGATGCGCTCGCACTTCTTGCTGCCTCGCCAGATAGCCGCTTTTTTGCCCCCCGAGGCCGAGGTGGAAATCGTCACCGGCGGCGGCATGGCCGACATCGTCGCGACCAAGCCAGACCGCGCGTAAGCGCAGCAGCTGTTTTCGCCGAGCACCGCATCTCTTGCCGAGGTGCGGTGTTTCTTTTTTCGAACCCCCTCGGAAGGAGAACCCCCATGATTGCATTTGTAACCGATAGCACCGTCAACATGCCGCCGGAAATGGCCGCTGCTTATGGCATCGAGGTCGTGCCCGTTTATGTGATGTTCGGTGAAACCGCGTTGAAAGATTACGAGGAGATTGCCCCCGCGGAATTCTACCGCCGTTTGCAGGCCTTCAAGCAGGAAACCGGCAACATGCCGACCACCTCGCAGCCCTCGCCCGAAGATTTCCGCCGAGTGTATGCGCGGCTCGCGGAACAGGGCTATTCCGATGTGATTTCGGTGCATGTCACCGCCAAGGCTTCGGGCACTTGCCAGTCGGCGGAACTGGCGGCCCAGATGGTGGCCGACCGCCTTCGGGTGCACGTCGTGGATAGCGAAACGACCTCGATGCAGATGGGCTTCATGCTCATCGAGGCGGTGGAAGCCGTGCGCGCCGGCGGCGGGGTTGACGAGGCGCTGGCGGCCATCGCAGCCGTCAAGGCGCATTCCCGCTTGTTCTTCACCGTGACCGAGGTGGAGCACCTCACCGCCTCGGGGCGCACCCAAGGGGCAGAGGCCGCAGCCCAGGCCGCAGTGCAGGTCAAGCCGATCGTCGGCTTGCTGGAGGGTGTGCCCAAGGCGGTGGCGACCGAGCGCACGTATCGCGGCGCTCTGAGGCGGGTGCTGGCATTGATGCAGGCGGCCAAGGGGGAAAGCCCTGTCAAACGGATGGCGGTGGTGCATGGCGGCATCGAGGCCAAGGCGCGTGCCTGGGCACCGGAAGCCGCTGCGGCTCTCGGCTTCGCCAACGACCCCCTGGTGGTGGATTTCGGCCCTGCGTTGGCCGTGCACTTCGGCCCTGGCTTGCTGGGCGTGGCGGTGCAATGGGCATGAACGCACCGCAGCGCTTGTGCGGGAAAGCGGAAGGGCGCCTTTTCAACCCAAAGGCGCCCTTTCTTTTGTCCATGAGAAAGCGGGTTGACCGCGCTGCTCAGCCGTACCCGATGGCTTCGAAGACGCGCGGCAAAGCAGCGGCGATTTCCCGCGCCAGCACGCTTGCCGTGGTGCCCGTGCTTTCCCATGCGAACAACCCGGCTTGGGCGTGCAGCCAGGCCCCGGCAACGGCGGCTTCCCACGGCGGCAGGCCTTGCGCCAGCAGCCCTGCTACCATGCCCGCGAGTACATCGCCGCTGCCCGCACGCGCCAACGCCGGTGTGGCTACCGGGATGACGGCCGTCTGGCCTTCGGGGCTGGCGACCACCGTGCCCGCCCCTTTCAGCACCACGATGTGCCCCCACGCTTGGGCGTATTTTTCGGCCGCGGCCAGTCGGTCGGCTTGAATGGCTTCGGGGGTGCTGTCGGTGAGGGCGGCCATTTCGCCGGGGTGGGGCAGCAGAACCGCCGGTTGGGGCAGGCGCTGCGGCCAATCGGGCAGGCGAGCCAGGAGCTTGAGAGCGTCGGCTTCGACCACCAGCGGCGGAAGGTGGCTTTCCGTGGCTTTGGGGTCGTTTTCGGTGGGCACGAAGCCCAGCGCGCCCCGGCCTTGGCGTTTGGCGCCCAAGAGGCGCGCCAAGAAGTCGGCGGTGGCCTGTTCTTGCCCCAGTCCGGGCCCCAACAGCAGGGCCGTGGCGCGCGGCAGGGCTTTGCGGAGCACCTCGGCTGCATCTTCGGCCAGCACGCCCATTTCATGAGGCAGCAGCAGCCAGGCGGCTTCCGGCAAGGCCCCGGCCAGGGCGTTGTGGAGCGGCGTCGGCACGGCCAACGTCACGCGCCCAGCGCCGGCGCGATAGGCGGCTTCCCCGGCCAGCAGCGGCGCACCGGCAAAGTTGACCGAACCGGCGGCGATGAGCGCGTGGCCGAAGAGGCCTTTGTGGGCTTCGACCGGCCGCGGCGGGAGAAGCCCGCGCACCATCTCGCTTTCGGCCCAGTAGCGCCGCACGGCTTCCCACGCGGGCAGGCCTTCGGGCAGGCCGATGTCAACGGCTACGACGTTCCCCACCAGCCCCAGCGCCGGCATCTGCGCCATGCCGACTTTGGCAGCCGCCATGGTCACGGTCAGGTCGGCGGGGAGGGTTTCTTCGGCTGCCTCGCCGGTGTTGCTGTCGATGCCTGAAGGGACGTCGACCGCGACCACCACCCCACGATGGGCGGCGAGGGCTTCTTTGGCCGCGGCCAAGATGCGGCGCGCGTCTTCCCGCAGCGGCAGGCGCGTGCCGGTGCCCAGCAAGCCGTCGAGCAGCACGGCATGGTCGGCGATGGTGCGGCGCAGCGTTTCCTGCCGCGGGTCGTCGGCGGCTTTCAGAATCCAGCCGCCGCCGTGGGCGACCCGCGCCACGAGCGGGTCGTTGGGGCGGGGTCGGGCCAGATAGGCGGCAACTTGCCAGCCCATCCGTTGCAGTTCGGCCAGGGCGACCAAGGTGTCGCCGCCGTTGTTCCCCCCGCCGACCAGCCCCAGCACGGTGTGTTCGGCCAACTGCGCGTAGCCTTCGGCGACCACGCGCGCCAGCCCCACGCCCGCGGCTTCCATCATTTGGGCGTATGACCAGCCGTGGGCATCGGCTTGCTGTTCGATGGTGCGCATTTCTTCCACGGTAACCAGTTTCATGGCTGCCTCCCGGCGAGTTTGGGCCTGCGGTGTGGTTGTACCACACGCGGGGGGAATTGGGAAGAGGCCATCTGAGGCATCGAGGGCCTGGGGCTGCGCTTGCGGGGCGTTTGCGGGGCGCTCGCCTCGGGATGGCTTGCGGTGCCGCCGAAACGGGCCTACGGTCGAGGGTGTTCCCGTTCCAGCCAAATGGTGACCGGGCCGTGGTTGCAGAGTTCGACGTGCATGTGCGCGCCGAATTCGCCGGTTTGCACAGGCACGCCTTCGGCCTGAAGCAGCGCTCCGAAGCGTTCGACCAGCGGGCGGGCGTGTTCCGGCCGCGCGGCCGCCACGAAGGCCGGGCGGCGGCCTTTGCGGGTGTCGGCGTAGAGGGTGAATTGGGAAACCACCAGAGCTTCGCCGCCTACATCCAGCAACGAGCGGTTGAGTTTGCCTTCCTCGTCTTCGAAGATGCGCAAGTGGGCGATTTTGTGCGCCAGGTAGCGGGCTTCTTCTTCGGTGTCGCTGTGGGTAACGCCTACCAGCAGCACGACGCCTGGCCCGATTTCGGCAATAGGGTGCCCGCCCACCAGCACGCGGCCCCATTTGGCCCGTTGAAGCAACACTCGCATGGTCGGCCTCCTTGGCTGTGGATGCCCGTCGTTGGCGGGTTTCTCGTTTGCGGCAGGAAAGCGCCGCAGCGCCGCAACGACGGTTCGTGCCTTCCCTATTGTACCCAAAAGCAGACCGGGCCGCCTTCTTCTGCTATAATACGAGCAAGCATATCGAGGTTTTTTCTCGCGAGGATGCGCCATGAAACTCATCGACCTTTCACCGCTCAAGCCCAAGCGGGGGCAAAAGGAAGTCGATTGGGCGACCCGTCTGCAGGCCATTTTGAAGCACGGGTGGAAGTGGTATCAGCGCCATCAGGCGGAAGATACCGTGTTGCAGGTGTTGTCGGGCGTGCTGGACAACCGCTTTACGGTGGTGCGGGGCTTTCGCCTCCCCGGCGAAGAGACGCCGTTGCCGCCGGTGGTGCTGGGCCCGCCGGGAGTGTTTTTGCTGTATGTCTGGCCGAAGGCGGGCTTTTTCCGCATTCGGGAAGGCCAGTGGGAGGTGATGCAAGGCAGCAATCGCCGCTACCGCCCCGGCAAGCCGAACATGGTGCAGGTGATCAAGGGTTTGAGCACCGGCTTGGCGGCTTTTCTGGAAAAGAAGACCGGCCAGCCGGTCAAGGTGACGCCGTTGATGGTGTTCGCGAACACCGGCGCCGACGTCGACGCCGTCCGCCCCGAGGTAACGCCTTTGCTGCTGGATGGTTTGAAGCGCCATGCCCTCAAGTTGACCAAAGCCGAGACCGTGCTGACCCCCACCGATTTGCTGAACTTGACCGATGCTTTTCGGCCCAAGCCGTTGGCCGCGCCGCGCCCCAAGCCGCAGCGCCGCCGCAAGGCTGCTGCACCCCCTAAGGCCGTGCGGAAGGCCGAGCGCTATTTCGACTTTACCCCGCGCCAGTGGGCCGTGTTGGGCGTGCTGGCGGTGTTGGTGCTTTTGACGTTCATGTGCGCCATCCTCTACATCCTCGCGACTGCGACCTGATGGCAGACCGCCAATTGCCCCCCTTTCCCATGCGACCTTTTCTCTCCATCGTCATTCCGGCACACAACGAGGCCCGACGACTTCCCGGCACCTTGCAGAAGGTGCTGGGTTTTCTTGCGCAACAGCCCTACCGCGCCGAGGTGGTGATCGTGGAAAACGGCTCTGCCGATGCCACCCTGGCGCTGGCGCGCGGCTTTCAGGAAGCCCACCCGAATGTGGTGCGCGTCTTCCACGAAGCGCGGCGCGGCAAGGGGTTGGCGGTGCGCCGCGGGATGCTCGAGGCGCGTGGCGACTACCGCTTTTTGGCCGACGCCGACCTTTCCATGCCCATCGAGGAACTGCCGCGTTTCCTGCCGCCTCGGCTGACCGATTTCGACGTCGCCATCGCTTCGCGCGAGCTGCCCGCTTCCCGGCGGGTGGGGGAGCCAGCCTATCGGCACCTCGTGGGGCGCGCCTTCAATTTGATGGTGCAGGCCCTGGCTTTGCCGGGCTTCCGCGACACCCAGTGCGGCTTCAAGTGCTTTCGAGGCGAGGTGGCCGAAGACCTTTTCCGCCACCAGACGCTGGAAGGCATGTCTTTCGATGTCGAAATCCTTTTCATTGCCCGGCGGCGCGGCTACCGCATTGTGGAAGTCCCGATTACGTGGCATTTCGACCCCGACAGTCGGGTGCGGTTGGTGCACGATTCGTTGCGCATGGCGGTCGATTTGCTGACCATCCGCTGGCGGGCTTCGAGGGGAAGGTATGACGCGCCCGAAACCTGATTTGCGTTTGGAAAGAGCGCTGTGGGAAAGCGGATACCGCTATGTGGCGGGGATTGACGAGGCGGGGCGGGGGGCGCTGGCCGGGCCGGTGGCCGCGGCTGCGGTGGTCTTGCCCCCCGCGCTGGAAGCCGACGCGCTCGCGGGTGTGTTCGATTCCAAGCTGATGACGCCTTCCCAGCGCGCTTTCTGGGCCCGGAAGGTCGAAGAGGTGGCCTTGGCCTGGGCGGTGGGCTATGCCTCTCCGGCCGAGATCGACGCCTGGGGCATCGTGCCGGCGCTCTATGTGGCCGTGCAGCGGGCGTTGGCGTGGTTGCAACCGGCTGCGGATTTCCTGTTGCTGGATTATCTGCGTTTGCCGACGTGTGCTTTGCCGCAGGTGGGGGTGGTGCGGGGCGACCAGCAGGTGCTCAGCATTGCGGCGGCTTCGGTGTTGGCGAAAACCCATCGCGATGCCTGGATGGTGCGTTTGAGCGCCCGTTACCCGCAATATGGCTTGGCGCGCCACAAGGGCTATGGCACGGCGTTGCATCGGGCTGCTTTGGCGCGCTATGGCTTTTCCCCCGTGCATCGGCGCACGTTTACCGGCCAGCGGGGGCGCAAGGCTTGAGGTTACGGCCCGCCCCCGCCGCCTTCGAGGGGCGTTTTACCGGAAGGATCCCAGACGTACACCGCATCGCCGATGTGCGCCCATTCGTATAGCCAATGGGCGTCGGCGATGGTCAGGTTGATGCAGCCGTGGGAAGTCCGGTAGCCGAAATAGTCGTGCCAATATGCCCCGTGCAAGGCTCGGCTGCCGTCGTAATACATCGTCCAGGGCACGTCGTCCAACTGGTAATAATCGGAACGGTCGGCGGCGAAAGACCCCCGCATCCGCGTGCTGGGGAGTTTCTTGTAGATGTGAAAAAGACCGGGTTGGGTCCAAAAGGGGGGGCTTCCTGTGGAAACCAGGGTGGCGAAGACCATTTGGCCGTGGTCGTAAGCCGCGAGCGTTTGCTCGAAGAGGTTGACCTCGATCCAGCGCTCGCCGCTTACGCCTTCCGGTGGGCTTTGGCGGGGAAAGACCAGCGCCACGAGGCGCTGCGGAAGCCACTCGTCGGGGGCAACCATGTACCATTTCGTTCCGTTGGCTTCGCGTGTGTCGTAAACCTGCACGATGTCGTAGCGGTCGAGCTGGTGGTGGGTGTAATCTCTGTGGGCGTAGCCGGGGGTGCGCTTGGTTTTGAGGGGCTGCAGCACCCAGCCGAAGGGGCGCGCGGGTGTGCTTTCCAAAAGCACCCCGCGGAATTTGGAAGGCGCGACAGCCCATAGGTCGTTCTTGCGCATCCACCAGCCTTCCTCGTCCACCAGGTAGAAGAGGCGGTGTTGGTAGAAAGCGGTGGAAGTGTAGGAGACGTACACGAAACCGGGGGGAAGCTGACGGCCGCGAGTGCCTTCGGCGGCGTCTTTCAGGCTGGGGTAAAGGGTTCGCCCGCCGTCGCGCAGCACTTGGGCGTAGTGCCACTTGCCCGGGAGGCTATCCCACGAGGGCGGCAGGGGGCGCGCAGGCAAAGGCTGCGGGGGATAGGTGTAACCCAGCGCGGCCATGCGGCTGAGGTAGGCGGAAGGCCCCCAGGGGGCGCAATCTACGGTGTAGGTAGCAGGGTAGACGCCGGGCGGGCACAACACCGGCGTGGTAGGGGAAGGGGCGGGCGTGGGTGTGGGTGTGGAAGAGGCTGCCTGCACCGCCGGAGGGCGGAGGAGCAGCGCGGAGAGGAAAAGAAAAGCCGTCCCCAGCAGGGCGGCTGTTGGCCAGCGGCGGGCTTTCATGCGGCGGATTATACCATGATGGGCTTGTGCCCGCGTGGCTTTCGTCGCCCGCGGGAGAACGCAGATGAACGCCGATGGGGCAAGATGGACGCAGATGAATCCACCGATTCACACCGATTTGCACCGATTTGCGCTCCCCCCTTCGCCCTCTGGAGAACGCAGATGGGCGCAGATAAAAAGGGATGAACGCAGATAAGGGAAAAGGATGCCCCGATGCCCGGTGATTCTCCCTCTCCCTCTGGGAGAGGGCCGGGGTGAGGGCGCTCCCCCTTCGCCTTCTGGGAGAAGGGGGACACGGGGGGATGAGGGCGGGCGCGGGGAGCAAATTGCGAATGAGGAATTGCGGGTGGAGGGCAGGGGTGACTTTGGGGCGGAGGTGAGAAGAACGCAGATGACGCCGATGAAAAGGGATGGACGCAGATAAATCCACCGATTACACCGATTTGCGCAGATTTTTTGTGTAGGGGCGAGGCGTGCCTCGCCCTATCCCCCTTCGCCCTCTGGGAGAAGGGGGACACAGGGGGATGAGGGCAACCCCCTCGCCCTTTGGGAGAGGGGCCGGGGGTGAGGGCGGGCGCGCGCGAACTGCGAATGAGGAATTAGGAATTGCGGGCTGGGGGCGGGGGTGGCTTTGGGGCGGTGGTGAAGAGAACGCAGATGCACGCAGATGAGAGGGGATGGACGCAGATAAATCCACCGATTGGCACCGATTGACGCCGATTTTTTTGTAGGGGCGAGGCGTGCCTCGCCCTATCCCCCTTCGCCCCCTGGGAGAAGGGGGACAGAGGGGGATAAGGGCAACCCCCTCGCCCTTTGGGAGGGGGGCCGGGGGGGAGGGCGGGCGCGCGCGAACTGCGAATGAGGAATTAGGAATTGCGGGCTGGGGGCGGGGGTGGCTTTGGGGCGGTGGTGAAGAGAACGCAGATGGACGCAGATGGGGGCAGATGGACGCAGATGGATCCACCGATTGGCACCGATTGCCGCCGATTTTTTTGTAGGGGCAAGGCGTGCCTTGCCCTGCTCCCCCTTCGCCCGCTGGGAGAAGGGGGAACACAGGGGGATGAGGGCGGGCGCGGCAATTGCGAATGAGGAATTGCGAATTGCGGGTTGGGGGTGGGGGTGACTTTGGGGTCGGGGTGAGGGAGAACGCAGATGAACGCAGATGAGG
>CAYVHG010000028.1:0-19963 GCA_964450875.1 uncultured Anaerolineaceae bacterium | reverse complement strand
GAAGTAAGAGCGCACCCGCCGCCGCAGGTTGACGGCCTTGCCGACGTAAATGATTTCGCCCGCGGCGTCTTTCATCAGGTAGCAGCCGGGTTTTTCGGGCAGGGTGTCCAGCGTGGGGCGCAGATGCTCAGGAATGGGCATAGGCAGCAAGGGTCAAGCGCGGGAACGAGCAGCGGCGAGGATGGCGTCGGCGGGCACGGGGCCGGGGCGCAGCACGCGCGGCGGGGTGGTGGTGCAATCCACCACGGTGGAAGGCAGGCCGCCGGGGGCAGGGCCGGCATCCAGCACCAGGGCGACCGCATCGCCCAATTGGGCCGCGGCCTCGGCAGCGGTACGGGCAGGCGGTTCGCCGGAGCGGTTGGCCGAGGTAACCGCCAGCGGGCCAGTGAGGCGCAGCAGGGCCAACGCGTCGGGGTGGTTGGGCATGCGCACGCCCACCGTGGGGTAGGGGGAAAGCGCCGCAGGCAGTTTGGGGTGCTTGGGCACCACCAGGGTGAGCGCACCGGGCCAAAAGCGCGCCGCCAGCCGCTCGGCGCAGGGAGGCAGCGCAGCGGCAACGCGCGGCAGGTGGCCAATTTCCCCTACCAGCACCGGAATGGCCTTGGCTTCAGGCCGCCCCTTGGCCGCATAAACGCGCGCCACCGCTGCCGCATCCCACGGCCAGGCGGCGAGGCCATAGACCGTATCGGTAGGTAGCACGACGAGTTCGCCGCGGCGAAGGGCGTCGGCGGCACGGGCGAGGGCTTCGGGGGCAGAAGCAGGCAGGATGAGGGGCATAGGAAAGCGCAGGGAGAATGGCGAATGCCGAATGACGAATCAGGCGAGGGGAAGGGCAACCGCCACCACACGGTCGCGGCCGGCGAGGTCGGGGTGCCGCCGCACCACGGCCTGCGGGCAGGCGGCGCGCGCAAGGCCGCTGGCGGCTTCCCCTTGGTCGGCGGCGATTTCCAACAAGAGCAGGCCGCCCGGGGCCAGCCGCGCACAGGCTTGCGCCAGCAGGCGGCGGACAACCGTCAGGCCGTCGGGGCCGCCGTCCAGGGCTTCCCGCGGTTCGTGGCGCGCCACCGGCAGCGCGGCCAGCGCCGCGGTGGGAATGTAGGGCGGATTGGCGACGATGAGGTCGAAGGGGCCGGGGGCCGCGGCAAGGAGGTCGGTTTCCACAAAGGCGATGCGCTCGGCAACGCGGTGGCGGCGGGCGTTGTCACGCGCCACAGCCAGCGCGGCGGGGCTGATGTCGGTGGCGATGATCCGGGCAGCGGGCACTTCTGCCGCCAAGGTGATGGCCAGAATGCCGCTGCCGGTGCCCACGTCGGCGACGCGGCGGCGGTGGGGGTGCTGCCGCAGCCACTCGAGGGCGCGCTCGACCAGGGTTTCGGTTTCCGGCCGAGGGATGAGCACCGCGGGCGTGAGGGCGAACTTCCGGCCGTAGAAGTGCCAATAGCCGAGCACATAGGGCAGCGGCACGCCGTGCGCTAAGCGGGCGCAGGCGCGTTGCAGGCGGCGGTGCTGGCGAGGCGTCAGGCGGGCTTGGGGGTGCGCCAACAACCACGCCCGTTCGCGGTGAAGCACCGCCGCGAGCAGGGTTTGGGCATCCAAGGCAGCGGTTTCGCTGTGGGGGGCCAGTGCAGCCCGGGCTTGTGCCAATGCGGCGGCTACGGTCATCATTTGGGGTCAGGTATGCGTTTCGGGGTGCGCGGGCGTTCCGTCTCGTTGGTCAAAGCGGTTTTCGGGGCGGCTGGGCGGGGCGGCGCCTCGAGGGGCGCCCGGCCACGGGGCAGCCTTCCCCCCTTTCTGCGTCCACCCGCTTCCAGCTGCGCTCACCAGCTGCGCCCACCGGCGTTCCCCGCTCCCCACTCCTCGTTCCTCCGCGTTCCGCCTCGAGACGTGCGCTACTCGCTTTCCAGCGCGGCCAGGCGCTCGGCTTCCTCACGGGTGGCGAGTTCGTCGATGAAATCGTCCAGCTCGCCGTCGAGCACCGCGGGCAGGTTGTACACCGATTTGTTGATGCGGTGGTCGGTGACGCGCGATTGGGGGAAGTTGTAGGTGCGGATTTTCTCGGAGCGCTCGCCGGTGCCCACCTGCGAGCGGCGGGCGGCTTCCTGTTCGGCGCGGCGGCGGGATTCTTCCATCTCGTACAGCCTGGCCTTGAGGATGCTCATCGCCCGCATCTTGTTCTGCAACTGGGAACGCTCGTCCTGGCAGGCCACCACGATGCCGGTGGGCAGGTGCGTGATGCGCACTGCGGTGGCGTTCTTTTGGACGTTTTGCCCGCCCGCGCCCGCCGATTTGTAGACGTCGATTTTGATGTCCTTGTCGGGAATTTCGATTTCCACATCGTCCACCTCGGCCAGCACGGCCACGGTGGCGGTGGAGGTGTGGATGCGCCCCTGCGATTCGGTGGTCGGCACCCGCTGAACCCGATGCACCCCCGCTTCGTATTTCAGGCGGGAATACGCGCCCCGGCCTTTGATGAGGAAAGTGATTTCCTTGAAGCCGCCCAAACCGGTCTCGTTGGCCGACATCACCTCGACCTTCCACCCCTGGCGCTCGGCGTATCGGGTGTACATGCGGAAGAGGTCGGCCGCGAACAAGGCAGCCTCTTCGCCGCCGGTGCCGGCACGGATTTCGATGATGACGTTGCGGTCGTCGCGCGGGTCTTTGGGCAGCAACATCCGCTTGATTTCCTCTTCCAATTGCGCTTTGCGGGGTTCCAGGTCGTCCAACTCGGCCTTGGCGAGTTCCTTGAGTTCGGGGTCGTCGCCCTCTTCCACCATCTGGCGGGCTTCCTCAAGCTGAGTGAGCACACGGCGATATTCCGCCGCTTTTTGCACCAGCGGCTCCAGCTCGGCGCGCTCTTTGGCCAATGCCGCGGCGCGCTTGTAGTCGTCGCCCACCTCGGCCAACGCTCGATCGATTTCGGCAAAACGCTTCTCGATGCCGGCAAGTTTGTCCAACATACGCGGGTTCTCCTCGACGCAGGGATGCGCGTTGATTATACCAGCGCGAGGGCCTTACAGGCTCAGCGGCTCAGCGCCGCGGCCGATGTTCGCGAGGAATTCGTTACGGGTGGCCGGGTTGGTGCGGAAGCTCCCCAACATCGTCGAAGTGACCATGCGCGCGTCGTGCTTTTTCACGCCGCGAATCATCGCGCACATATGGAACGCTTCCATCACCACCGCCACCCCCTGGGGGTGAAGCAGCTCTTCCAAAAAGTCAGCCACTTGGCGGGTAAGGCGCTCTTGCACCTGCAAGCGGCGGGAGAACATATCCACAATGCGGGGGATTTTGGAAAGCCCCAACACGCGCCCCTTGGGAATGTAGGCCACATGGGCGCGGCCGATGAACGGCAGCATGTGGTGCTCGCAAAGCGAGTAGAACTCGATGTCGCGCACGATGACCATTTCGTCGTAATCCACCTCGAAGAGGGCATCGTTCACCAGCGCGACCGGGTCGGTGCGGTAACCGGCGAGCAGCTCGCCATACATGCGGGCGACGCGGTCGGGCGTGCTTTGCAGGCCTTCCCGCTGGGGGTCTTCGCCCACAGCAGCGAGGATATGGGTCACCGCGGCGCGAATGCGGGCTTCGTCGATCTCGCCGGAAAGCAACGCCGCGGCATCGTGCAAGGAAGAATTGGGGACTTTCATGCTCAACCTCTCAAACCAATACGAAATGCAGAGATGACGACGGCTCCATTTTAGCACCATTGCTTTCACCTCTTTCAGGTCTTTGCAGCCGCGCCCCACGGCCTCCGCAGGCGGTATAATGAACTCATGCACATTCTGGTCACGGGCAGCACCGATTTCGTAGGGCAGGCGGTCATCCGCCATCTGGCGTTGGCGGGGCATCGGTTGCGGGCGCTCATCCCGCCCGGGCCGGAAGGCCCAGCCCTGCCCCCTGGCGTTGCGGTGGAAGCCGTTCTCACCGCGCCCGACGATGTGCGCGGGCTGCGCGCCGCGCTGGCAGGCGTCGACGCGGTGGTTTCCGTAGCGGGGGCCAGGCTGCCCGCCCCCGAGGAAGATCCGCTGGAACTCGTGCGCCACATCCAGGCCCTGGCCGAAGCCGCCGCCGACGCCCACACCCCGGCCATCCTGCACGTGAGCACATTGGGCGCCGAGCCTTCCTCGGCCTTCCCGTGGTTCAAAGCCCACGGGCTGGCCGAACTTGCCTTGCGGCGCAGCGGGGTGCCGCTCACCGTGTTCCGCATCGGCATGCCCTTCGGCGCCGGCGACGCCTTTACCACCACCTTCGCGCTGCTGCTCCACGCCGCGCCGGTCTTTCCGCTGCCCGCAGGCGGCAAAACGCTGCTCCACCCCCTGTGGGTGGAAGACCTGGCCGCGACCGTGGCTCTCACCGCAGAAACCCGCCCCCCGCGCGGCGAAACCCTCGCCTTAGGCGGGCCTGAGCACCTCAGCCTGCGAGAGACCGCCGAAATCCTGAGCCGTGCGCTCGGCCTGCGCCGCCGCTTCGTCGGCGCTTCCCCTGCCTACCTGCGCCACCTCGTCACCTGGCTGCGCTATTTCTTCCCCCGCCTGCCCGTCTCTCCATTCTGGCTGGATTACTTCGCCGCCGACCGCATCGCCCCCGCCGACACCTTGCCCCGCGAATTCGGCCTGCTGCCGGAACGCTTCGCCCACCGCCTGCAACACCTGGAAGGCGTGCCGTGGCGCAAACGCCTGCTCCACACCCTGCTCGCGAGGTAAGCCATGCGTCGCCTCAACCTGCACGGACAAGCCTTCGAAATCCGCTTCCTGGAAAGCCCCGCCGAGATGGACGCGGTGGAAGACATCCAGCGCGCCGTCTGGCCGGGCTCGGAAACCGACGTCGTGCCTTCCCACCTGTTGCTGACCATCGCCCACAACGGCGGGGTGGTGCTCGGCGCATATCACCTGGAAAGCCAGCGCATGGCCGGCTTCGTGTACGGCTTCCCCTGCATGGCCGAAACCGACGACGGCTGGCAGTTCAAACACTGCTCGCACCAGTTGGGCGTGCATCCCGACTTCCGCAACCTGGGGCTGAGTTTTCACCTCAAGCGAGCGCAGTGGCAATGGGTGCGCCACCAAGGGCTGCCGCTCATCACCTGGACGTACGACCCGCTGCTCAGCCGCAACGCGCACCTCAACATCCGCAAACTCGGGGCGGTCTGCCGCACCTACCTGCGGGAAGTGTACGGCCAGATGCGGGACGGTTTGAACGCGGGGCTGCCTTCCGACCGATTTCAGGTGGAATTGTGGGTCGAAGCGCCGCGGGTGCTGCGGCGGCTGGAAACCGCCCCGCCCCTCGCGCTCGACCTGGCGCACTACCTGAGCGCCGGTGCGCGCATCCTCAACCCCTCGGCGCGCGGCGAGGGCGACTTCCCCGTGCCCATGCCGCCGCCCGCCCCGCCGGAAGGCGACCTGCTGCTGGTCGAAATCCCCCCCGACTTCCAAGCCATGCGCGCCGCCGACCGCGACCTCGCCCTCCGCTGGCGGCTGCACACCCGCCAAATTTTCGAAGACCTTTTCGCGCGCGGCTACCTGGTAACCGACCACGTTTACTTGCCCGAACCTTTTCCGCGCAGTTTCTATGTTCTGACCCACGGTGAAGCCACGTTAGGGGTATAATTGCGCTCGCGTCAGCCCCGCGCTGACGCCATCCCAACCCAAGCACGCGCATACCTGCCATGCACATTGGCTTTGTTGCCACCCGTTTTGCGGGCACCGACGGGGTTTCGCTGGAAACCACCAAGTGGCGCGCCATCCTGGAGCGGCTGGGACATACCGCCTATTTCTGCGCCGGGGAGTTGGACGAAGACCACCTCCCCGGTATGCGCGTCCCAGAGATGCACTTTCAGCACCCCGAAGTGCGCGCCCTGCACGACCAGGCTTTCGGCCACGCCCCGTTGCCCCCCGACTTCTACCCCCGCCTGGAAGCCACCGCCGAGGCCATTCTCGCCGCCCTGCACCGCTTCGTCGCCACCTTCCGCATCGACCTGCTCGTCACCGAAAACGCCCTCACCATCCCGATGAACCTGCCGCTGGGGGTAGCGCTGCGGCGGCTGATCGCCGAGACCCACATTCCCACCTGGGCGCATCACCACGATTTCTACTGGGAGCGGGAACGCTTCCGCGGCAGCCCGGCGGTCGACGTCCTCGAAGAGGCCTTCCCGCCCGCTTTGCCGGAAGTGCGCCACATCGTCATCAACCGGCCGGCGCAGCGCGACCTGCAAGCCCGCCGAGGGCTGGAAAGCACCGTCATCCCCAACGTCTTCGACTTCAACCGAGCGGCCATCGGCATCACTGCCGCCAACCGCGACTTGCGGACCCACCTGGGCTTGAGCGACGAGCATTTGCTCATCCTCCAACCCACGCGGGTGGTGCCGCGCAAAGGCATCGAGCACGCCATCGCCTTGGTGCGGGAACTGCGCCGCCGCAAACGCCAGCTGTTGGGCAAAGAGCCGGTGCTGGTGGTCAGCCACCACGCGGGCGACGAGGGCATGGATTACCTGGAACACCTGCAAACCCTGGCGCGGCGCTGGCGGGTGCCCTTCTACTACACTCCCCACCGGTTCTACGCCCGCCCCCCGCGAGAGAACGGCACCCCCGCCTACAGCCTGTGGGACGCCTACGTTCACGCCGATTTCGTCACCTACCCCAGCCGCTACGAAGGCTTCGGCAACGCCTTGCTGGAAGCCATCTACTTCCGCCTGCCCATGCTGGTGAACCGCTACAGCGTGTATGTGGAAGACATCGCGCCGCTGGGGTTCGACCTGGTGGAAATCGACGGCGAGGTGAACGCCGAAGCAGTGGATGCAGTGGTGGAAGTGCTGCGCGACCCGGTGCGCCGCCGCCGGATGGTCGAACACAACTACCAGCTGGCACGCGAGCACTTTTCCTACGAAGCCGTCTTGCCCACGTTCGAGCGGCTCCTCACCACCCCTTACCCCGCCCCCGCGGGGTAAGGACGCCCCAGCAACTACCCCGCCGCAGCGCGGCGGCAACGAAAGCCACCCCAAGGCAGGTGCTTTCCCCAGCCTTGGGGTGGTTTTTCGAAAGGCGGCTCTCAGGGGTAGTTCTCAGGGGTGGTTCGCAGGGGCAATTCTCAGGGGTAGTTCTCAGGGGCGGCGGGCGCGCTTTCGTACACTAAGGCTATACGAATAGGAGCACAGGCGGCAAAACCGTCAAATGTCCCCACCGAGTCGTGGCGAGAATATAGCAAGCGAAGACCACGAACAACACCAGCAAGAGCACGCCACAACCCACCCCGCTGCACGAGCAGCCTTTACCAAAACCAAAACGCTCTTCCAAAAACTCGAACAGCCAGGTGAGCAAAACCAGGCGCAGCAGGCCGCCTAAACAGCCAGGACGATCGTTATTCATGGTTGAGCCTCCTCAGGCGTGGGGGTCGCGGTGGGCGCGGGGGTCATCGTAGGCAACGGCAGCAGGTAAGGCGCATCGTTGGGCACCAACATCACCTGCACGCCCGGCGCGAGCTTTTCGATGTATTGGTAGGTCAGCAGGTCGGGGTTGTCTTTCAACACTTCGGCAATCAACTGGAGCGCTTGGGCTTCAGCCTGTGCCTGGATGATACGAGCTTGAGCATCGCCCTTGGCCTTGATGACCACCGCATCGGCTTGGCCCTGCGCCACCTGTCGGGCCTGCTCGGCTTCCTGCTTCTTCTGCTCGACCACGAACTTGGCCTGCAAGGCTTTCTGCTCGGCGATCTGCTTTTGCTCGATGGCTTGGGCATATTCGTCGGTGAAGGCGATGTTCCGCAGCACGAAGTCTTCCAAAATCAGGCCGTTCTCTTCCAACCGCTTGGCCAAGGTGGTGGAAATCATCTGTTCCAGCTCGAAACGCTTGGTGCTGATGACTTCCTCGATGCGGAACTGGGAAACCGCGTCACGAATCACCCCCCGCACCAGGGGGCGCACCAGTTCGTGGGCGTAGCGGTCTTGCCAGGCGATGTGCACTTCGACGACTTTTGCCGGGTCAATGGAAAAAATCACCGAGGCATCCATGTAAACCAGTTGGCCGTCGGCCGTGCGCGCTTTGATGGAATCATCACCCTCGACGGCCCCCTCCGTAGGCGTGGAGGACATGGTGTAAGTTTGCTTGGAAATGGGGTAATAGACCACGTACTCCACATAGGGCACGATCCAATGCAAGCCAGGCGTCAGCGCTTGGGAACGGTAGCCAGTGGGGGAAAGCGCGGAAATCACCACGCCGCGCTCCTGCGGGGGCACGAAAACCAATCCGGCCCCCACGCTGGTCACCAAAATGGCAGCCGCGGCCAGCGCCAGCAAAGCACGCGTCAGGGATTTGAGAGGCTGGTGACGGGTGGCTCGCACCACCAACAGCCCCAACACCGCCAGCGCCCCCAACCAAAGCAGGCCACTCAATGCGCGAACGACACTCACGAGATCCACGTCTTCCTCCTTCGTTCCTGTAGGTGGTCAAAACGACGGCTTCATTCTATCATAGCCTGAAAGGGGACACAGGGGGATGAGGGCAGAACGCAGATGAACGCAGATGAGGGGAGATGAACGCCGATAAATCCACCGATTTGCACCGATTACCACCGATTTGCGCCCCCCTTCGCCCAAAGGGCGAAGGGGGAAGGGGAAGCCCCCCCAACGAAAAAGCCCCGCACAAAGGCGGGGCCAACACCTACCATCGTCCGACGGAATTAGAGGCTTTTCGCCATCTTCGCAGCCAAATCGGCCACCCGGCACGAATAGCCCCATTCGTTATCGTACCACGAAAGCACCTTGACCAAATTGCCCTGCACCACGGTGGTGTTTTGAGCATCTACGATGGAAGAGCGCGGGTCGCCTTTGTAGTCCGAAGAAACCAACGGCTCGGTCGAAAAACCGAGAATGCCCTTCATGGCCCCCTCCGAGGCAGCCTTGAACGCCGCGTTGACCTCTTCCGCCGTGGTCTCCTTCTCCACCACCGTGACGAAATCGATCACCGAGACGGTCGAAGTCGGCACCCGGATGGACATGGCATCAAACTTGCCCTGCAATTCGGGGATGACCTTCCCCACCGCCTTGGCCGCGCCCGTGGTCGTCGGGATGATGTTGATGCCCGCCGCACGCGCCCGGCGGAAGTCTTTGTGATGGGCCAAATCCAAGATGCGTTGGTCGTTGGTGTAGGAATGCACGGTGGTCATGTAGCCTTTGACGATGCCAAAGTGGTCGTTGATGATCTTCGCCACCGGCGCAAAGCAGTTGGTGGTGCAAGAAGCATTGGAGACGACATCATGCTTAGCCGGGTCGTAGAGGTCGTCGTTCACTCCCAGCACGATGGTGATGTCTTCGTTTTTGGCCGGAGCCGAGATGATGACCTTCTTTGCCCCGCCATGCTCGATGTGGGAACGCGCGCCGGGGTCGGTGGCAGCGTCGCGGAACACACCGGTGGATTCCACCACGATGTCCACCCCGAGGTCTTTCCAGGGCAGTTTGCGCGGGTCGCGCTCGGCGAACACCTTGACGTGGTGGCCGTTGATGACCAGATCGCCGCCGACGACTTCCACCGTGCCATCGAAATGGCCGTAGTTGGAATCGTGGGCGAAGAGATAGGCGTTCATCTCCGGCGGGAAGAGATCGTTGATGGCAACGACTTCCAGCTCGTCGCCGTGGCGTTCCATGATGGCTTTCAAAACCTGGCGCCCGATGCGCCCAAAGCCGTTGATGCCAATGCGTACGGTCATAGCCAACCTCCAAGGGGAAAAGTCAAAGGCGATCGTTCAGGGTTAATCATACCACAGCCATAGAAAAAGCCCCGCGTTGCGGGGCCTGGTGGCGAGGGAGGGATTTGAACCCACAACCAAGGGCTTATGAGTCCCCTGCTCTACCATTGAGCTACCTCGCCGCGGCCCAAAGTATACGCGGAGGGGGAAAGTTTGTCAATGTTTCAGCGCGCCCCGGCAGGGGAAGCCGCCCGCTGCGCGGCGCCTTCCCGCCCAACCGCAGCCGCCACTCGCCCTACGGCTTCCACCAGCGGGCCCAGCGCCTCCACCCGCAGGGATTGAGGGCCATCGGAAAGGGCTGCCGCGGGGTTGGGGTGGACCTCCACCAACAAGCCATCGGCCCCGGCAGCCACGGCAGCCAACGCCGCCGGCAACACCAGGTCGGCGCGGCCGGTGGCATGGCTGGGGTCGCCGATGACCGGCCAGGGGGCTTCCTGCTTCGCCAGCGCAATGGCCTGGACATCGAGGGTGTTGCGGGTGGCCGTCTCGAAAGTGCGAATGCCGCGCTCGCAAAGCAAAATGCGCTCGTTGCCCCGCCGAGCGATGTGTTCGGCGGCCAGCAGCCATTCCCGCACCGTGCTCATGAAACCGCGCTTGAGCAACACAGGCTTGTCCGTTTCCCCCACTGCCCACAGCAGCGGGTAATGCTGCATGTTGCGGCTGCCGATCTGGATGATGTCGGCATATTCGGCCACCAAAGGCAAATGCTCCACCCCCAGCGCCTCGGTGACCACCAACAAGCCGAACTCGTCGGCCACGGCGCGCAAAATCTGCAGCCCCTCCACCCCCAAGCCCTGGAAGCTGTCGGGCGAGGTCCGAGGCTTGAACGCCCCACCCCGCAGCACCCGCAGCCCCAAGCGCGCCATCTCGGCGGCCACGGCACGGGTCTGCTCATAGCTTTCCACGGCGCACGGCCCCGCCATCACCACCACGGGGAAAGCCGCGCCGACCGGCACATCGGGGGAAAGCCACAAAGGGGAAGCCGTCATGGGGAACACCTCAACGAGCCGGTTGCAGCTGAGGGAAAGCCAGCGCCGCTGCGAGGGCGCGGCGCATGGTTTCCAGTTTGAGCGTGGTTTCCTGCCATTCGCGGGCCGGGTCGGAGCCCGCTACGATGCCCGCGCCAGCATAGAGCACTGCCCGGTCGCCCAAGAGCAGCGCCGAACGGATGGCGACGCCCAGTTCGCCGCTGCCATCGGGGAAGACAAGCCCCACCGGCGCAGCGTACCAGCCGCGCGGGTAGGGTTCGTGGGCTGCGATGAAATCCAGCGCGGCGGCGCGGGGCACGCCGCCCAAGGCCGGGGTCGGATGCAGCGCCGCAGCAACTTCCAACAGCCCCACCCCAGGGCGCAAGAGGCCGCGCAACGGCGTCTCGAGGTGCTGGATGTGCGGCAAGCGGCGCAAACGGGGCTGGGAAGGCGCTGCCAACCCACGGGTGAGCGGCGCGAGGGCCTCACGAATCGCCGTGACCACCGCGGCGTGTTCTCGGCGGTCCTTGGCGCTCCGAAGCAGTTCCCGCCCCAAGAGGGCATCTTCGTGCTCGTCGCGGCCGCGGGCGATGCTGCCCGCCAAGGCCACGGTTTCCACCCGCCCATGTTGCACCCGCGCCAGCAATTCCGGCGTGGCCCCCACGAAAGCCGCCCCTGGGCGCGGCTCGAACAAAAAGCAATACGCCCTCGGCTGGCTGCGATGCAGGGCCTGCAACACCGCCACCGGGTCGGGCGGGGCGGGCAGAGGCAACACCACCGGCCGCGCCAGCACTACCTTCTGCAGCGCGCCCACGGCAATGGCTTCCAACGCAGCACGCACCGCGGCTTCCCATGCCGCCGGGGAAAGCACCGCTTCGGCAGGCGGCAGCTCGGCAGGCGGGGCCGCGGGAACCCCCGCGTCGGGGGGCAAGGCCAGCGGGCCGCGCACGCTTGCGGGAGCAGCCAACAGCGCCGCGGGGAAAGCCTCCCACCACGGGGGGCGATGGTGATCTCGCGGGGCAAAGCCAAAACCCACGAAGCGGGGGGCGCTTTCCCCCCGCGGGAAAGCCGCCTGCAAGGCTCGGAAGCGCCCCGCCCCCTCGGCGGTGGCGCTTTCCCGCAGGCCGGCCCCCACCCACGCAGTTTCACCGTGCAGCCACGCCCAGCGGGGGCTTCCGGCATGGGCACGCAACCAATCGTAAGGGGTCATGCTTCCTCTTCCAAGCCAATGGAGCGCAGCAGCATCCGCCGCAGGGAAGGCAGCCAGCGGTCGGGGTCGGGTTTGCCGGTCAGCAGCCAGCGGGTGACCAGTTCGTAGATGGCGCCCACCCAGGCGTAGGCCGTCACTTCGGCGTCCAGCGGGGGAATGTCGCCTTCGGCGACGGCCTGGTCGAGGTAGGTGCGAATGAGGCTGGCAAAGCGGTCGTTGATTTCCAAACGCTTGCGCTCGAAGCGCTCGCCCAGCCCTACCGCCTGCACCAGGAAAATCTTTGCCAGCGGGCGATATTCGGCGAAGGTATCCAGCCCGGCCTCCAGCGCGGCGGTCACCCGCCGCACGCCGCCCCGCTCGGCGGCGATGGCATCGGTGAGGCGCTTTTCGAGCAGCGCGGCGAACTGGTCGATGATGGCGAGGAAGAGGCGCTCTTTGCCGGGGAAGTGGAAATACACGCCGCCTTTCGAGACGTGCGCTTCGGCCACGATGTCGTCCATGCGCGTATCGTGGTAGCCTTTGCGGGCGAAAACCCGAATGGCCGCTTGCAGGATGCGTTCACGGGTGTTGGCAGGGGCAGAGGTGGGCATTCGACGCTCCGGGGGGAAGCCGCGGTTTGTGGTAAAATCTCGTCCGACTGACCAGTCGGTCGCAAGCGGTAGGATACCACGGCCCGCCCTTTTCGTCAATCGAGCGCCCGAGGCCGCAGGGAGCCGGGCGCGGCATCGAGCATCTTCCCCCATCTGCACTTGCTTTTCGCCTCAGGAGGCTTATGACCGAGCGTTCCCTTCCCCGCTGGAAAATCTGGATGCTGGCCATTCGGCCAAAGACTTTGCCCGCCGCTATCGGGCCGGTGCTGGCCGGGTGGGGGCTGGCCGCGCACGATGGCGTGTTCCGCTGGGGCCCCGCGCTGGCGGCGCTGGCGGGCGGCGTGTTGCTGCAAATCGGAGCCAACCTGGCCAACGATGTCGCCGACTTCCGCCACGGCGCCGACCGCGAAGAGCGGCTGGGCCCGACGCGCGTCACGCAAGCCGGGCTGCTTTCGCCTGCCGAGGTCACCCGCGGCATGTGGGTCACCTTTGCCCTGGCCGCCGTGGTGGGCGTTTACCTCATCGCAGCAGCGGGCTGGCCGGTGGCGCTCATCGGGCTGACGGCCATTTTGGCGGCCATTGGCTACACCGGCGGGCCGTGGCCTTACGGCTATTACGGCCTGGGCGACCTGTTCGTCTTCCTTTACTTTGGGCTGGCAGCGGTGGGCGGCACTTACTTCGTGCAAGCGCGCGCCATCCACGCCGCCGTGTGGTGGGCTGCGGTGCCGCTGGGGCTGCTCGCCACGGCGCTGCTGGTGGTCAACAACCTGCGCGACATTCCCACCGACCAGGCAGCCGGAAAGCGCACGCTGGCCGTGCTGCTGGGCGCGCGCGGGGCGCGGCTGGAATACGACTTCTGCCTGTGGGGGGCTTATCTGCTCGTTGGGGTTGCGGTGGCCTTAGACGTCTTCCCCTGGGGGGCGTTGGCCGTGGCGCTTTCGCTGCCGTGGGCCTGGCGCGCCCGCCGCATCGTCGTCACGGCCAGCGGCCGAGCCCTCAACGCCGCGCTCGCCCGCACCGGCCAGCTCATCCTGCTCTTCGGCGCGCTGCTGGCCCTCGGCCTGGCGCTCTCGTAACCCCAAAACGCCGTCAGGGCTGAAAATCTGCCGATAAAGGTCCTCGCCAAAGCTGGTGGGCAAAGGTTCGCCGGGCTTGATTTTGAACGTGCGGCGGCCATCGGGAAGGCGCTCAGCCCGCAAAAAGAGGGCGTCGCTGGCCTGACGGGCGGCGTAACCGTGCGCGAAGGCATAGAAGTGGGTCACGAAGAACACCTTCACGCGGCTCTCCAGCAGGGCATCGACAATTTGGCGCGCGATTTCCGAGCCTTCCCGCTCATTCGTCGCCGCAAACGACTCGTTGAACAACACCAAGCTGTGCGCGCGCAAATGATCGGCGATAGCATCCATGCGGCTGAGTTCCTCGTCGAACTTGCCGCTTTCCATCGTGGCGTCTTCCTCGCGCTTGAAATGCGTGAACACCCCGCGGGCAAGGTTGGCTTCCAGCGCCTGGGCGGGGGCGAACATGCCGGCTTGCATCATCAGCTGGGCCAGCCCCACACTGCGCAGGAAGGTGGTCTTGCCGCCCTGATTGGCTCCCGTGATGACCACCAAGCTCTTGCCGTCGGCCTGGACGTCGTTGCCCACCACCGCCGCGCCTTTGGCCAATGCCAGCCCGAGGTCGTACAGACCGGAAGCCGTAAAACGGCGCGTTTCGGCAGGGGCAGGGGTGGGGAAGGCCAGGGGCATACCCAGTTCGCCGATGCGCTCGGCGAGGTTGAGGCAGCCGACGTAAAAAGCCAGCTCCGCCTGCAATAATTTCAGGAAGCCGTCAATGTGGTCAGCAGCCTGAGCGACGGCATTGGCCACCTCGTTGAGGCCGCGGTCTTTGAGGTCGCCCAGGGCTTTCGAGCCGTAGGTGTCGCGAGGGGGAATGGTGAAGCCGCAGGAAGGCGTGCGGTCGAAGATTTGTTTGAGGATGGGGCGAGGCGTGCGGCGGGGTTTGCGAAGGGTGTAGCGGGTACCTTCGTTGCCCGGCCCCAGTTCGGCGCTCAGCAGCACCCCCTGACGGAATTTCAGCGTGCGGAGGTGCGTCTCCACCTCTTCGAAGTAGGCCTCGTCGAGTTCGGCCTGCAGCATGGCAAAGAAACGGCGGAAGCCTTCCGACGCGAAGGCCCCCTGCTGGGCATCGGCAATCGCCTTCAACCGCCGCAGCAGGCCCACGAACATCGCCAGCAAATCGACCGCACTGCTCAAAATGCCCTGCGGCGAGCGGCTGAAAATGCCCAACCATTGCTCTCGCTTCTTTTCTTGGGCTTCGATGGGAATGCGGTAAATCTCCCGCACCACGTCGGGGTGGGCCAGGCAATCGCGCAGCACGGCTTGCCGGTAATGGATGAGGTCGGCGTCTTCCAACGGATGCAACAGCACCTGCCGCGCCACGCCATGCAGGAACTTGTCGCCCTGCGCCATCGCCTCATAGAGCTGGGGCAGCCCCAAATCCTGCTCCAGCGCTTCTGCCTGCCACGGCAAAGGCGCGTCGGTTTCGGCGTCGCGATGGGGGTAAAGCAAAAAGACGTTCATGGGCGCACCCGCGCGCGGAGTTGGTCGTGGGTGAGGTGGTGCTTCTCGGCCAGCGCCAGGGCATACGCCAGGCCATCGGCGCGGCGGCGCACGATTTTGTAAGTGCGCTCGGCGGGGTTTTCCGGGTTGACGGTGCTCACCATGCTCACCACCTGCGGCCCCAACCCCGCCAGCTCGGCGAGGAAGGTCACGAACACGCCCACCGCGTCCAGGGCAAGCAGCCTTTCCATCACTTGCTGCCCCAAGAAAAGGGCGTCTTGGAACGTCGTGGAAGCGAACACCTCGTTGAGAATTACCAGGCTCTGGGGCGTGGCTTGCTCGAAAGTTTCCCGCAGGCGCAGCAGCTCGTCTTCCAGCTTGCCGCGCAAATTGGTGACTTCCTCAGCCCGCTCGAAATGGGTGAAAATGCGGTCGGGAAGCAACAAGCGGGCTTCCCGACCCGGCACCGGCAACCCCAGCGCCGCCAGGTAGTGCAGCTGCCCCACAGTGCGGGCAAAGGTGGTTTTGCCGCCCTGATTGGGCCCCGTCACCACGAAGATGCGCTCGTCGCCCTGCAACGCGAAATCATTGGTGACCACCGGCCGGTCGGCTTCCACCAGTTTGTGCGCCAGCGCCAGGTCGAAGGTCTCTCGGGCCATGATGGCCTTGTCGGCCACAATGTCGGGGTAGCAAAAAGGCAGCCCGGCGGTGCGCAGGGGGGCGATGAATTCCAAATAGGCCAGGTAAAACTGCACCTCGCGGTCGAAGGCCGCCACCACCGAGTCGAGGAAATCGGGGTGGCGCTCGCGGAACGCATCGAGCTGGGCAAACGGCTCAGGGTAGAGTTTGACCACGCAGTCCAAGATCTGGGCTTCGATGTGGTTCATGCCGCTGCGCACATAAACCGGCGTGCGGTAGTCTTTCACCGCGCCTCGGCGGAACTTGGCAAAGGTGCGTTCCACCTCGGCCGCGTGGTCGGGTTCGTCTTCGCAACGCCGCACCCGCACCGTATCCCCCATGATGTGCACACAATAGCGGATGGACGCCAGCGCGGCGCGCACCGCTTGGGCCTCGGTGCGCAGGGCCACGAAAGCCTCGGAACGGACGTAATCGGCGAGGTAAGCACGCAGCGCCAGGAAGGCCTCGGCATGCAACTCGGCCGCAGCCAGCGCCTCGGCCAACGCTTGCACCGCCTCGACGTAACGCAGCGCCGCTTCCAAAAACCAGCCGGCAATGTGGTAATGATAGTCCAGGTCGGCCAACATGCGCAGGTAGCGATGGACCTGACGCATCTGGGTGGTAAAGGCGTGAATGTGCTCTCGCAGGGCGCGATCTTCCAAATCGCGGGCGACGGCCTGGCGGTAACGCACGGCTGCGGCATCGTGCAGCGGCGTGTAGAAAAACGGCTGCAAGCGATAAGGCTTGCGGCCGGCAAGCAAGGCCGCTACCACCTGGTCCAAGTTGAGGTCGCCGAAATAGGGCGGCTCGGAAGCCTGCCTTTCGTCAGGGCGGGCGGCATTCGGCGGGAAGAGCACACTCGGCGAAGGCATGGCGTCACTCCGCAGCCTTCCGGCCCCAATAAACCGCCACTGCGCCGAACATCAACCGCCGGTAACCCACCCGCTGAAAACCGGCGGCTTCCAGATGGGCTGCCATTTCGTCGGGGGCGAGGAAATTCTCGGTCGAAGCCTGCAAATAGCGGTAAGCGTGCGCGTTACGGGCAACGGCCTTCCCCAGCCAAGGGATGACCACCCGCAGGTGGAACCGCATGAAGGGGGTGAGCAGATTTTGCGGCGGGCGAGAGGTATCGAGGGCTGCCCAGCGGCCGCCCGGCTTCAAAACGCGGTGCTGCTCCCGCAGCGCGGCATCGAGGTCCACCACATTGCGCAACAAGAAGCCGGAAGCCAGGGCGTCGAAAGTGTCGTCGGGGAAGGGCAATTGCAACGCGTCGGCCGTCAGCCAGCGGATGGGGAAGCCCCCAAGTTGCGCTCTGCCGACAGCGAGCATCTCGAAAGTGAGGTCGCTGGTCACGGGCAGAATGCCGGGGGCCATCCGCAAGGCTTCGCGCGTGAGTGCGCCAGTGCCGCCGCCCAAGTCGAGGAAGCGGTCGCCAGCGCGCAGTTCCAGGTGCCGCAAGGTCTCTCGCCGCCAGAGGTCATCTCGCCCCAACGAAATCAGGCGGTTGAGCAGGTCGTAGCGGTCGGCAATCTGAGCGAACAAATTGCGGACGTATTCTGGCTTCTTCTCACTGGGGGGCAAAACGGAAAAATCACTCATGGCAAGCGCTCAAGGCATCCAGCGATATTCCAAAGCAGGGGCCAGCATCCGGTTCCAAGAAGGCCAAAGGGCGCCAAACGAGGGGCTTAGGCGTCCCGCCGCGCCGCTCAAAATGGCTTCCAAGGGCGACATAGGCGGCTCATAGCGCACCACGCGCGGCACGTCGGTGATGTTACCCAGGTCGGCAGCCTTGGCAATGGCATCGTCTTCGTAGCCCAGGGCATCGATCAATTTCAGGTCCAAGGCGTCGCGGCCGGTGTAAACCCGCCCATCGGCCAACTGGCGCACTTTTCCTTCGGGAATGTGGCGGCTATCGGCCACGATTTTGACAAAGTTGTCGTAAGCCTGGTCGATGACGTGCTGCCAATAGGCCTTTTCCTCGGGGGTCATGGCGCGATAGGGGCTGCCGAAATCTTTGACCTTGCCCGACTTGATGACGGTCATCTGAATGCCGAGCTTTTCCATCAAGCCTTGGGCATTGGGGAATTCGCTAATCACGCCGATCGAGCCGGTGAGGGTGTAGGGGTTGGCGTAGATGTAATCGCCGGCCATGCTGATGTAGTAGCCGCCGGAAGCCGCGAGGTCGCGCATGAGCACCACGATGGGCTTGTCCATGCCTTCGAGGGCCTGATAGATGCGGTCGCTGGGCACAATGCCGCCGCCGGGGCTGTTGACTTCCAGCACCACGGCCTTGATGCTGCTATCGTGCTTGGCGGCGGTGATCATGGCAATGATGTCGTCGGCTGCCGCCACCTGAGAAGTATCCAGCGCCGAAGCGTGGCCTTCCACGATAGGGCCGTCGACGGGGATGATCGCCACCGCAGGGCCGGTGAGAGGGCCGCGGACGTGGCGCGCCACCGGCGCTTTCCCCACCGTGGCTGTGGAACCACCCGCCGTGACGCTGGCGCCGACCATCGCGAACACCATCAGCCCACCACAGGCAAAGATGGGCAGCAAAAAGCCCAAAGCCACGCCAATGAGCGCCCACAAGGCGTTGCGCGAAGCGGCCGGGCGCACCTGCCGTGGCGGCGAGGTCTGGGGGAGGGGTTGTCGAGGGTTGTTCATCTTGCACTCCTTCACAAAGGGCTCTGAGCACGCGGACGGCGCGGCGGAGCGATATTTCGTGTGCCGCGATGCGGCTGCCGCGGGATTGTACCATAGCGGCCTCTCGCCGCCGGGCCCGCTCGCCTACACCGGCAACACCGCGGCGCAGCGCCACGCGCTCTCGAAACAAGCCCGAAAGGCCGGTTTGGCGGGGTAGGGAAAGCGCACCACATGCTGGCGGGCTTTCCCGGCGCGCACTTCGGTGAGAGCCAAGTACGAGTCGACAATGGAGCTGGTGTATTCCCACACGGCCACGTCGCGCAAGGCCACCTCGAGGGTGGGCCCCGGCAGCAGGAAAAGGCGGCGGTCGGTCGCTACCAGCACCTGCGTGCCCACTTTGGGTTGGAACCACGCCGGCAGCGCTGCCCAGGCATAGGGGTGTTCGCCGCTTGCCAGGGCGTCTTCCAGCAAGGGGCGGAAACGCTCGGTGAGACGGCGGCTTTCCTCAGGGTCGTTGGAAGCGGTATCCACCAGGGGTTTGAGGGCCTCGGGCACGGGGGGCGGGGTGGCTCGCTGCAAAGCCCGCGGCGGCGCAGCGGTGCTCACCACCGGCGCGAGCAGCGCCAGCAGGTCTTGCAAAGCCGTGCGGGTGTAGCTCGGCGATTCCCACACCATTTCGGCCTCGCCCTCGGCTGCCGCCCAGCGGGTGCTCAGGGCAAGGTGGCTCCCCAGCGGCTGCAAGTCCACAGTGCGGAGGCGTTCGAGCACGCCCACCACTTCCCGAAAGCCATAGCGGATGTTGGCCGCATCGGGCGGGATGAGCTCGGCGAGGTGGATGAGGCGATGGGTGGTCAGCAACAACACGCCCTCTTGCAAGCGTTCACGCCGCAGCCAGGAACGCTGGCGCTGGCTCGCCATTGCGGGGCGGCGAGCCGCATAAAGGATGCGCTCGTCGGGAGCGAGGGCGTCGCCGACGTATTCTTGAAAGCGATAGGGCAGTTCAAAGAAGGTGTATTCGGCAGCCGTGTATTGCTCGGCGTCGGCATAGCCGCCTCGGGCAGCCGAGCGAAGCGCCTGCCAAGCAGGGGCGTGGCGGCGGCGGGTGGCGTCACCGCGCTCGTGGTAACGGCGCGCACCCTCGTGCAGGCACGGCTCGACTTCCTCCACCTCCAACCAGCGCCATTCGCCGGGGCGGGCGCGGCGCAGGGCTTCGAGCACGGCCTCCCGTTGCTTGTCGGGCACGTCGCCCCAGGCCCGCGGGGCTTCCGGTTCGACCGACGGCACCGCCACCAGAAAAGGCGGCTCTTCCCCCCGCCGGAAGCCCCCCAGCAAGCGGCCTTCCAGCAGCGTATCGGCTGGGTGCGAAATGCTCCCCAACACCACCACGCGAAACGGCTCGTCGAAAGGCGTCCACACCTCTGGCAGCACGGCGACGTCGAAAGGCAGCGCTTCGACCGGCGGCACGATTTCTTCCAGCCGCCAGGCAGCGCCTTCTTCGGGCAAGTAGCGGCCGGTGATGCCGCCGGGTTGAATGATGCGCAATTCCAGCAGATGTTCTTTCGTCATCGGCAATCCCCGGGAAGCGGG
>CAYVHG010000027.1:0-3278 GCA_964450875.1 uncultured Anaerolineaceae bacterium | reverse complement strand
AGGCAAAGGGTGAGGCAGGGCGTTTTCTGCGGAAGCGGCGCCCCGCGCGGTGCTTCGCCGCTGCGCCGGGTAGGCACCGCTGAGGGTGCGGAATGCCCTGCGGCAGCGCTTCTGCCGCTTTCCGGGGAGGCAACATGGTCGATACCGAAAAACTGTACCACGAGAGCATGAACGCCGGCCATTCCGCAGCGTGGGATTTGGAATGGGAGCGCGCCGCCAAGCATTACCGCAAGGCCCTCGAGGCCAAGCCCAACGATTACCAGGCCTTGACCAGCTTGGGGTTGGCGTTGTTCGAACTGCACGATTACGACGGCGCGTTGCAGGCGTATAGCCAGGCGGCGAAGGTTGTGCCGCAGGACCCCGTGCCGTGGGAGAAGATGGCGCAAATTTACGAGCGCCAAGGCCATTTGCGGCAGGCCGTGCAGGCGGCGTTGCAGGCCGCCGACCGTTTCATGCGGCGCGGCGAGGCCAAGCGCGGGGTCGATAATTACCTCCGCGTGCTGCGCCTCGAGCCGGAAAACCTTACGGCCCATACCCATCTGGCGCTGATTTACGACCGCCTGAAGCAGCTGGATCGGGCGGTGGAGGAATATTTGGCGGTGGCAGCGCTGTTGCAGCGGCAGGGGAAGGTGCAGGAAGCCATGCGTGCGGTGCAGCGTGCGGCCGCACTGGTGCCCAACGACCCCAAAGCGCGGCAGGCGTTGGCTGCGCTCAAAACGGGCACGCTGCTCGCTTTGCCCCATCGTCCGCGCGGCGGCACCAACCCCTTGCGCATGGCGAAAATTCGGGAAGCCACAGCCCAGGCGGCTTCCGAAAACCCCGAAACCGACGACGATGAAGAGCCCCCTACCGACCCCGTCACTCGCGCCCAGCGCCGCGCTTTGACCCGCTTGGCCGAAGTGTTGTTCGAGCAGGCAGAAGGCCAGGAAACCAGCGAGGCTTCCCGCGGCCATACCAGCCTGGACGCGCTCATGCAGGGGCTGACCAGCCCCACCGCGCGGCGGCAGCAGCGCAGCCGCATCTTGTTGCTGCTTGGCCAGGTGGTGGATGAGCAAACCCGCGGCAATTATGCCCAGGCCGCGGAGGAACTGCGCCGGGCCATTTCGGCCGGCCTCGACCACGCGGCCGCGTATTTCGACCTTGGCTTCCTGCTGCTGGAAAGCGGCGAGCCCGAAGAGGCGTTGCGCTATTTGCAGAAATCGATGGCGCACCCCGATTTTTCCCTCGCCAGCCATCTGTTGGCCGCCCGCGCTTACCGCAAACTCGGCAAACAAGCCGAGGCCGCTCAGCATTACCTCGAAGCCCTTCGCTTGGCCGACATGAGCGTGGTGCCGCCCGAACAGGCCGACGCTTTGGGCCAGCTTTACGAGCCGCTCATTGCCCAAGTGAGCAGCGACGTGGATGAGGAAAGCATAGCCCGCATCGCAGAGAACGTCGAGCAGCTGCTTTCCCGCCCCGATTGGCAGCAACAAGTAGCCCAAGCGCGCCAGCAACTGGTGCAAGAAAAACAGGCCGCGGGCCTGCTCCCCCTTGCCGATATGCTGATGGAAGCCCAAAGCGGCCGCATCGTGGAAGCCCTCACCACCATCCATAGCCTGCTGGATCGTGGGGCGTGGGGGGCGGCTTTGGAAGAAGCCCAATTGGCGCTGGCTTACGCTCCCGCTTACCTGCCTTTGCACATTTTGATGGCCGATATTTTGGCCGAGCGCGGCATGACCGACATCGCGGAAGAGAAATACCTCGCCGTTGCCCGCACCTACCTGGCGCGCGGCAACGCCGAGCAGGCCGTCAACCTTTACCGCAAAGTGCTGGAACTCAACCCCACCCACGTCGAAGCCCATGCCCGCCTCATCGAGGCCTTGGTGCGCCAGAACAAGCTGGAAGAGGCCATCGCCCACTACATGCAAATGGCCGACGCCCACTATCAGCTGGCGGAGCTGCAAAAGGCTCGCCAAGCCTACGAGAGAGCCCTGAAACTGGCGCAGCGCCTCCCCAAAGGTCAGGTGTGGCAACGGCAAATCTTGCGCCAATTGGCCGATTTGGCCGAGCAGCAACTCGACTGGCGTCAGGCCGCCCTCATGTACGAGCAAATTCGCACCTTGGAACCGGAAGACCAAGAGGTGCGCGCCAAACTCATCGACTTGCAGCTCAAACTGGGGCGGGTCAGGCAGGCTATGGCCGAACTGGACGATTACATCCGTTACCTGCGCCGCCACGACGACCTGGCCCAAGTGTTGACCTTGCTCAACGAGCTGCGCGAAGCCCACCCGCACGTGGGGGAAATCGACCTGCGGTTGGGGCAAGTCTATGCTGCGTTGGGGCACAAACAGGAAGCCATTCACGCCTACGACGCCGCGGGCGAGAAATTCCTCGACGCCGGGCAGGTCGAAGATGCCATTCGCACGGTAGAGACCATCCTGGCCTTGGAACCGCCCGATGCCGAAGCCTATCGTGAAGCGCTGGCACAATTGCGTGAACAAGCCAACGGGTGATGGTATAATTTTGCCTGCCTCGCCCCCGTAGCTCAATGGACAGAGCGCCGGACTTCGAATCCGTAGGTTGCGCGTTCGAGTCGCGCCGGGGGCGCCTGAATATTGTAGGAAAGTCTCCCTCTACAGGGGTGCAAGTCCTTGCACCCCTGTAGAGGTTAACGGGGCCTTGGGTGGCGCTGTGGGCGCGCTTGGGATGGCGAGCCATGGCTGGGGGCTGGACGCCGCAACGGAGGGTGGCCCAACCCTTCGTACCGCTGCCGAGCAAGTTTTTTTATGCTATACTCCTTGGCGAGCGCTGCTCTACTCTCAGGTGTGGGTTGGGGAAAACCGTAGAAAGCCTCAACCAGGTCGCCCCTTTCTGCCTCTTTGAATTCAACTCATTTCCCAAAACCCCGATTCAGGGCAGGAAGCCGAGTAGGGGAATCTTTTCGCTCTTTTGGGAAGGTTGTGCTATAGTAGAACCAACGCAAAGGGGCACCTTTCCACATTTCCCTCAGTTAGGGGCGTTTGCCTCAGCAGGAGCGTCTGAAATGAGTGACACGTTGAGCATCCGACTGCGTACGTTGACCCCCCTCTGGACCGGCGGGGTGGACGGCACCATGGACCGCATCCACGAGACGGGCATCTTGGGCTCTCTGCGATGGTGGTATGAGGCCCTCGTGCGCGGGCTGGGGGGAAGCGCGTGTGATCCGACTTCGGACGGCAAAAGCGGGACGCCCAAACGCTGTCCAGATGATAATGGGCATTATTGTGATGTGTGCGCCGTGTTTGGGGCTACCGGATTAC
>CAYVHG010000026.1:0-11036 GCA_964450875.1 uncultured Anaerolineaceae bacterium | reverse complement strand
TTCCAGCAGCCGCTTGAGGCGGTTGTTGCGGTTGATGACGCGGCGGTAGAGGTCGTTGAGGTCGCTGGTGGCGAAGCGCCCGCCGTCCAGCTGCACCATCGGCCGCAGGTCGGGGGGGATGACCGGCAGGATGGTGAGGATCATCCACTCGGGGCGGTTGCCAGAGCGGCGGAAGGCTTCGACGATTTTCAGCCGTTTGATGGCCTTCTTGCGCTTTTGCTTGCTCTTGGTGGTACGGATTTCGTGCCACAGTTCCTCGGAAAGTTTGTCGAGGTCGAGGCGGCGCAGGATGTCGAGGAAGGCTTCGGCGCCCATGTCGGCGCGAAACACGCTGCCCCAGCGCGATTTGAGCTCGCGATAGCGGGCTTCGCTGAGGAAGGTGAGGGGCCGCAGGTCGATGAGTTCGTCTCGCAGGGCGGCTTTTTCGCTGTTTTGGGAAGTCTTTTGCTCGTCCAGCTCGGCGTGGAGGGCGTTGATTTTTTCGGTGGTGCTCTGGCGAAGCGCCTGGATTTCGGCGTCTAACCGCGCCAGTTCGGCCTGGCGCTCGGTTTTCAGCTGGGCTTCGATGTGTTCGAGGGTGGCTTTGACGATGTCTTGCACGGCGGTGAGGTGCTGGTTGGTCACCGTTTCGCCGGCTTTCACCACGAGCTGGTCGGTGGCGCCAAAGCGGATGTCTTTGGGGGCCACTTTGCCGAGCAACGCGGTCAGGTCGCTTTCCAGCCGTTGGCCCTCTTTGAGGGTGGGTTCCAGCTGGGCGGCGACTTTTTCGTTGTATTCGGCCAGCAGGCGCTGTTTTTGGTTTTCCAGCTTTTCGATTTGCTGGTCGCGTTGCACGTTCAACTCGGCGATGCGGGCGTTGATGCGGTTGGTGATGTCGCGATTGCTTTCGCCGAGTTCGTTTTCCAGGCGTTGAAGGGCGCGTTCGCGCGCGTCTTCGTCGACGTAGGTGACGACATATTGGGCGAAGTAGAGCACGCGCTCGAGGTTGCGCCGGGAAATATCCAGCAGCAGGCCCATGAACGAAGGGACGCGGCGGGTGTACCAGATGTGGGCGACCGGCGCGGCCAAGGTGATGTGCCCCATGCGTTCCCGCCGCACGCTGGATTTGGTGACTTCGACGCCGCATTTGTCGCACGTGATGCCGGCATAGCGTTTGTTGCGGTATTTGCCGCAGGCGCATTGCCAGTCGCGCGTAGGCCCAAAGATGACTTCGCAGAACAGGCCGTCTTTTTCGGGGCGCAAGCGGCGGTAGTTGATGGTTTCCGGCTTGCGCACTTCGCCGTAAGACCAACTGAGGATGGTTTCGGGGGACGCCAAACGAATACGCAGGGCAAGCAAGTCTTTTGTTTCCACGCAATAGCCTCCTGAATCAGAGCGGCGAGCAAAGCATTGCGGCCAGTTGGCCCCCTGGTGTGCGTTGCTCTGGTTTTTGTGTGTTTACCTGCTGCATAGACACACAAAAGCAAGCGTCCTGAGATTTTTCCTTCTCAAGCGCTCGCTCAGCGTCTTTGCTCCGCTTTTCTTTCGCATGTTGGGCTACATTATAACAAAGGGGCGAGAAGGGAGCAAGGGCTGACGCACTTTTTGCGAAAAATTGGGGCAGGAAGGCCTCGTAACGCGCCCTGCTGAGCTGTGTTGTTGTATATAATGGACGTGCCGCGCGTCGGCGCGAGCCTGCTGTTTTCATCCCTTACCGAGGAGTTCTTTCATGGAAGCAACTTCTAATAAACCCCCCAGCTTGTGGCAATTGATGAAGCGCAAGGAAGTGTTCGGATGGACGATGTACGACTGGGCCAATTCGGCCTTCCCTATGATTATGATGTCGTCCATCCTGCCCATTTATTACTACAAGGTGGCTGGCAAGACCCTGCCGGGCAACCATGCCACGGTTTACTGGGCTTACACCACCGCGGCAGCCTTGCTGATCGTGGCGCTCATCAGCCCCATCGTAGGCGCTATGGCCGATTTCAGCGGCGCCAAGAAGAAGTATCTCACCGGTTTCGCCCTGGTGGGTATTTTGGGTTCGGCGTTGCTTTTTGGGGTGTATACCGGTGATTGGCTGAAGGCTTCGATTTTCTTCATCATCGGCAATGTGGGGTTTGCCGGGGCCAACGTGTTCTACGATGGCTTGCTGCCCCATGTCGCTGCGGAGAACGAGCGCGATATGGTGTCGGCGGCAGGTTACGCGATGGGCTATTTGGGCGGCGGCCTGCTGCTGGCGATTTCCTTGGGCCTGATCATGACCGCTCCCGATGCCAAAGTAGGCTTTTTTACCCGCCTTTCCTTTTTGCTGACGGCGCTCTGGTGGCTGGTGTTCATGGTGCCTCTGTGGCTGTGGGTGCCGGAACCCAAGCGGCGGGTGCTGGCGAATGAGGTCAACATGAACCCTGTGCAGGCGGGCTTCAGCCGCCTGGCCACGACGTTCCACAAGGTGCGCCGTTACAATGAACTGTGGAAGTTCTTGTTGGCTTTCTGGCTTTACAACGATGGCATTGGCACGATTATCAAAATGGCGACCATTTACGGCACCGAAATTGGCATCAATTCCAATACCTTGATCGAAACTTTGTTGATGATCCAGTTCGTCGGCATCCCCTTCTCGTTTTTCTTTGGCTGGCTGGCTGGCAAAATCGGCACCAAGCGGGCTATTTACATCACGATTGGGGTGTATGCCTTGATTTCCATCGGGGGGTATTTCATGCAGACGGCGCTCCATTTCTGGATTTTGGGGTTCGCCGTGGCGATGGTGCAGGGCGGTTCTCAGGCGTTGAGCCGCTCGTTGTTCAGCCAGATGGTGCCCAAGAGCCAATCGGCAGAGTTCTTTGGCTTTTTCAGCGTGAGCGCGAAGTTTGCCGGTATTTTAGGGCCGTTGGTTTTCGGCGTGGTCGGCGAGCTGATGGGCAGCAGCCGGTTGAGCATCGTTTCGATTGTGATCTTCTTCATCTTGGGCGGCTATTTGCTGACGCGGGTGGACGAGAAAGAAGGTATGCGCGTGGCTCAGGAAGAAGAGCTGATGATCGAGCAGGAAGCCGTGGCGTAGCATCGCCCTGGCGGTAGAAGCAAATGCAAAGGGCGTGGCTTGCTGCCACGCCCTTTTGGCTTGGGGAAAGTCAAGGCGTCATGCCAACTCTACGATTTCGCCCGTGGCGGTGAAGACGGTGCGCTCGCAGATGTTGGTCACGCGGTCGGCCAACCGTTCGACGTTGTGGGCTGCCCACAGCAGGTAATTGGCCTGGTCGATGGTTTTGGGGTCTTGCAGCATGAAGGTCATGAGCTCGCGGTAGATTTGGTTGTAGAGGGCGTCGACCTCGTCGTCGCGTTGGGGGATGGAGCGCGCAGTCTCGGCATCGTCGTTGCTGAAAGCGACCAGCGCTTGGCGCAGCATGTCGGTGGCAATTTCGGCCATGCGCGGCAGGTCGATGAGGGGTTTGAGCAGCGGCTCGTCGCCCATCAGGATGTTGATTTTGGCGATACCTTTGGCGTAATCGCCCATGCGTTCCAGTTCGCCTGCGATGTCCAAAATGGAAGCCAGCAGGCGCAGGTCGTGGGCAAGGGGCTGTTGGGTGGCGATGACGATGAGGGTCGCGCGTTCGATTTCGAAGCGCAGGGCGTTGATTTCGCTATCTGCGGCCATGATTTTGCGCGCGCTTTCCACGTCGCGGTGTTTCAGGGCCTCGATGGCGGCCAGCATGGCGTCGCCGACCATTTGGCCCAGTTTGAGCACCTGACTTTTCAGGTTCTTGAGCTCGGTTTCCAACACAGTGCGGGGCATGGTTCCTCCTTTTGGGCGGTCATCCGAAGCGGCCGGTGATGTAGTCTTCGGTGAGTTTCTCTTTCGGGTTGGTGAAGACTTCTACGGTGGGCCCGAATTCGACCAGATAGCCGGCGCGGTCGCTATCCATGCTCAGGAAAGCCGTGAAGTCGGAGATGCGCGCCGCTTGTTGCATGTTGTGGGTCACAATCACGATGGTGTAGTTCTCTTTGAGTTTCTGGATGAGGTCTTCGATGGTCAGCGTGGCCATGGGGTCGAGGGCCGATGTGGGTTCGTCCATCAAAATGACTTCCGGTTCCATCGCGATGGCGCGGGCGATGCAGAGGCGCTGTTGTTGGCCGCCGGAAAGCGCCATGCCCGACTGGCCGAGCTTGTCTTTCACCTGGTCCCACAGTGCGGCGGAGCGCAGGCTGCGCTCGACGAGCTCGTCCAGCACTGCCTTCTTGCGCAGCCCCAGCAAGCGCGGCCCGAAAGCGACATTGTCGTACACGCTCATGGGGAAGGGGTTGGGGCGTTGGAAGACCATCCCCACTCGGCGGCGGATGTCTACGACATCCTGCCCGGGGGCGTAGATGTTTTCGCCATCCAGCAGCACTTCGCCTTCCACCCGTGCGCCAGGGATGAGGTCGTTCATGCGGTTGAGGGCCCGCAAAAGGGTCGATTTACCGCACCCTGAAGGGCCGATGATCGCAAGGACACGGTTTTCGTAAACCGGCAGGTCGATTTCCTTGATCGCTCGGCTGGTTTTGTAATAGACCGACAGCTGGCGGATTTCCATCTTGAGGGCGCTGGCGGTGGATGCCGAACGGGTGGGTTCGGTGATGTTGAGTTGGGGTTGCATGGGGCTTTCCTCCGAAGGGGAAATCGCGGTCGGGGGCGCGAACTTTTAGCCGAAGAGCTTGCGGCGTCGGTGGGCCATCCATGCCCGAGCGACGATGTTGAGGCCGAGGACGAAGAGCATGAGCACGAAGGCTACAGCCCAAGCCTGATGGACGCGTTCCTGGTAGGGCTGCTGGGCGTATTTCCACAAGGTGAGGGGCAGGGCGTCGGCGGGTTGAGCGAAGATGGTGCCAATGATTTTGCCGAGGCTTTGATGGTAGCGGATGCCGTCGGAGATGATTTTGCCGATTTCGTAGTTGTCGTTGCCGAGGGCAGTGAAGAGCAAGGGGGCAGTTTCGCCCACCGCGCGGGCAATGCCTAACATCACGCCTGTGATGATGCCTTCCGCCGCAGCGGGCAGCACGACTTTGAGCGCTGCCAACCATTCCGGCGCACCCATTGCCAGCGCGCCTTCCCGCATTTCGGTGGGCACCAGCTTGAGCATTTCTTCTGCCGAGCGCAGCACCACAGGCAGCATGATGATGGCAAGCACGATGCCGCCCGCAAAGGCCGAGAAGTGCTTTTGCACCGCGACGATGACGGCGTAGCCAAACAGGCCGATGACAATGGAAGGCGTGCCCGCCAGCATGTCGGTGCTGAAGCGCAGCGCGTGGGCAATGGCTGTGTTGGGCCGTGCCAGCAAATAGAACGCCGCCAGCAGCGCCAGCGGGATGGCAATGACCGAGGCCAACAGCACCATCACCGCACTGCCTTCGATAGCGTGCAGCACACCCCCGCCCGGCATTCCCATCGGCGCCGGAAGGTGAATGAAGAAGTCGAGGTTGAGGTATTTGCCGCCTTGCAGCAAAACGTAGATGGTAATCCACACCAGCGGCACCACCGCCAGCGCGACCGTCAGCCCGGTCAGCGTCAGCATGATTTTGTTGGTGATTTTGCGGCGGCGGTAGTTGCGCTGCAGGTCGATGTGTTCGTAAATGCTTTCGCTCATGGCAACCTCGTGAACGCCCTTAGGCTCGCTTGATGGTGCGGTTGACGACCAGCCAGCGGGCAAAGGCATTGAGCAACAGCGTGATGGCAAACAGCACCAGCCCGATTTCCATCAGCGCCGAGGTGTGCATTTCGCTCACGGCTTCGGCGAATTCGTTGGCGATGATGCTCGCCATGGTGTAGCCGGGCTTGAGAATGGAATACCCCCCGCCCGCGCTGTTGCCGATGACCATCGTGACGGCCATGGTCTCGCCGATGGCGCGGCCAAAGCCCAGAATGATGGCGCCCAAAATGCCGCTTTGCCCGTAAGGCAAGAGCACCTTCCACACGGTTTCCCACTGGGTGGCGCCCAGCGACATGGCGGCTTCGCGCTGGCTGCGAGGGATGGCCTGGAGCACGTCGCGGCTGACCGCGGCGATGGTGGGCAAAATCATGATGACGAGCACCAGCGCCGCCCCCAAACGCGTGAAGCCGGAAGCCGGTATCGGCCCTTGGAAGAACACGCCGATGCCCGGCAGGCTGCCGAGGGGCTCCAGCGCTTTGCCCAGCGGCACCACCACCAGCGGCAGGAAGACGTAGATGCCCCACAAGCCGTACACCACGCTGGGGATGGCCGCCAGCATTTCGACCATGTAGTTCAGCGGGGCGCGCAGCCAGTCGGGGGCGAGTTCCGAGAGGAAGATGGCAATGCCGAGCGCCAAGGGAACGGCCAGCACCAGCGCGATGGCCGCCGTGACGAGCGAGCCGTAAATCGCAGGCCATGCTTGGAATTTGTCCAACGCCGGGTTCCAGGTCGGTTTGACCCACGGCCAGATGAAATTCCACCCAAAGGCGTGGCGCGAAGGCGCCGACTGCGCCCACAGCTGCCAGGCAATCCAGAGCACCAGCCCGACGATGAGGAAGGCCGAGAGGAAGAGGAGTGTCCACCACAGGACATCGCCGTGCTGGAAGTAGTAGGTCAGGCGGTGTCGCCATGAATGACGGGGAGAGTTCATGAGCGCAGGCCCTCCTGTTGTGGGGAAGGCGAGCCGATCGCGACAGCGCTTGCTGGGGTGTGGCGCGGGGTTCGGCGGGCGGTGGGAATCGGCTGCGCCGAGGGGCAGCAAGAAGCGAAAGCCGGGGAATGCCAGGCGCGTTGGCGTTATTTTACCGGCTTTTTGCGGAACGGCGGCTTATTCGGCCAGGGCGGTGACGAGTTCGCGGCAAAAGGCCGGAATGTCGGCCACCACGCGGCCCCAAACATGGTTGCCGTCGCGCAGGGCGGGGGCATCGACCCATTCGGCGCCCGCGTTGCGCATGTCGTCGCGAATGCCGCGCGAGCCGGTGGCTTTGCGGCCTGCGACCACGCCGGCCGAGGCCAACACCCACCCGCCGTGGCAAATGCTGGCGATGATTTTGCCCTGGGCTTCCAGGGCGCGCACCAAATCGAGCACGGCGTCGAAGCGGCGCAACTTGTCCGGCCCCCAACCGCCGGGCACGACCAGGCCGTCCAAGGCGCTGGCATCCACTTCGGCGGCGGTGGTGTCTGGCCGGGCTTCCAGGCAATGCTTGCCGCGGAAGGTTTCCTGCCGCCCCGTGCCGATGACGACCACTTCCGCGCCTTCTTCTCGCAGGCGCATCACGGGCACCCAAAATTCCAGGTCTTCGAAGCCTTCTTCGACGAGGACGCCCACACGTTTGCCTTGGAGTTTCATGCTTTCCTCCTGGGTTTGGGGATGACCGCGGGCAGGGGAACGCAGCCCCGCGGTCGTGGCCGTTGGCGTTGGGCTTGAGGTCACGCCCCTGCAATTTTACTCAAGAAGTGCGAGGCCAGGCTGAGGAAGATGAAGAACCCGCTGGAATCGGTCACCGCGGTGACCAAAATCGAGGAAGCCAGGGCGGGGTCGACGCCGATGGCTTCGAGGCCCAGGGGCACGAGCACGCCCACCATCGAGCCGACGCTCAGGTTGCCTACCAGCGCCAGCCCCAACACCAGGCTGAGGTAGAGGTTGCCGCGCCAGAAATACACGCCCACGCCCACCACCGTGCCGACCAGCAGGCCCAACATCAGGCCGGTGATGAACTGTTTCCACAGCACCCGCAGCAGGGCTTTGGGTGAGAGCTTGCCCAAGGCGATGGCTCGCACCGTCATGGCAACGTTTTGGCTGGCCGTGTTGCCCCCTTGGCCCGCAACCACCGATTGGAAGAGCGCCAGCACTGCGGCTTGGGCGATGATGTCTTCGAAGCGGCTGATGACCCACGAGGCGAACAGCGAGGTAAGGGTGTTGAGGTAGAGCCACGGCAACCGGCCTTTGAGCTGTTCGAGCACGGGGCTGCCGGGGTCGATGTCTTCGTCCGACACGCTGGCGAGGTGGTAGATGTCTTCCGTGGCTTCCTCTTCCAAGACGTCGACGATGTCGTCGTAGGTGATGACGCCCACCAGGCGGCGCTGGGCATCCACGACGGGCAGGGCGGCGAGGTCATATTTGGCCATCAGGCGGGCGGCTTCTTCCTGGTCGGCCCCGGCGGTCACGAAGATCACTTCCGGGTCCATGATGGCTTCCATCACGGTGTCGGGCGGGGCTGCGAGCAGGTCGCGCAGGTCCACCACGCCCACCAGGCGGCGTTCCTTGTCTACCACGTAGAGGTAGAAGGGGATTTCGGTGCGGTCGCTGACGTGCCGCAGGAAGTCGATGGCCTGGGCTGCGGTGGTGTGGCGGCGGAGGGCGATGTAGCTCGTCGTCATCAGGCCGCCGGCGGTTTCGTCGGGATATACCAGCAGCGGGCGCACCTCGTCGGCGTCTTCCATTTCGGCGAGGGCTTCGCGGGCCTGCTCGGGCGGCAGGTCGCCCAAGAGGTCGGCGGCCTCGTCAGGCTCCATCTCGTCCAGCACGTCGGCCAGCCGCTCGGTGGGGATTTCTTCCGCGGCTTCCGCGGCTTCTTCGTTGTCCAGCTCTTCCAGCAGGTCGGCGATGGTGGCGATGTCGAGGTGGGCCAGCAGTGTGCGTTGGTCTTCGGGCTCCAACCGCTGGAACAGGTCGGCGCGGTCGGCCGGGTGCAGCGTCAGCAGGATGGCTATGGCGTCCTGGACGCGGCCTTCCTCCAGCGCGTTGACGATGCGTTGTTGCTGGATTTCCAGGCTATGGGTGACGATTTTCATTGGTGGGGCCTTTGGAGGGGGTCAGTACACGAATTCGCGGATGTCGTAGCGGCTGATGAGGGGTTTGCTTTTGCCGAAGCGCAGGCCGGCGCGGATGGCGTTTTCCTGCGCCACGCATTCTTCGTGGGTGAGCGGCTGCAGGTTGGCCGCGGCTGCGTCGCGGGCGTAGGGCATGTCGTCGGTGACGACCAGCTCGGAGAAGTAAATGATGTCGCGGCTATCCAGCGGCATGGCGTTGACGAGGGCGATGGTATCGCGGACGTGGGCTTGGGCGTAAAAGTGTCCCCCGGCGCCGATGAGCACGATCACGCCCACGGCCACGCCGCCGGCCTTCATGGCTTCGACGGTGTGCAGCACGTCTTCCGGTTCGCCGGGCTTGTGCAGAAAACGCAGCAGCGGGGCGTGCCCGCTTTCCATGCCGATGTAAACCCGCTTCAGGCCGAGGGAAGCCAGGCGGGCGTAGTCGTCGGAGGTTTTCTTCTCGCCGCTGAAGCCATCCAGGAAGGCGTAAATGCCGCCCCACGCGCCGCTGTGGGTTTCCAGGTGATTGGCAGCCCGGCTGTCTTGCCGCCCGATGCTCCCGCGGCGTGCTGGGAAGACCTCGTTGGCGATTTCCAGCAAGGGCACCAGCCGCTTCATGGGAACGACCAGGGCGTTGGCGTCGCCCAAGAAGATGCCTTGCCGCAGGTAGATGCCTTCGCCGAGGAAGGCTTTGACGGCTTCCGCATGTTGGCGGAACTCTTCGGGCGGCTTGATGCGGAACGGTCGGTCGCGGTAGAAGGTGCAGAAGGTGCAGGTGTTGAACGAGCACCCCAAAGTGGCTTGCAGCACGATGGCGCTGTATTGGTCGGGCGGCAGGATGCCGATGGGTAGGTAAATTTGGCGGTAGCGCTGGGCGTCGGCGCGCGATTTTTCTTCGTCCCATGCGAGGGCGCGTCGAAAGAGGGTGTGCCCCAACGGCGGCAATGCGGCGTTGCCGCGCAGTGCGCCGCTTCGGATGTCGGCATAAACGGCCTGCAAGAGCGCCCGCCCGCGGGCTTCGATTTTCAGCGCCTCTGCTTGGGAAAGCCAGCGGCGTTGGCGTCGGCCGTGGGCGCGCCATTTTGCCAACATGCGCCCATCCAAGGCGCGCCGATAGACCGTGCCCTGGGTGATGAACGTCCGCGGCCTGCCGCCGCCCTCGTAAGCGGCGGTCAGCAGGTGGCCTTCCCACATGGTGCTGACGGTGAGGCTGCGTTCGCGCTCGCGAACGCTGATGGTGATGCGTTGACCTTGCCAGGTGCCTAAGATGACCATGACCTTATTGTACCCTGAGAGGCTCCCCAAGTGGTAGAATTAGCGAACTTGATATGACGGTTGAGGAGAAACGATGGATTCGTTGGCGGGATTGTGGGCTTCGCCCGTTGTCAGGAAGGTGTTTTTCTCTTTTGTCGCGATCCTCTTCGCGTGGGGCGGGAAGCGGTTTTTGGCGCGCTTGGTTGACCGCCGAGCCCGTGGAGAGCACAAGCGCAGGTTTGTGATTCGCAAACTTGTGGGATACGTCGTTGATGCCTTTTTGTTGTTGTTTATTTTCATTATCTGGGCGCAGCCTATCTTGACTGATCTGTCGCTGACAATTGGTATTTTTGGCGCTGGTTTGGCGTTCGCGTTTCAAGAAATCATAGGCTCTTTTGCAGGATGGGTGACGGTGTTGACGACCCAGCCTTTTGGCATTGGCGACCGTATTGAGCTGGGGGGAGTGAAAGGGGATGTGGTTGATATTGGTCCCTTGTTCGTCAAAATTTTGGAGATCCGAAATTGGCTAAATTATGATTATCCGACAGGGCGGGTGGTTTCCGTTGCCAATTCGGCGATTTTTGATAAACCCGTTTTCAATTACACTTATACTTTCCCTTTTATTTGGGACCAAATTGTGGTGCCGGTGACCTATAATTCGAACTGGCAACTGGCGGGGAAGATTATGCGTGAAGCCATAGAGCAACAGCCGGACTATCAGAAACTGCGGGTTGAGGCCAAAAAGGCTTTGTCTCGCGCCCGCCAGCGCTTTGCGATTGAGGAAGTGACCCTCGCTCCGCAGGTGTTCGTGAAATTGACGGATAATTGGATTGAATTGACCTTGCTGTATCCTGTCGAAGCCGTGCGCCGCCCCGCTGTGCATAGTGCGGTCAGCGCGCTGATTTTGCAGCGTTTCGAGCAGGCGGCAGAGATTATGGTGGCTTCTGAGACAATCGACGTCGTACACGTTGGGCAGGTAGATGGTTTCGAAGGTCATGGTCAAAGTTGATTTCCACGTTCACA
>CAYVHG010000025.1:0-8317 GCA_964450875.1 uncultured Anaerolineaceae bacterium | reverse complement strand
AAATCTTTGGGCCTCTTGCGTTTGGGGTGGGCTGGAAGCCCTGGGAGGAGTTTTGGTGGAACTCGGAGGAGGAGGCTCTGTGCTTGCAGCCTGAGCTCCCATGAGGCTCAGGCTGTTTTCCCCTGGGAGTTGAAGCAGCCGTGCTATCCGCTGGCTTGGAAGTGGAAAGGCGCCAGCCAGCGGCTTTTGGCGAGCGTCGTCGCTTTTCGCCTTCGCGCCCTTACGAAGCCAGGGCATACACTGGCAGGGTTTCCCTGCGACGGGCGACGTCGAGGGCGTAATCTACGATGAGGCCGGGGATGTCGACCCCTGTGAGGGGAACGGTGGTGTGGAATTCCATGCTGTGGTTGATTTCGTTTACCAAGTAGCCCCGTTCGGGGTGCTCGAACAGGTCCAGCGCCAGCACACCGCCGCCGACGGCCTCGGCGGCTTGTAGGCACACGGCTTCCAGCGCCGGTGTCACAGGGCACACCTCGCCCCGCCCGCCGCGCGCGGTGTTGGTAATCCAGTGTTCGGCATAGCGGTAGATGGCCGTGACCACTCGGTCGCCGATGACGAAAGCCCGGATGTCGCGGCCGGGTTTGGGGATGTATTCCTGGATGTAGTAGACCTGATGGAGGGGGGAACCCAGCGCGGCTTTGTGTTCCAGGATGGCCTCGGCCGCGTCGCGGTCGTTGATTTTGGCGAGCAAGCGCCCCCATGAGCCGTAGACGGGTTTGAGCACCACGGGGTAGCCGAGGTCGTCCATTGCCGCTAAGGCGGCTTCGGGGGTAAAGGCAATGGCGGTTTGGGGTTGCGGCACGCCCGCCGCGGCGAGCGCGGCGCTGGTGCGCAGTTTGTCGCCGCAGGTTTCGACCACTTCCACGCTGTTGACCGTGGGAATGCCCCACGAGGCTAGCACCCGCAAAGTGTAAAGGGAGCGAGTGTAGCTTAGGTTGCGGGCGATGACCACATCGTACCGTTGCCAGGCCGCCGGGTCGTCGAGGAAGAGATTCTGCTCACGGTCGTTGAGGCGCTCGTAAGGCACGCCGCGGCGTTCCAGGGCGGCAAACAGCCATTTTTCTTCCACCCGCAGGCGGGTGTAGAGCACGGCGACACGGGGTTGGGTTGAGCGGTGCATGGGAACCTCCTTGGGGAAGGGTGGGCACAAACGAAAAGCCCCCCGACCGGCGGTCGGGGGGCGGTGGTGAACCTTGGGTTGGCGGCTGTTCAGGGGCCAAACGCCAAAGGCCCGCCGGCCGGTCGGTGGCCGTGGGTGATGCGGGCCTTCTTCTGCTTCATGCCCCAAGGGGCAATCGAAACCATACTTGCAGGTAACATGACGCTTGAACTCCTTGCCCCTAAGTGTAGCCGCCTTTGGGCTGATGTCAACCCTTCGAAAATAAAAATTGCGTAAAAAATCAAGGCGTGGTATGCTTGTCTCTTGTGGCGCTGACACGCCATAATTCTTCCAAAATCGGAGGCTCCGGCATGTCCGCTCAAACCATGCGCCGTTTGGGTATGGGAATGTTCATCGTGGGGGTTGCTTTGGCTTTGTTGGTCGCCGCGCTCAGCACGTGGGCCAACACCGAGGCGGTGTACTACGGCTTCCCCCACATGACCATGAACCGCCTGACCACCCTTTCTTGCCCTCATTTCATCGGCTGGGATGAGGAAAGCGAGGTGCGGGCGCGCCTGACCAACACGAACCCCTACCCGGCCACCGTCGGCATCAAATCATGGGTGAGCGTGCCGCTGGCGTGGGAAGTGCACACCGAGCACCGCAAACTGCAGCCAGGGGAAACCTGGCGCTGGTCGCGCCCGATTGGCTCGGAGGAGAACCGCGTGTTGCGGCATTTCGTTTTCGTCACCGTGTACACTTTTGGCGGCTACCCGATGCCTCAACGCCAAAGCATGTGCGGCATTTATGTTTTGCCCCTGCGGGGCGTGCGAGGCGATACGGTGATGTGGTTGACCCTGGCGCTTGCCATGCTGCTGCTCTTCGGCGGGTGGTGGCTGTGGCGGCGCGGCCGAGGCGAAGACGTCACTTCGACCGTTCTAAAGTGGACGGTGCATTTCTTCCTGGTGTTGGTTCCTCTGACGGTGGCGACTGCCCTGTGGGTGAGCTGGGCGCTGGCGATTGTGTTGCTGGTGGTCGATGTGCTGCTGATTGTGATTGTGGGCTTGAGCAGCCTGATGCACGCTTCGTAGGGGAAAGCCCGCTGCGGAGCTCGGCCACGACCTGGGCGTCGGTTGGAAACTTGAGAGGTGGCAGGCCGTCGAGGGGGAAGAAGCGCACGGCCGTCAGGTCGCCCCCGGGTTGCAGGCGGCCGCCCGCCCGCCGCCCGCAATACCACACGCCCACCGTGTGGTGCGCGGCGTCGTGAAAATTGGAATGCACCGCCAGCACGCCTTCCAGCGTGACGGTGAGGCCGGTTTCTTCGGCGAATTCCCGCACCGCGGCCTGCTCGACGCTTTCATCCCATTCCACATGGCCGCAGGGAATGCACCAGCCGCCGTCGCGCCGCAGCCCTAAAAGCAGGCGGCCGGCTTCCAGCAGCACCACGGCGACGCCCACCGTGGGGTTGCGGTAATGCACCCAGCCGCAGCGAGGGCAGCGCAGGCGTTCCCGCTCGCCATCGTGGAACGGCTCGAGCGGGCTGGCACAGTAGGGGCAGTAGCGGTAAGCGCCGCGCTTCATCCTTGCCCTGTGAGAACGTCTTGCAGTTTGGGGGTGTCGGGGTATTGCCGCCGTTCTTCCCGCAGCCGACGGGCTTCTTCCAGCCGCTGTTTGCGCAGCGTGTGAATGCCGTACACCAGCACCACCAGCAGCAGCCCTAACACCACCAGCTCCCCCATGAAAAGCAGAAAACGGCTTTCGTGCTGTTCCATGAAGCGGTTGCTTTCCGCCGTGATGATGATGATCCGCCGGACGACCGAAATGAGCCCAACCACCAGGAACGGTTCGCTGAACATCCGCCGCTGGGTGAGGGAAATCTTGACCATTTGTAAGATTTCCCCCAGCATGGAGACCACGAGCAGCTGGTCGAGAATGGCCAGGGCGTCGAACGAGGCGCTGGAAAAGCGCGTGAACCAGGGCAGGAAATACACCAGCCAGATCTGCACCAGCGCGCCGGCCGCGGCAATCAGGAGGGTGATGCCAATGCCGATGTAAACGATGCTTTCGGCGCGCTTCCAGAGGGTGAGCAGTGTGTCCATGAACGAAGCCTCCTGGGGGAAGCCTTAGCCTGCCAGGACGTACAGTCCCAGCGTCCGTGGGCCGAAGAGCACGGCGCTGACGGTATCCATTTCGGTGGTTTTTGGGGGCACGGGCAGGCTATCGAGCAAGCGGTCGTGAAGGTTGCCGGCTTCGCGGCGGAAGTAGTGCGGGTGGTGGGTGACGACGACGGCGGTAGGGGCGGTGAATTCCGTGGTGAATTCTTCCATCAGGTCGAGCAGATGGCGGGAGGAGCGGGCTTTTTGCAGGGGCGCCAGGCGGCCTTCTTCCAACACGAAGAGCGGCAGCATTTCCAGCATTTCGCCGATGATCGCTTGCCCGGCCTCCAGGAAGCCGCTGTGGTAGAGGTAGGTGAGGGAACGCGCGCCGAGGGCGGTGTAGACTTGCCCGACCATGCCCCGAATGCGCGTGAGGATGTCGAAGATTTCGGCGCCGTCTTCCGCCATGCGGGCGGCTTCCTGCACCAGCCAGCCCAGGCCAACGCCGAGGGTGTGGGTGTCGACGATGTAGCGGGGGTAACCGCCGCCGAGCAGGCCGACGGCTTCGGTGAAGTATTGGAAGAGGTCGGAAAGGCCACTGCCCATCGGAAGCACGAGCAGCGCGTCGTAGCGGCTGCTGAGGTAGTGCAGCTGGTGGGCAATTTCCTGGGGGTGTGGCAGCAGCAGGCGGGGCGGGGTGCGGTGGATGAGGGAGGGGGGAAGGATGGCGGTCAGGGCGCTGCTGGGCGGCAGATGGCGCTGCCCCTCCCATAAAATGGGGAGGGGCAGGGTGTGGACGCGGCTGTGCCCCCGAAAGTTGGGCGTGAGGAAGTGTGCCGATGCGTCGGTGACGATGCCCACGCCGCTCATGGTCATTCCACCGAGAGGATGAGGGGGTAGTGGGGTTGGCCGCCGTATTGTACTTCGATTTCCTGGTCGGGGTAGTTTTCCCGCAGCAGGTCGGCCAGTTGGTGGGCGCGGCTTTTGGAAAGGCCGTCGCCGTAGAAAAGGGTGATGAGTTCGGCTTCTTCGGCTTCGGCTTGGCGAAGCAGGCCCAGCACGGCGTCTTCCAGGGTGTCGGCGGCCAGGATGAGGCTGCCGTCGAGCAGGGCGATGTATTGGCCTTCGCGTACCGCCACGCCGTCGACTTCGACGGTGCGGGTAGCCTGGGTGATTTCGCCGCTGATGACGTCGGCCATCGAGGCTTCCATGGCGGCCGCCACCTCGTCCAAAGAGCCATCGGCGTCGAAGGCCAGCATGGCCGCCAGCCCCTGGGGCACGGTGCGGCTGGGAATGACCCGCACTTGCTTGACGGTCACTTCTTGGGCTTGTTGGGCTGCCAGAATGACGTTTTTGTTGTTCGGCAGGATGATGACTTGGTCGGTGGGCAGGTTCTCGAAGGCCCGCAGCATATCTTGGGTGCTGGGGTTCATCGTCTGGCCGCCTTCGACGATGGCGGCGGCGCCTAAACTGGCAAACACGCGGGCAATGCCGTCGCCGGGCGCCACGGCCACAACCGCAATCTGGCCGGGTTCCACGTTGGCGAGCTCGTAGCGGGTGCCCTCTGCGCTTTCGGCTTGTTCTTCCATTTGGGCCAGCAGGTTCTCGATTTGCACGCGCGTCACGGTGCCGAGGCCCATGGCATAGTCGATGGGTTTGTAGCGGTTTTCGGTGGGGACGTGGATGTGCAGGCGGTACATGCCCTCGCCTTCGCCCACCTGAATGGAGGTGCCCATGCTTTCCAGCGTGCTGTAGAAGGCTTCCAGGTCGAGGGGTTCATGGGGAAGGAAGTCCAGCACGACTTCGTAGTCTTGTCCGGGTTCGACGGCGTCGTGGGCGTGTTCCAGGTCGAGGGAAGCCAGCGGCTTGACGGCTGTGAGGGCTTTGTCGAGCGGGAGGCCGTCGACATGGCGCAACATGCCTTCGAGGATGAAGAAAAGCCCCTTGCCGCCGGAATCCACGACGCCGGCTTCTTGGAGCACGGGCAGCAGGTCGGGGGTACGGGCGACCGAAGCATCGGCGGCCTGGACGATGGTTTCCAGCAGGGCGATGGGGTCGTCGGTGTGGTGGAGGGCTTCCTCGGCTGCCGCGGCAATGTCTTTCGCGACGGTGAGGATGGTGCCCTCGACCGGCCGCACGACGCCTTTGTAGGCCGTGTCGCGGGCTTCGGCCAGCCCCGCGGCCAGCAGTGGGGCGGTTAGTGTTTCTGCTTGCTTCACGGCTTTGGCGAAGCCGCGCCAGAGTTGGGAAAGGATGACGCCGGAGTTGCCGCGCGCGCCCATCAGGGCACCGTGCGCCACCGCTTTGCAGACCTTGCCGAAGTGTTCTTCGGGGGAGTCTTTGATTTCGTCCCATGCGGCTTGCATGGTGAGGGTCATGTTGGTGCCGGTGTCGCCATCGGGCACGGGGAAGACGTTGAGCGCGTTGACGACTTCCTGGTTGGTGCGCAGCCACGTCAGGGCGGCTTCGACCAGGCGCTTGAGGGCCTGGCCGTCGATGGGTTTGTTGCGAATCGCGCGCCGGCGGGCTTCATTCGGGGTAATCGTGACGGCCATGGGTGCTCCTACGCTTCTTCGGCTGCTTTGCCGGATTTTTTCGCCTTGCGGCTTTTCTTGCTTTCCTTCTTCTTGGGCTTTTTGGGTTCGGTTTGCTTTTCATCCCCGTTGCTGACCCGCAGGCCGCGCACGTGCACGTTGACGGCCTTGACGGGCAGGCCGACGGTCTTTTCGACGTGGTAGCGCACCAGGTTGGCCGCGCTGTTGGCGACGGCGGTGATGCGGGTGCCGTATTCCACGATGATGTAGAGGTCGATTTCGATGCCGCCCTCTTCGTAGCGCACGGCAATGCCTTCGGTGGGGTCTTTGGCCAGCGCGTGGGCAATGCCGCTCACCAGGTTGCGAGGGGCCAAGCCCACCACGCCGTACGATTTCTGCACGGCTTGGTAGGCAATCGCGGCAATCACGCGCGGCGCGATGCGGATGGTGCCTAAAGGGGTTTTGTCGTCGGTCATCGGGAAACCTCTCTGGAGGGGTGGGGAATTTGCATTTGGAACGCACTTGGGGCCAAGGAATGCGCCTGCGGCTTGTTGCCTTCAGCCTGGTGGCACATACCGTTAAACCCAAAACGTTGCTTCTGGGCGCGCTTTGTGGTAAGATTGCGCGCGCCCTGCGGAGACCGCATGGCTTTTTATGTGTGAGCAATCTCGGTGAAAAGGATGGGCATCATGGCGAAGTGCGAAATTTGCGGCAAAACGACAACTTTCGGACGGAACCGCCCCTGGTCGAAGAAATCCACGCCCCGGGCTTTTCGCCCCAACCTGCACAAGGTCACGCTGTGGGAAAATGGGCGCAAGGTGCGGAAGACGGTGTGCACCCGCTGCCTGCGGACGATGGTAAAGACCAAGGGGTAGGCAAACGCTTTTGTTCGGTAGTCCGGCGAGAAAATCACGGCTTGGCCGTGATTTTTCGCGTTAAGCGGCGGCCTTTTGCAAGGCAGCCAGCCCGGCAGCGATGCCTTCGGGGTGGCGGAAGATGGCGCTGGCGGCCACGAAAACGTTGGCGCCCGCGGCGCGGGCCAGGGGCAGCGTTTGGGGGTTGATGCCGCCGTCGATTTCGAGGTGCGTTTCGGGGGAATGCTCGTCCAGCCAGGTGCGCAGGGTGCGCACTTTGGGCAGTGCTTCGGGCAAAAAGGCCTGCCCCGAGAAGCCGGGGTTGACCGACATCACCAGTACCAGGTCGGCCAGGTGCAGCACGGGGAAAACGGCTTCGGCGGGCGTGCCGGGGTTGAGCGCCACCCCTGCTTTGCAGCCCAGCGCGTGGATTTGTTGCAGGGCGCGGTGGATGTGGGGGGTGGCTTCGACATGCACGGTGATCAGGTCGGCGCCGGCGCGGGCGAAGGCTTCCAGCAGCGGTTCGGGGCGCTCGACCATCAAGTGCACGTCGAGCAGGCGGTCGGTCGCCTGGCGAGCCGCGGCCACGATGGCCGTGCCCAGCGTCAGGTTGGGCACGAAATGGCCATCCATGACGTCGATGTGCACCCAGTCGGCGCCTGCAGCAACGGCCGCTTCGATTTGTTCACCCAAGCGGGTGAAGTCGGCAGAAAGAATGGAAGGCGCAAAGAGAGGCTTCATGGCAGGCGCAATTATAGCATAGGGCTATCGGGGGCCGTGGTAAGCGAGGTAAACCCACACCCACAAGGGAATTAGCCCGCCCACGGCGAGCAGCGCGAGCAGGGCCAGGGCGAGGGTGAGCCAGTCTACAGCCAGGGGGTCGCGCGGGCGCGTCGCGTGCGGCTGGGGCGCTTCGGGGGTGGCGGTCGCCGTGGGGGCGCTGCTGGAGGAAGCCCCGCCAGCAGCATTCCCTTTGGCGGCAGGGGATGGCGTTTCGGCCAGGCGGAGCAGCACCCTTCCAAACTGGTCCGCGGTGCGATAGCGGGCCGAGGGCTCTTTGGAAAGCACCTTCAGCAACACTTCTTCGAGCGCAGGCGACAGGTTCGGCACGTAGGTGCGGGGCGGCACCGGCGGGGCTTCCCGATGCAGGCGGGCGAGTTCCTGCGGGTCGTCGGCCAGGAAGGGCAGACGGCGCGTGAGCATTTCGTAGAGCACCACCCCCAGCGCGTAGACATCCGAGGCGGGAAGGGGCGGTTTCCCGGCCGCCTGTTCGGGCGAGAAGTATTGCGGTGAGCCCCATACGACCGGCGCAGCGGTTGGTTCGGCTTCCTGAGTGCCAGCCCAAGCGCGGGCGATGCCGAAATCGGTCACTTTGAGGCGGCCGTCGGGGGTCACGAGGAAGTTCTGCGGCTTGACATCGCAGTGCACCAGCCCCAGCCGGTGGACGTACCCCAGCCCGGCGCAGGCTTGCACCATCAGGCTGAGGGCCTCTTCCGGCGGCAGCGGGGCGCGAGCATCGATGATTTGCCGAAGTGTTTCGCCGGGGACGTATTCCATCACGATGAACAACCGGCCTTCCGCATAGCCGAAGTCGTACACTGTGACGATGTTGGGGTGGCTCAGGCGGGCGGCCGCGGTGGCTTCCTGCCGGAAGCGGGCGCGAAAACGCTCGTCGCGGGCGTATTCTTCCCGCAAGATTTTCACCGCGACCGGGCGCTCTAACCGCCGGTCCCG
>CAYVHG010000024.1:0-35812 GCA_964450875.1 uncultured Anaerolineaceae bacterium | reverse complement strand
CCCCTACAAAAAAAATCGGCGAAAATCTGTGTCAATCGGTGGACCCATCTGCGTCCATCCCTTCTCATCTGCGTCATCTGCGTTCTCTTCACCCGCGCCCTAAAGTCACCCCCGCCCCCATCCGCAATTCGCAATTCCTCATTCGCAATTCGCTCCCCCGCCCTCATCCCCCTGTATCCCCCTTCTCCCAGAGGGCGAAGGGGGAGGGCCCCCTTGCCCCTACGCAAAATCGGCGGCAATCGGTGCAATCGGTGGATTTATCTGCGCCCATCCCTTTCCCATCTGCGTTCATCTGCGTTCTGCCCGCAATTCCCCTCAAACCGCCACTTCTACCAAATTCTCCCGCTGCAAATCCCACAGGTGGCGGTAAAGGCCCTCGCGCGCCAGCAGCTCGGCGTGGGTGCCGCGTTCGGCCACTTTCCCCTTGTAGAGCACCACGATTTCGTCCATCGCCTCCAGCCCCACCAAGCTGTGGGTGACCCACAGCACGCTGCGGCCGCGGGTGGTTTCCAGCAGCGTAGCCACCAGAGCGCGCTCGGTGAGGGCGTCGAGGTTGGCAGTAGGCTCGTCGAGGAGCAAAATGGGTGCGTCGCGCAGCAGCGCACGCGCCAACGCGAGGCGTTGCCGCTGGCCGCCGCTGAGCTGCAAGCCCTGACCGCCCAGGTCGGTATCGTAGCCTTGAGGCAGGCTGCGCACCCACTCGTGCAGTTGCACGGCCTCCATCACCGCGTCCAATTGCGCCTCGGTGGCCTCGGGCGCAGCCAGCAGCAAGTTTTCCCGCAACGTGCCGCTGAAAATGAAGGGTTTTTGCCGCACCACCGCCAACCGGCTGCGGACGTCGTCGGGCAGCATTTCCCGCACGTCGCGGCCGCCCAAGGTGATGCGGCCTTCGTGGTATTCCCAAAAGCGCAGCAGCAGGGCAATGAGGGTAGACTTCCCCGCGCCGCTGGGCCCCACCACCGCCATGCGCTTGCCTTCGGGCAGGTCGAGGGAAACCGCCTTCAGCGCGGGCGGCTCGTCGGGGGCGTAGCGGAAGGTAAGGGCTTCCACCCGCAAATGGGGGGAAGGCGGCAAGGCGGCGGGCTTGCTGGGGGGCTTGACGGCGGGCTCGGCATCCACCAGCTCGAACAAGCGGCGGGCGGCGGCCAGGTTGCTTTCCAGGAAGGCGGCCGCGGTGGGAAGCCCGAACGCGGCTTCGTAGCCGCTGAGCGCGACCAGCACCAGCGCCACCCATGTCACCCCGCCCAGCGTGCCCGCCCGCACCAGCGGCACGCCCAACAGCAGCACCGCGAGCATCCCCAAGCCGGAAAAGAGGATTTGCAGCGCCTGCTCCGCGCCTTCCAGGGAAGCCATTTCGGCCTGCGCGCCGAGGATTTCTTCGCCCAGGCGCAGCGCCAGGGTGCGTTGCGCTTCGGCGTAGTTGTAGGCCAGCGCATCGGCCAGCCCCTGGACGTGGTCGACCAGCGCGGCGTTGAGGGCTGCGCGGCGCTGCACCAAGGTGCGGCCTGCCCGCCGCGCCCGCAGCCGCGCCCACACCGGCACCGCCGCCGCGGCCAACAGGAAGAACGCCAGCCACGCCACCCCCAGCCGAGGCGCAAATGCCCCCAGAAAGCCGGTGAGCAGCACCGCGGTGAGCATGGCCACCCACGGCGGCGCGAGCACCCGCACGAAGAAGTTTTCCAGCGTGCGGATGTCGGCGATGATGCGCGCCAAAAGGTCGCCGCTGCGGTAACGCTGCAAGCGCGCCGGCGCGAGGGGCTCCAGGGCAGCATAGAACCACACCCGCAAGCGAGTGAGCACGCGGAAGGTGGTGTCGTGCGAAACCAGCCGCTCGCCGTAGCGGAACGCGCCGCGGGCAATGCCGAAAAAGCGCACGCCCACAATGGCGACGTTCAGGTCGCCCAACGACGGGTGCAGCGCGGCTTTGGCGATGATCCACGCGCCGGTGCCCAGCAGCCCAACGCTGCTCAACACCGTGGCCGCCCCCAGCAGCACCGAGGCGAGCACCATCTTCCAAAACGGCGTCACCATGCGGAGCAAACGACGGAGAGGGGAGAGGGAAGTCGTCATGAAACCGTTCCCGCGAACATGCTTTTCTTCGTGCGCCCGCTACTGGCTGTGCCTCAGCAAGCGCCCTTGGCCGAATAGACGAACAACGCCACCGCAGAAGTAGCAACTTTGGCATCGTCTATCGCTTCATTGTACCGCCGAAGCCGTCGATCCACAAAGGGAGAAAAGCCGTGTTGACTTAACGCGAGCAGGCGGCCTGCAAGGTCGCAAGCCGCCTGCCCAAGCGAAGGAGGAGAGGAGTCAAGGAGCGGGCTGCAAGGCGTCTTCGCTTTGCTGGCCCTCTGCCTTCTCCAAACTCAGAAGGTATTCGTGGATCGCAGCGGCCGCGCGACGACCGGCAGCCACTGCGGTTACCACCAAATCTGGGCCGGTTGCGGCATCGCCGCCGGCATATACGCCGGGGCGGGAAGTCGCACCGGTTTCGGGGTCGGTGACGATGAGGCCCCATTTGTAGGTCTTCAGGTCGGGCGTGGTCTTGCCGATGGTTTCGTCGGGCCAATAGCCAATAGCCAGCACGATGATGTCGGCAGGCATGGTGAAATTGGAGCCCTCGATGGGGATCGGCCGGCGGCGACCGCTTTCATCGGGCTCGCCCAGCTTCATACGCACACATTCCACCGCCTTCAGGTGCCCGTTTTCGTCGCCGATGAACTTCACCGGTTGGGTGAGGAACTGATATTCCGCCCCCTCTTCGCGCGCCCAAGTGCGGTCTTTCACCCCGCCGGGCATTTCGGCTTCCGAACGGCGGTAAACGCACGTCACTTTGGCGGCGTTCAGCCGCACCGACGTCCGCAAGCAGTCGGCTGCCGTATCGCCGCCGCCCACCACGATGACGTGCTTGCCTTCGATTTCCAGCGGCCCTTTGCCTTGGTATTCCTCCGGCCAGATTTCCGGCGGCACATTGGCGCGCACCAGGTATTCGGTGGCCGGGTAGACGCCTTCCAGGTCGTTGCCTTCCACTTTCATGGGGGCATCGACGTTCGCACCCACACCGATGAAGACAGCCTCGAAGCCCTCGGCAAACAGGTCGTCGATCGTCTTGTCGACACCGATTTTGGTGTTGAAGACAAATTTAACGCCCGCTTGCTTCAAATCTTCGATGCGGGCGAAAACCACGTCTTTGGGCAATTTGAAGTTGGGGATGCCATAAACCAACAAACCGCCCGGAGCAGGTTTGGCGTCGAAAACGGTCACTTCGTGGCCTTTTTGACGCAACTGTTCGGCGCAGGAAAGCCCGGCAGGGCCAGCCCCCACGACGGCCACGCTGTGGCCTGTAGGCTTTCCAACCGGCACCTCCACGATGCCGCCCTTGACCCGGCGCTCATAATCCACCACGAAGCGCTCCAACATGCCGGTTTGCACCGTGCCGTCGTAAGCCGAGCGCACACAGCCCCCTTGGCAGAGCACTTCGTGCGGGCACACCCGGCTGCACACTTCGGGCATGGAACTGGTTTCCCGATAGAGCGCGGCGGCTTCCAGGAAGCGCCCTTGTTCGATGAGCCACATGGCAGAGGGGATGTCGTTGTGGACCGGGCAGGCTTCCATGCACGGTGCAGGGTCGGGGCAATGAATACAGCGAGACGCCTCCCGCTGCGCTTCTTCCGGCGTCAGGGGAATGTGGATGTCGTCGAAGTCGCAGATGCGTTCCTGCGGATCGCGCAACGGCAGTTCCAGATAGGGGATGACCAGCCGTTTCTTGCGATCGATGGGCAGGGTCTCGCTGGGCACTTTCTGCATTACACACCTCCTCTCCTACCTTCGCTTAAGGTGGCTTAATCCATACCAGAAAATGTTTTTTTTCGCAGGTGACGGTTGTCACGAAACACCTGGGGGCGTTTTCGGTTTGCAAATTTTACCGCGAAAGGGCGTTTTTTGCTTCGCGACATTGGCAAGCCTCTTTGACCACGCTGCCGCGGCGCAGGAAGCCATCGTAAGGGCGGCCTGCACCGCTGGAAACCCAGCCATCCAGCACCCAGGGCAGGTCGCGGTCGGCGGAAATCCATTCGCCGTTGTATTTGCGGGCGATGTGAAGGTGAGTGGCATTGGCCAGCCCGCCCTCGCAGGAAGGATGCCCAATGCGCTCCCCGGCGTGCAAGTAGGTGCCAGGTGAGACCCGCCCTTGAGAAGCGATGTGCAGGTAAAGCACAGCCCAGCCGGTTTGTTCGTAGCCGTCGCCGTCGAGGTCTTGCACCACCGCGCCGTCGGCGGCGCGCACCACCAAGCCGTCCGCGACGGCCACCACCCATGCCTTGCTGACCTCACAGCCGCCGTTGGGGGGCAGGTCGCTGGGGGCGAAATCCAGCGCCGCCCAAGCCGCGCCATCGCCCCAGGCGCTGTGCGGCCCGCCGGTGAAATACCACACCACCCCTGGCTCGAAGGGCAACTGCATGGGGGGCTGGGTCAGCCCCGAGGGCAGCAGAGGCTCGAAAGCATAATCGAAAGGGTAGCCGAACAACGCCCGATAGGTCGCCGCCAACCCGTCGGGCCCGACGTCGTGCTGCCACGCTTCGAGGCCATCCAGCAGCGCGAAAAAGTGCTGCACCGCGGCGGTGCCGGCGTTCACCGAGGGCGCAGGCCGCACCAGCAGGCCATCGGCCAGCACGAAAGCGCCCAGAGCGTTCACCCGCCAGAGGTAATAGCCGCGGTTGAGTTCATTGGCTGCCCAATGCAACTGCCGCCAAAGCCCCTCTTGCCCCGGCGCGCGCCAGCCAAAGGGGAAAGCGCGCTGCTGCTCGCCAACCTCGCCGTGCGTCACCCACCCGCTTTGGTATTCCAGCAGCGCGAGCAGCAAACGGGGATTGACGGAATAATCGCGCGCCACCCGCGCCAGCATTTCGGGGCCGCGCATGGTCGTGCCGTGCACGTCTTCCCGGTAGGCCGCCAGGAAGCCCCCCGCACGCTGCGCGAAGGCCGCTACATCGAAGGTTGCATTGCTGGGGCTGGCAACCAGCTCGGAATTGGGGATGATCTTGAACGCCGGGGCGGCCGCGGCAGGAGCAGGCGCAGGGATGACAAGCGTTTCGCCCACCGAGAGCGTGTTGGGGTCCGCCAGGTGATTGGCTTCCACGATGGCCTGCACGCTGACCTCGAAGCGCCGGGCCAGCACGGCTAAGGTGTCGCCGGGCTGCACCTGGTAGCGCTGCTCCTGGGCGCGCAGCGTGGGCAACGGACGCGGTGGGTTGGGCGTGGGGGAAGGCGGCGTTTGGCCGGGCTCTCGCACGGGGGTGGCAAAGGGAAACGCAGACGGCGTCGCCCCGGAAATCGGTGCGTAAGCCGCGGTGGGCGGCTGCCATGCCGGGGCATTCCCGCCCCAGGCGCGCGTGCAGCCCCCCAACAACAAAATTCCCAGCAGCCAAAGCCCCACCCTGCGGCGTGACATGGCCCCATTGTACAATAAAATCCCGCTCGGAAGTGGTAAGATTGAAGGGCGATGCCCCTTTGCCAAGGGGAAACATCGCACTTGAGGCGAAAAAGTCACTTCCTACCTTTTGGAGGCTTCCCATGCCCATGCCGCTTGTGGAGTGCATTCCCAACTTTTCCGAAGGGCGTCGCCCCGAGGTGATCGAAGCCATTGTCGGCGCCATCACCGCGGTGGACGGCGTCGTGCTGCTCGACCGCCATTCCGACCCCGACCACAACCGCACGGTGGTGACGTTCGTGGGGCCGCCCGCGGCGGTGGAAGAGGCCGCCTTCCAAGGCATCGCCAAGGCGGCGGCGCTCATCGACCTGAACCACCACACCGGCGAACACCCCCGCATCGGCGCCACCGATGTCGTGCCCTTCGTGCCCATTCGCGAAGTCACCATGACCGACTGCATCGAGATAGCCCGCCGCCTGGGCAAACGGGTGGGCGAGGAGCTCGGCATCCCGGTGTACCTTTACGAGAAGGCCGCGACCCGCCCGGAACGCGAAAACCTGGAAAACATCCGCCGTGGGCAATACGAAGCGCTCAAAGAGGAAATCGGCGTCAACCCGGCGCGCGACCCCGACTTTGGCCCCAAACGCGTGGGCCCGGCAGGTGCGACGGTCATCGGGGCCCGCGACCCCCTGATTGCCTACAATGTGTACCTCACCACCGACGACGTCAGCATTGCCAAGAAAATTGCCCGCGCGGTGCGGCATTCCTCCGGCGGGCTGCGCTATGTCAAAGCCTTGGGCATGTTGGTCGAAGGGCGGGCGCAGGTTTCCATGAACCTGACCAACTACCGCAAAACGCCCATTGCGCGGGTGGTGGAGCTCATCCGGCGGGAAGCGGCGCGCTACGGGGTGGGGGTGCATCACAGCGAGCTGGTCGGCTTGGCGCCCGAAGAAGCCTTGGTGAACGCCGCCCGCTGGTATCTGCAGCTCGACCAGTTCGACCCCGACGAGCAAATTCTGGAACGCCGCCTGTATGCCGCCTTAGCCGAAGCCCCGCTTCCGCCGCAGGAAGCCCCCGACTTCCTGGAACGCCTGGCGGCGGGCACGCCGACGCCGGGCGGCGGGTCGGCCTCGGCTTACGCCGCGGCGCAGGCCGCCGCGCTGGTGGCGATGGTCGGGCGGTTGACCGTGGGCAAGAAGAAATACAAAGCGGTGGAAGCCGAGGTCTGGCCGCTCATCGAGCAAGCCGATGCGCTGCGGCGCGACCTGACCGCGGCGGTAGAGGAAGACGCCGCGGCTTTCGAAGCCTACATGGCAGCGCGCAAACTGCCCCGCAACACCGAAGAAGAGAAAGCCGCCCGCAGCCAAGCGGTTTTGGAAGCCACGCGCCACGCCGCGGCCGTGCCGCTGAAAACCGCACATTTGGCGATGGAAGTGCTGGCGCTGGCCCGCCGCATGGCCGAAATTGGCAACGTCAACGCCGTGACCGACGCCGGCACCGCTGCCGCGCTGGCGCGGGCGGCCGTGGAAGGCGCGGCGCTGAACATTCGCATCAACGCCACCGGCCTGCCCGAGGGCGAAGCCGCCGGGCTGGTGGCGCAGGCCAACGCGCTGGTGCAGCGCGCCGCCGAGCTGCACGCCGCCGTGATGGCCGCCGTTGCCGAGCGCATGTGAGCCCCCTGCCGCCGAGGGCACGCGCTCCCCGCCGCGCCCTCGTGCGCTGAGACCTTCTTTGCCTTTTGCCTATGGATATTTCCTCGAAGCTCCAAGGTGCCCTGGCGCGCTGGCGCTTGAGTATGGCCGCCCGCGAAGTGGCCGGCCACGCCCCGCCCCCCGCCGACGAGCCGCCGGTGGTCTTCTTCAACGCCTCGACCCGCCTGTGGGGGATGAGCCAAAACGCGGCCTTCCAACTGCTCACCGCCTGGAGCCTGCGCTTGCAAGGGGTGCCGGTGGTGCAGTTCGTCTGCCGGCGCGGGATGCCCCGCTGCATTCTCGGCACCGACCCCGACCGCCCCGACCAGCCCCCGCCCTGCAACCTCTGCCAAACGTGGTCGCGGCGGTTGTACGCCGGTATGCCTCAGCGGCCTTTCGCCTACACCCCCGACCCCGCGTTGGAGGCCGCCCTGGCCGACCTGCCGGTGGCGGCGCTGCAAGATTTCGTGCATCAGGGGGCGCCGCTGGGCGCGCTTGTGCTCCCGGGGCTGCGCTGGCGTCTGCGCCGCCACACGCTGCCCGACGACGCCCCAACCCGCGCCCTCTATGCCGATTTCATCCGCGGCGCATGGCAGGTGGTGCGCGATTTCGGCGCTTTGCTGGATGAGGTGCAACCGCGCGCGGCGGTGGTCTTCAACGGCCAGTTCTTTCCCGAAGCGGCGGCGGCGTGGGCGGCGCGGCAACGGGGCGTCCGGGTGGTCACCCACGAGGTCGGCTTGCGCCCCTTGACGGCTTACTTCACCCCAGGCGAGGCCACGGCTTACCCCATCGCCATACCCGACGATTTCGACCTCACGCCTCGGCAAAACGCCCGCCTCGATGCCTACCTCAGCCGCCGCTTCCAAGGCGATTTCACCATGGCAGGCATCCGCTTCTGGCCGGAAATGCGCGGCCTGGACGCGGCTTTCCTCCAGAAAGCGAGCCGTTTCCGTCAAATCGTGCCGGTGTTTACCAACGTGATTTTCGATACCAGCCAGCCGCACGCCAACGTCGTCTTCCCTCATATGTTTGCCTGGCTGGATGCGGTGTTGGAAATCATCCGCGCCCACCCCGAAACCTTGTTCGTCATCCGCGCCCACCCCGACGAGCAGCGCCCCGGCAAGGCCGCCCGCGAAAGCGTGCGCGATTGGGCAGCGCAGCGCGGCGTGGTCTCTTTGCCCAACGTCGTGTTCGTGGATTCTCAAGAGTTTCTCAACTCTTACGACCTGATCCGGCGGGCGAAGTTCGTGATGGTTTACAACTCGACCATTGGGCTGGAGGCCGTGCTGCTGGGCAAAGCGGTGCTCTGCGGGGGCAAGGCGCGCTTTACGCAATACCCCATCGTCTTCTTCCCCCCGACGCCGCAAGCCTATCGCGCGCAGGCCGAGGCTTTCCTGAACGCAGCGGGCGAGAGTGTGCCCCTGCCGGCGGAATTCCGACGCAACGCCCGCCGTTTTCTCTACTACCAGCTCTACAAAGTGTCGCTGCCTTTCGACGCTTTTCTGGAAGACGAACCGCGGGCGCGCGGCTACGTGCGCTTCAAGCCTTTCCACTGGTCGGCTCTGCTGCCGGAAAACAGTGTCACCATGCGGGTGATCACCGCCGGGCTGCTGGAAGGCCAGCCTTTCGTGATGCCGGAGGAGGTGTGAGCATGGCGCGGTGGAAGGGGCTTCCCCGAGACGCGGCGCTGTGGGGCGTGGTGGCGGTGGTGCTGGCAGCCCACCTCTACCTGGCGCTGACGCCCGCCAACAGCCTGCTCAAGTGGTTCCATTTCGACGATGCGTTTTACTATTTCAAAACGGCACAGAACATCGCCCTCGGCCACGGGGTGACTTTCGACGGCAGCGGCGCGACGAACGGCTTCCACCCGCTTTGGATGGCAGTGTGCGTGCCGGTGTTTGCGCTGAGCCGCTGGTTTGGGCTGTTCGTGCCGCTGCGCGTGCTGGTGTTGGTGGTCGGCGGGCTGATGGCAGCCACGGCCTGGGTGATGGGGCGCACGGGTGAGCGCGTGTTCGGCCGAGCAGTAGGGTTGCTGCTGGCGGCCGGGTGGGCTCTTTGGCCGCGGCTTTACATGACCACCGTGGCAGGCGGCATGGAAAGCAGCCTGAACGCCCTCAGCCTGGCCTGGCTGTGGACGGCGTGGGCGGCGGTCTGGCCCCAGCCCGACGACGCCGCAGCGGTGCGGCGGCTGGGATGGGCCGCGGCTTTTGCCATGTTGAGCCGCCTCGACAACGCGCTCATCGTGGCTGGCTTGGGCTTGTGGCTGCTGGCGCGCTGGTGGTGGGAAACGAAGGCCCCCACCCTGCGCGTGGTGCGCTTGGCCTGGCTGTTCGGCGCCCCCGGTTTGTTCGGCGTGGGGGCGTTCCTGTTGTGGAGCCGCCTGGTGGTGGGTGCCTGGATGCCCATCAGCTCGCTGGTCAAGCACTGGTGGGGCACGATGGACGGCACGGTCTATGGCCGGATGGCGCTGCGCTATCGGCTGGGGCATGTTGCCGCGCGGCTGCTGGCTTCGCCGTCGGCTTTTTGGCAGCGTTACCACACTTGGCTGCTCGCGGCGGCGCTGGCCGGGACAGTGGCGCTGGCAGGGGGATGGCTGCTGTGGCGGTGGGGCCGCCGCGCCGCCTGGCTGGCAGCGTGGAAAGCCCCTTTCCGCCGCGGCGTGGTGCTGCCGTGGGCATTGTTGGCCGGAGGGCACTGGTTTTACATGAAGGTGCTTTCGGGCATGCTGCCCTTGCGCGATTGGTACTGGCTGCCCGAAGAAATGGCGGTCGCCCTCGCTGTGGCTGCGCTCCTCACGGGCGCGGGGGCGTGGGCGGCGCGCAAGTGGCCTTCCTTGCAGCGGGTGGGCTTCCCGGCGGCTGCACTGTTGAGCGCCGCCCTCGCGGCGGCCTTCCTCGGATGGATGGGGCACACCTTCCCCCGCCACAACGACCACCTGCACCCTTACCTGGCCCAAGCCCGCTGGGTAGAAGCCCACACCCCACCCGGCGCCGTGATTGCAGCCCCCGGCGCAGGCGCTCTGGCTTACTTCGTCCACGACCGACGCATCGTCAACATGGACGGCCTCATCGGCACCCCTGCTTACCTGCACGCCTGGCAGACCGGCAAGCAGCGGGCTTATTTGCGTCGCTTGGGCGTGCGTTACATTTTTGCCGGTTTTTGGATAAAATGGGCACGCCCTTACGCCGCCATCAACCCCTACATCGGCACCGCGGCGACCTTCCGCTACGACGGCGAAACCTTCGGGCTGTTCGACCTCAACTGAACCGATGAGCCCTATGAAAACACCCCTTTGCTCGCTCGTAATCCGAGCGTATAACGAAGAAAAGCACATCGGCCGTCTGCTGGAAGGCGTGATGCAGCAGACGGTGAAAGATTGTGAAATCATCCTGGTCGATTCCGGCTCCACCGATGCCACGGTGGCCATCGCCCGCCGTTACCCCGTAGAAGTGGTGCACATCACGCCGCAGGAATTCACCTTTGGGCGCTCGCTCAACCTCGGCATTCGACACGCGCGCGGCGAGTTCATCGTAATTGCCAGCGCGCACGTTTACCCCGTTTACCCCGATTGGCTGGAACGCCTGCTCGCGCCTTTCGACGACCCGCGCGTCGCGTTGACCTACGGCAAGCAGCGCGGCGACCACCGCACCAAGTTTTCCGAGCACCAAATTTTCGCCCGCTGGTTCCCGGAGACCACCAATTTGCGGCAGCAGCACCCCTTCTGCAACAACGCCAACGCCGCCATTCGCCGCACCCTGTGGGAAGAGCACCCTTACGACGAAACCCTCACCGGCCTGGAAGACCTGGCCTGGGCGCGCTGGGCGCTGGAACAAGGCTATTACCTGGCCTACGTGGCCGAGGCCGAAATCGTGCACGTGCACGAGGAAACACCCCGCAAGGTGCTCAACCGTTACCGCCGCGAGGCGATGGCTTTCAAACGCATCTACCCCGAAGCCCGCTTTTCGCTGTGGGATTTCCTGCGCCTCTCGACGGCCAACATCGCGAGCGACCTGTATCACGCCGCCCGGCAAGGGGTGCTGTGGCACAACTTCGGCAGCATTTTTTGGTTCCGGCTGATGCAGTTCTGGGGCACGTATCGCGGTTACCGCACCGCTCAAGCGCCGTTGACCGACCGGCTGCGGCAAACCTTTTACTACCCGCGCGGCCTGCGGCCCGAATCGCCCACGCCGCGGGAAGGTGTGGAGCCTATTCGCTATGACTAAACGCCTTTTGCCTTGGTTCGTGCTTTTGCTGGCCCTGGCCGCTTGCGGGAAGGCCGCCCCTGCTGCCACGCCTTCCCCTTCTCCCTCGCCGAGCGCCACGCCTTTCCAGCCTTCCCCCACGCCCGTGCCCCTCGCTGCCGTGGTCAACGGCACGCCAATCCCCCTGGCCGATTTTCAGGCCGAAATGGCGCGCTTCCGTGCGGCCGAAGCCGAAGTTGGCACGAAACTCGCACCGCAGGAAAGCGCGACGCGCGTGCTGGACGACATAATCGACCGGATGTTGCTCGCTGCAGCCGCTTACCGGGAAGGCTTCCAGCCGCCCAGCGATGAAGCCCTGTGGCAGCAGGCCGTGCAAGAAGCAGGCAGCGAAGATGCCGTGCAAGCGTTCTTGCAAAAACAGGGTTACACGCGGCCGAGTTTTCTACAGGCGCTTCGGCAGGCCCAAGCCGCCGCTTGGATGGTGCAGCACATTGCTGCGCAAGTGCCCACGGAAGCCGAACAGGTGCATGCCCGCCAGATTTTAGTTTATAATAAACAAGAGGCCGAAAACATCTTGGCCCGCCTGAAGCAGGGCGAGAAATTTGCGGCCCTCGCGGCGGCCTACGACCCCGAAGGGCAAGGCGACTTGGGCTGGTTCCCGCGGGGTTATCTGACCCAGCCAGCAGTGGAAGCCGCCGCGTTTTCGTTGAAGGTGGGGCAGGTGAGCGGCATCATCGAGACGCCGCTGGGCTACCACATCATCCAAGTGGAAGGCCGCGAGACCCGCCCGCTTTCCCCTGACGCTCGGCGGAAGTTGCAAATGGCCGCTGTGCAAGCCTGGCTGCAGCAACAACGGAAGAACAGCACTTTGCGTATTTTGCTCACCCCTTCGCCTTAGCAGAGAGGGCGCTCATGTCTTTGGAATTTATCGACGAACCCCAACGCAAGAAAAAATCTTCGGGTTGGCTCTGGAACTTGCTCACGGTGCTGATCGTGGTGGCTACGCTGTGCATGTTGAGCGGCTTCATGCTGGTGTTCGTCAACCCTTATGTGCCGTTCAACCCCTTCCCGCCCCCCACGCTGCCGCCGACGCTGAGCTTCCCCACCCCCACCGCGACCCTGCCGGTGGTGACTTTGCCGCCTACCTGGACGCCCACGCCCACCATCACTCCAACCCCCACAGCCACTCCCATCCCCCTGCCGACGCTGACACCCACCCCAACGGTGCCGCCCACCCCGACCCTCTCGCCCACGCCTTACCCCTACGAGCTGCAACCCGGCACCCCCACTTACAGCACCAGCAAGGTGTTCCACAGCGCCGAGGGCTGCAACTGGCTGAGTGTGGCCGGACAGGTGCTCGACGCCAGCGGCAAGCCGGTCGTCATCAACGTCATGGTGCGCGGCGAGCTGGCCGGCGCGCCCGTGGAACTCTACACCATCAGCGGCACGGCCACGAGTTTCGGGCCCGGCGGCTACGAAATCCAGCTGGCCGACCACCCCATTGCCAGCACGCATTCCCTCTACATCCAATTGGTAGACCCGAACGGCCTGCCGGTTTCCCCCCAAATTTACTTCGACACCCACGATTCATGTGAGGAGAACATCACCCTCATCAACTTCCGCCTGAGGCCGTAAGCGACGCTGTGCCTCGCGGGGCCACCGACCGCAGGCCCTCTGCGCTTTCGCAGGATGTTGCTGCGTAGGGCAGACGGCCTGCGGTTTTTTCATTGTTGCAGCCACGCCCACAAAGCCACGGCCAGCACCGCCCCCGCGAAGGAAGCCAGCGCATTGACGACGTCGTTGTTCATCCAGCGCCAGCCCCGTTGCCAGTGGGTGGGCGTGCCGCAGGTGTGCCGGGGCGAATGTTCGGTTTCCTTGTGGCAGGCAGGGCAGAAGAACATAGCCTGCACAGTAGCCCCCAACAGAGAATCCAGCACGGCGCCGCCCCAACCGCCCACGGTGACTGCGAGGGCGGTTTGCCACGTAGGGAACCCCCACACAGCGCAGCCGCCGAGCAGCGCCGCCCCGCCGAGGGCAGCCGCCAGCCCCAGCGGCGAAACCCCGCCCGACGTCCCCGGCGGCACGGGCTGGCCGGTGAGAATGTGGCGTGGTTTCCAGGGGGAAAGCACGCCGATTTCCGTCGCCCAGGTGTCGGCGTTGACGGCGGCCAAAGCCCCGGCAAAGGCCACCCATGCCCAGCGGGCTTCTGGCCGCCAGGCGTGGAATACTGCCAACGCCGCCGCCAGCCCCCCGTTGGCGGCGACCTGCCCCCAATCGCGGCGGCTGCCTTTGGCAAACTTTTCGCTCAGGGCGTGCTTGCGACGGCGGAAAAGGTGCGAAAGCGCGCTGGAAGAGACGAAGAAAACCAGCAGCAGCCCGGCCCACGCCCAGCCGCCCAGGCCAAACACCAGCCCCCCCACGACCAGCGCAGCCCACGCCCCGCTGGAAGCCAGGGCGTGCGCGCGGTAAGCGCCCCAAGCCACCAGCGCGGCCGCGGCGCTGCCCAGCCCCATCTGGGCAAACAGGCTCATCCTGCACCCCCCAGCAGCACCACGCCCACCGAGGCCAAAAAGCCCAGCGCGGCCGCGGCGCCGACCACCCAGATGAGATAAGCCATCCCTCGGCGGGCGGGTGATTGGTAGGCGAACAACCCCAGCCCAGCATCCAAGCCCTGGAAGAGCACAGCAGCCGCTGCCAGCAACACCGCCCGGTCATCGGCGGCGGGGCTGCTTCCCCCTGCCAGGTTCGAGGTGGCCAGGCTGCTCCAAACCACCGCGGCGAGGGTAGCGCCCCAGGCCGCCAGCAAGAGGGCGCGGGCGAAAGCATCGCGCCAGATGGCGTTCAGCCAGCGGGTCGGCCGGTGCGAGGCGGGGGCCACGGTTTCCAGCGAGCCTTCCTCGGCGGCGCGGCGCACGGCTTCCAGAAAGGCCCCAGGCTCCGCGGGCGAAATCACAAACCGGCGCGCGTCGTCGGTGGCAATGACCACCAGCCCTTGAGGCTGGGCGGCCATGAAAGTGAAACGCACCTCGCCCGCTTGCCGCTCGCCCGTCAGATTCCCCGGCCAACGCAGGCGCGGCAGCGGAAGCGGCGTTTCCAACGCCTCGGCTGCTTGCACCCACACCACAGCCCGCAGCGGCACCTCTTCTACCCACCAGCCCCACTGCAACACCAACCGATCGCGGCTTACGGCATAAGCCGCCCGCTGCAGCGCATACGCACCGTAAAGCAACAGCGGCAAGGGGGCTGTGAGAAGCAGCCCCAAGAGCAAAAAGGCCAACCCGCCGCGCCCGGGCTGCGCTGCAAGGTAATAGCACACACCCGCCCCCGCCGCCAGCACGCCCGCAGCCGCAAGCTGCACCGCGGTGCCGGGTTGGTGAGGGGGGGTAAAAATCGGGGAAGTCTCGGAATGCATCATCTTCTGCCGCCGGGCCGAGCAAGCGTGCCGCCATTATATCAGGGGAGAAGATGGCGGCAAACGGTTTCCCTTGGCTTCTGCCCCGCTTTCGGCTACAATGGGGGCATGGCGTGGGATTTGATAGGGCACGCGTGGGCTGAGGAACTGCTGAAGGGGCACATCCGCCGCGGGGCTGTACGCCATGCTTACCTCATCACCGGCCCCCGTGGGATAGGCCGCCGCACCCTCGCCTTACGCCTCGCCCAAGCGCTGACTTGCGAGCAGCCCCCCGCGCCGGGGGAAGCCTGTGGGGTGTGCCGCAACTGCCGCCAGATGGCTGCAGAGCAGCACCCCGACTTGCACATCGTTCGGCGAGCGGAAGACACGCGCGTCATCAAGGTGGAGCAAATCCGCGCCCTGGAGCGTCTGCTGGCGCTGACGCCGCGGGCAGCGCCTTATCGCGTGGCGCTGCTGCTCAACTTCGAGGAAGCCCACCCCAGCGCCGCCAACGCCTTGCTCAAAACGCTGGAGGAACCGCCGCCTCACGTCGTGCTGTTGCTCACGGCAGAAAGCGCCGAAGCGCTCCTGCCGACGGTGGTTTCCCGCTGCGAAGTGCTGCGGCTGCGCCCGCTGACCCCCTCGGCCCTGGCCGAGGCGCTCCAACGCCGCCACGGCATCCCGACAGCAGAGGCCGAATTTCTGGCGCACCTCTCCGGCGGCAGGCCGGGCTATGCCCTGCGCTTGCACCAAGACCCAGCCCTGCTGGAGGCCCGCGCCGAAGCGCTGGAAGCCCTCTTGAGCCTGCTCCCTGCCGACCGCATCCGCCGCTTTGCCTTTGCCGAGGAAGCCGCCAAAGACCGCACCGCCCTGACGGCGCTGTTGACGGTGTGGCTTTCCTTTTGGCGGGACGTGCTCATGCTGGCCTCGGGCGCGCCCTCTGCACTCACCAACATCGACTACCGCCCACACCTGGAAGCCCTGGCCGCAGCCGTTCCGCCTGAGCGCGCTCTCGCCGTGGTGCAGGCCATCCTCCAGGCCATCGACGACGTCGACCACTATGTGAACACCCGCTTGGTGGCCGAAAACCTGATGCTGGCCCTTCCCCTAACCTCCTAACCCCCTCATGCCTATGCACTTCGACGCTTCCCTCCCCCCCTTGCCGCTTCGCGATGTGCCTTCGGTGGCGCAAGCTGCCGAGGCGATGGGGTTTGCTGCCATTTGGACGACCGAAACCCAGCACAACCCCTTTCTGCCGCATCCGCTGATCGCCGAGCACACCCGCCGCTTGCAAATGGGCACGGCAGTGGCGATTGCCTTTGCCCGCAGCCCTGCCGACCTGGCCTACACCGCCTGGGACCTGGCGGCGGTTTCCGGCGGCCGGTTCATCCTTGGCCTGGGCACGCAGGTCAAGGCGCACATCACCCGCCGTTTCGGCATGCCTTGGCCCGATTCGGTCGTCGGGAAACTGCGAGAAGAAATTCGAGCCATTCAAGCCTTCTGGCACGCATGGCAGCACGGCGAGAAGCTCAACTTCCGGGGCGAATATTACAAACTCACGCTGATGTCGCCCTTTTTCAACCCCGGCCCGATCGAGCATCCCGATATTCCCATTTACATTGCGGGCGTCAACACCGGGCTGGCGCGGTTGGCAGGCGAGGCTGCCGACGGCTTCCTGGTGCACCCCTTCCACACCGTGCGCTACTTGCAAGAAGTGCTGCTGCCGGCCATCGAGGAAGGCGCGGCAAAGGCCGAGCGCCCTCGCCCGCAAATCCAGCTGACCGCGTTCGTGGTGACCGACGCCGAAGAAGAAAGCTTCGTGCGCTCGCAAATTGCCTTCTACGCGAGCACGCCTTCTTACCGGCGGGTCATGCGCTTGCACGGCTGGGAAGAGGTGGCCGAGCGCCTTTCTGCCCTGGCTGCCCGCGGCCAGTGGGAAGCCATGCCCGCGCTGGTTTCCGACGAAATGCTGCACACTTTTGCCGTGGTGGCTTCCCCCGCCGAGCTGCCAGCGGCTTTGGAAGCCCGCTACCGCGGGCTCGCCGACCGGTTGAGCCTCTACACCCCCTTCGTCCCCGGCCAGAAAGACGACCTCTGGCAACGGCTGACGCGCCACTTCAACTAAACCATGACCCTCACCCCTTCCATTCCCGGCCCCGACGATGTCACGCGCACCACCCTGCCCAACGGCATTACGGTGCTGACGCGTCCCAACTTCCAGAGCCAGTCGGTGGTGCTCAGCGGCTTCCTGCAAGTCGGCGCGCTGTACGACAGCGACGAAAAGCTCGGCCTGGCGCGCTTCACCGCCGGGATGCTGTTGCGCGGCACCGAGCACTACACTTTCGACAGCCTTTACGACCTGCTGGAAGCCAACGGCGCCCGCCTGGCTTTCAGCGGGCACACCCACACCACCGGCTTCAGCGGCAAGGCGCTGGCCGAAGACCTGCCCCTGCTGCTGCACCTGCTGGATGAAGCCCTGCGCCACCCGACCTTCCCGCCCCAGGAAGTGGAAAAACTGCGCGCCCAATGGCTGACTTCCCTGGCGCTGCGGGCGCAAGATACCGCCGAAATGGCCGAACTGGCCTTCGACCGCCTGGTGTATCGCGACCATCCTTATGCCCGCCCCGACGAAGGCCACCCCGACACCATTCAGGCCATCGGCCGCGAGGATGTGGCGGCCTTCCACCGCGCCCACTATGGCCCGCGCGGGATGGTGATTGCGGTGGTAGGGGCGGTTTCCCCCCAAGCGGCGGTGGAAGCCGTAAGCGCGGCCCTGGGCGATTGGCAGAACCCCGCCCAGCCTGCGCCGCCTGCCTTGCCTCCCCTCACGCCCTTGGCGACTTCCAGCCGCGCGGAGGTCAGCATCCCCGGCAAGAGCCAGTGCGATGTGGTGGTGGGCGCGGCGGGCCCGGCTCGCGCCGACGCCGATTACCTGCCCGCGATGGTGGGCAACACGATTTTGGGGCGCTTTGGGCTGATGGGGCGCATCGGCGACGCGGTGCGCGAACAGGCCGGGCTGGCATATTATGCCTATTCCGAGCTGCACGGCGGCTATGGCCCCGGCCCGTGGGAAGTGAACGCCGGGGTGGCGCCGCAAAACGTCGAGCCGGCTTTGGAACTCATCATGGCCGAGATTCGCCGCTTCGTCACCGAGCCAGTGACCGCCGAGGAACTGGCCGACGCTCAGGCCGGCATCGTCGGCAGCCTGCCGCTGAGTTTCGAGAGCAACCACGGCGTCGCCAGCGCTTTGCTGACCATGGAGCGCTATGGCCTGGGGCTGGATTATTACCGCCGCTTCGCCGACTTGGTGCGCGCCGTGACCCCCGAGATGATTTTGGAAACCGCTCGGCGTTACCTCGACCCCGACCGCGTGGCAGTGGCCGTGGCCGGGGAAATCGGTTGACCCGCGCGGCGTTCCCCTTTTGGAAGCCCGGCATGAGCGAAACCTATGAGGTGCAACTGACCACCTGGGCCTACGGCGGCGAGGCGCTGGGGCGGCTGGAAGACGGCCGCGCCGTGTTCGTGCCGTTTGCCCTGCCCGGCGAGCGGGTGCGCGTGCGGCTCACGGAAGACAAGCCCCGTTACGCCCGCGGGGAAATCGCGGCGCTTTTGGAGGCCGCGGCCGACCGAGTTGCGCCTCGTTGCCCGCTTTACGGGCGTTGCGGCGGCTGCCATTACCAGCACGTCGCTTACGCGGCTCAGCTGACCGCAAAGCGGGCGATCGTGCGCGACCAACTCGTCCGCATTGGCAAATTTCCCGACCCGGCGGTGGCGCCCACGGTGCCCTCACCCGCCGTGTGGGGCTATCGCAACCACATCCAGATGCACCTTTCGCCGGAGGGGCGGCTGGGGTTTCGCGCTCCCCGCTCGGCAGCGGTCGTGCCTGCGGAAGACTGCTTGCTGGCTGCCCCGCCGTTGCGCGACCTCATTCCGCGCCTGGCGCTGGAAGCCGAGAGCGGCGTGACACGCGTCCACCTGCGGGCAGGAGCGGGGGACGAAGTGCTGCTTTGGCTGCGCGGGCAGCGCCCCACCCCCCCGGCCTTCCACGTCGATTTCCCCCTTTCGGCGGTATACACCAACCCACGAGGGGAAGCCTTTGTGCTGGCAGGACGGGGCTTCCTGCCGATGGAGGTGAAAGGAAAGGTCTTCCGCGTCTCGGCGGCCTCGTTCTTCCAGGTCAACCTCGCGGTGGCCGAAGCGATGATCGACCACCTGTTGGAACACCTGCCGCTGACGCCGCGCAGCCGCTTGCTGGAACTTTACAGCGGCGTGGGGCTGTTCAGCGCCTTCCTCGCGCCGCAGGTGGGGGAACTCGTGGCGGTGGAGTCTTCGCCGGAAGCCTGCGACGATTTTGGCGTCAACCTGGATGCCTTCGACCACGTCGCGCTCTACGAAGCTCCTGCTGCGATGGCGTTGGAACACCTCGCTGCTCAGGGCTTCCAGCCCGATGTAGCCGTTCTCGACCCGCCCCGCAGCGGCCTCAGCCGCCCAGCATTGGATGGCCTGATGGCGCTTGCACCGGCGGTGGTGGCTTATGTCTCTTGCGACCCGGCGACCTTGGCCCGCGACGGCCGTCGCATGGCGCGTCATGGCTACCGCTTGGTCTCCATCACACCTTTCGACATGTTCCCGCAAACTTACCATATCGAAACCATCAGCCTGTGGGAGCGGCGCCGCTAAAAAACGTGACAAATGCCCAAAAAAGGGGTGCCATTTATCGCTGGACACCGGTGGGCAAACCCTCTACAATGACAACGGTAGCAGTAGGTGGGCTGCCGTTTTTTATTCGCTACTTGGCGGGAGGGGCCATGCTGCGGTGGTCGTTTCTTCACGGAATTGTCTTCGGCCTGCCCCTGGTGGTGCTGACGGTGCTGTGCGTCTCGTACAGCAGCAAGTTGGGCAAGGTGCGTCCCTGGCTGCGGCAACATCGTCCTTCGTTGCAGCGGTGGGGATGGGCAAGCATGCTGCTTTTTGCCTGGCTCACACCGTTGAGCGGCATGGCAGTGATGTACGTTCGCCCCGAAGCGTGGACGGTGGGGCATGCAGGCTGGCGAAGCCTGGGGCTGCCGTGGATGGCTTCCTGGGGGATGATGGTGCCCGTCGCGGCCACGGCATGTGTGTATCTGGCCCGCCGCGCCCGCCGCCGCGCCCTGACCCCGACCTGGTACCGCCGTGGGTTGTGGGTGTTGATGACCGTGGCTTTGGGCAACACGTTGCTGGCCGCCCTGCTGGGCAGCATGACCGCACAGGGCATTTTCTATCGCTGAGTTTGGTGAGGACAAAGCATGGCATTGCCGCTTCATCAGGAAGAATTCATGGACGGCCGGGAAGCAGCCGCTCTGACCGCCGCGGGGGTTGGCATTTTGGCATTGGGGTTGGTGATGCCCATTGGGGCATGGTTGATCACCGTGGTCGGCGCCCCCTGCGAGTGGACGCGGCCGGTGTTATCGGCGCTGGCGCTGGCAATTTGGGGCGGCACGTGGATGGGGCTGCGCTTGCGGTGGCGGGGCCGAGCACAGCCCGCGCGGCGAATCGTCCTCGTGATGGGAGGGCTGGTGTTGCTGGGGCTGGCGGCAGGATCTCCCTGGGTTGTGGTGTTTTGGCACCACGCGATGCTGCCATAGCGTCGAGCAGGGCAAGAGGTTGTGAGCAAAGCCCAGGGGGCTTGTACCAATTTGCACAAACGCCAAAAATCTGGTAAATTATGCTCAAGCAATTCCGTTGCCCAAAGCGAGGGTTTGTCATGAGCCGCCAAATTCCCCATATCGTCGTCAGCCGTCTACCGATTTACCTGCGGGCTTTAGAACACGCGCGGGCAGAAGGGCTGACGTGCATTTCTTCCCAAGAGCTCAGCGAACGGCTGGGGGTTTCGGCCGCCCAGATTCGCAAAGACCTTTCCATGTTCGGCGAATACGGCAAGCAAGGGCGGGGGTATCCTGTCGAGGCATTGGTTACGGCCTTGCGCAGCCACCTGCATGTAGATAAAGTGTGGGATGTGGTGCTGGTAGGCGTGGGCGACCTGGGGCACGCCTTGGCGCGCTACAAAGGCTTTGCCGAGCGCGGCTTTCGCATTACCATGGCCTTCGACAAAGACCCAGCCAAAATCGGCAGCCGGGCGGGCGATTTGGTCGTGGAAGACATTCGCACCATGGCCCGCCGCGTGCAGGAAGCCGGCATCCAAATTGGCATGATTGCCACCCCCGCGGCAGCAGCCCAAGAAGTAGCCAACGCGCTGGTGTTTGCCGGCGTGCGGGCTATTCTCAACTACGCCCCCATTCACCTTACCTTGCCCGACGACGTCCGAGTGGAATACCTCGACCCCGTCATCCCTCTGCAACGGATGACGTACTACTTGGAGTGAGAGGCCCGAGGCTGCCACCGGGGGGAAAGCCGAGGAAGACGCACCGCTTTGGCGGGCGGTTCGGCGGCGGTGAAGCGCGTTTGACGCCCCGCGAGGTTACAAGTATAATTCTTCTGCTTTCGCGCTCGTGGCGGGTAAGAGCCGCGGGCAAAATGCTATCCATCAGGGAGCCATCATGGCGCTCAAAGGGAACTTGCGTGATTTTTCCATCACGCAATTGCTTAATCTTGTCAACCTGGCCCGTAAAACAGGGATGTTGCACATTCGCGGCGCAGAGGCCAAAGCCGAAATCTATTTTCGGGAAGGCAAGTTGGCCTACGCTGCAATGAGCCATCAGCCCAACGACCTGGCCTCGGTGCTCTATCGCGAGAAGAAACTCAGCGCGGGGCAATACAAAGCCATCAAAGCCCGCAAAGAACCCATGAACGACAAGGCGCTGGGGTTGTTGCTTGTCAATGCGGGCTATCTTTCCCAAGAAGAAATCTTGCAATGCCTGCAAGCGGCCTACGTGGGCGTGGTCAAACGCCTCTTTGCCTGGGCCGAGGGGTATTTCGAGTTCGACGGCAAAGCGCCGCCGCCCGCGGGGCGCATTCTCGTGCGGGTGGACTTGGAAAACCTCATCATCGAAGGCGCCCGCCAGCTGCGGGAATGGGAACAACTCCAAAGCGAAATTCCCGACCTGGATATGGCCCTCAAATTCACCGACCGCCCCGACACCAATCTGCGCAAACTGAGCCTAAGCGTGGAAGAGTGGCGAGTCGTTTCGTTCATCAACCCCAAGAACACCATCCGCCAGATTGCCCGGGCCACCAAGATGAACGACCTGGAAATTCGCCGCATCGTTTACGGCTTGCTCCAAGCCGGGCTGGTGGAACTGGTGCGACCAGAGCACAAACCCGCCCCCCCGCGCCCCATTCACACCGCCCTGGAAGGCAAAACCAAAGACGAACAGCGCTCGCTGGTCAATCGTCTGATTTCCCGCATTCGCGGCCTCTAAGCACCTCTGGAGTCCCCCTTCGATGATTTTCGACCGAGGAATTATGCCATGCAGACTGTAAAAATTGTGGTGACCGGCCCCTTCAATGCAGGCAAAACGGCCTTCATCCAAACGGTGAGCGAGATCGACGTCGTGGCGACCGAGCGCAAAATCACCAGCGAGGCCGAACGGGTGAAAGATACGACAACCGTCGCGATGGACTTTGGCCGCATCACCGTTGACGAAGACCTGGTGCTCTACCTCTTCGGCACGCCTGGGCAACGTCGCTTTGATTTCATGTGGGAAATTCTCTCTGAAGGGATGTTGGGCTTTATCGTGCTGGTCGATAGCACCCGCCCCGAGACTTTCCGAGAGGCCCGCAGCATTCTGGAAACCTTCCGAGCCTACGCACCGACCCCCTACGTCGTCGCAGCCAATAAACAAGATATGGAAGACGCCTGGGATTTGGAAGACATGCGCATCGCCCTCAGACTGGATTCCCGGGTGAAACTGCTGCCCTGCGTAGCGACCGACAAAGAATCGGTGAAAAAGGTGCTGCTGGAATTGTTGTTCAGCATCATGGAGGAAATCGAAGGCGACCAGGCATAAGCCTTGCCACAGCTCACGCCATCCGGCGAGGACGGCAGCCGGCAGTTTTGCGTACTGGCGAGCAAAGGCGGGGCTTTGATGCCTCGCTTTTCTCACCTTCCTCAGTATCTCGAACATTGAGGCCATCGTGTCTTCTATCACCACCGACCAGGGCGTTGTTCACTACGAAGTCTTCGGGCGCGGCAAGCCTGTCATCCTGCTGCACGGCTGGTTAGGCTCTTGGGGCGTGTGGCAGGAAACCATGGCCTACTTGGGGCGCTATTACCGCGCTTATGCCTTGGATTTTTGGGGCTTTGGAGAATCAGGCAAAAAGCGCGATTCCTACGACGTTGCCGATTTCGTCAGCCTGGTAGACCAGTTCATGGAGCAGTTGGGCATCAGCCAAGCCCCCTTGGTCGGCCACAGCATGGGGGGCACGGTTTCCCTGAGCGTCGCCATTCGCTACCCACAGCGCGTCAGCCGCGTGGTTGTCATTGGCTCGCCCATCAATGGGAATTCCCTTGCGCTCGCGCTGAAACTGGCCGGGTATCGGCCGGTGGCCTTCCTGGTGTATCACCAAATGACCTTGCTCAAGTGGGGCATTCGCGTGACCTCGCCGATGATTACCAAAGACCCGCGCTGGCCTGAGATGATGGACCGCGACCTTTCTCAGACCACGCTGGAATCTTTCCTGCACAGCATTGCCTCACTGCGGCGCACCAATCTCGAAGCCTCACTGGCACAAATCAAAGTGCCTGTCATGGGCATGTATGGCAGCAAAGATGTCATCGTCAGCCCAAGGCAATGGATTGCCCTCAAGCGGGGCGTGCCCCATGCTGAAATCGTCCGGTTCAAAGAAGCCGGGCATTTCATCATGCTCGACCAGCCGCGTGCCTTCACGGCCTACCTGCACGCCTTTCTGAAAGGCGAGCGCCCACCCGAACCCCTCACGGAGGTGTTGGAAGCATGAGGCCCCAGGCCGAAGCGGTTGCCACCGACGAGGCGGTACGTCGGGCCTGGCAGACAGCAGTGCATGAAATTTTGGGGCCGGAAAGCACGCTGCCTGAGCCGGAAAGTCCCCTGCGCCCGTGGGAAAACCTGCTGCCGGCGCTCTGCGACCGTTACGGAGAAGCCGCGGGGCTGGGGCTGGGGCTCCGCATAGGGCGCGCCTTTGCCCGTCAGATGATCCCTCACATTGCCGAAGAGGCCCCTTTCCAGGCGGCAGCGTTTCGTTTCTTGCCCTGGCCGCGGAAGATGGCAAGGGGGCTCCATCACCTGGCGGAGTTGGCTTCCACCTGGTTTGGGTTGGCGGTGGAAGTCGAAGCGGCTCCTTGGGCAATGCTTTGGCTTCCCCAGGGGTGCCCTTTTGCCCCCCCTCATGCCGAAGCGGCTTATCGCTGCACCCCCTGGGAAGGCTTCTTGCAAGAAATGCTTTACTGGCTGAGCGGCGGGCGGTTGTTTGCCGTTCGGACCACGGAAGACCACCCTGCCGCGTTCCACATTCCCCGCCGCCCTCTGCATTGATGCTGCCCCGGCGGTGGATTCCTCTTTCGGGTTGCCCTGCGAGCGCTTTCTATGCTCAAAATCATCCTGCGCGACGATCGGCATATTCCCCCTTTCAATGAGCCGGCGCGCGACTTGCGGATCCACAACAAGCCGCTCTGGCTGGCGCAGCGCGACGTCCTCACGCCGTACGTCGAGCGAGAAATCGAAATCCGCGCCGGACGCCGCCTTCCGCCCGTGCGCGAAGAGGCCATTGTCTATCGCGACAACCTCTTCTTCGATGAGTTCTACATCCGCGCCTTCCTGGAAGCCGCCCGTCGGCATGACCGCCCCGTGCAGGCTGCCTTTGCCGCCGACGACCCTGCCTTTCGCGAACACGCGTTGCCCCTTTCGGTTTCCTACACCCAGCACGGCGACATCTACCTTGCCGACCTGTGGTATTACCCCCACGGCACAGCAACCGACGAAGAGCCAGAGCCGCTGGTGATCGACCTGCAGGCGCGGGAAATCGGCTATTACCACGTGCCGACCTACATGGCGACCGAGCAGGGCGACTTGGTATTTCAGGTGCCCCTGCGCGCCTTGCTGGCAATCGATAGCTGGGTGCACATTTTCATCGCCGATGTGGTGTTCGGGGTGTTCGCACGCGGAGCCCGCTTCGAGGCTCGCCTCAACCAAGACCCGTTCTTCAAGCTCAAAGTGCTTGCCAAGGCAATGTACGAAGGCAAGCAGGTGCTCTCTGCCTCACCGTTGGTAGTAGTAGGGCGCAATGTGATCATCGACCCCACGGCGGTCATCCACGGCCCCACCCTCATCGGCGACAACGTCACCATCGGCGCGGGGGCGGTCGTGGACAATTGCATCATCGGCGACAACGTCAACATTTCCCAAGGCTGCCAGCTCTTGCTCTCGGTGGTCGGCGATGGGGCTTTCCTGCCTTTCCGCGCCGCCTTGTTCATGACCACCTTGATGGACAACAGCATGGTCGCCCAAAACACCTGCTTGCAAATGTGCGTCGTGGGACGCAACACCTTCATTGGCGCAGGCACCACGTTTACCGACTTCAACCTGATTTCGGCCCCCATCAAAGCGCGCGACGGGCACGGCTTGTTGCGCGACGCCAACCGGCCTGTGCTGGGAGGTTGTGTAGGGCACAACTGCCGCTTGGGTTCCGGCTTGGTGATTTACCCCGCGCGGATGATCGAATCGGACGTCGTGCTGGCGGCCTCGTCAGAGCGGCGGGTCATCATGAAAGACGTGCCTTACGAAGAGAGCGACCACCACCACCTGCGCGGCGGCCACCGGCACCCCCGCCTTTATCCCCGCCCAGGGGAAGACGCTTCCCATACGTGGTGAACTCTGTGGACACTTTCGCCTTCATCATCCACCCCATCGACCCCAAACGCGATGTCAGCCGCAAGTTCCCCCTTTTGGGGCGCATCCTCACCGAGCGGCAGATTGACTTTTTCTCGACCTTCTTCCCGCCGGTCTATATTTCCGAGATCACCGGCATCGTTTCCCAGGCTACCGGCAAAGAAATCAAGGGCTGGTTCGTCGCCTGCCCTTACACCCCCCGCCGCATGTTGGAACTGCCTGAGCGGATGGTGTATCGCAAGATCATCCAGACCGGACGCCTGGCCGAGCGGCTGGGCGCCAAAATTTTGGGCTTGGGCGCTTTCACCTCGGTGGTCGGGGACGGCGGCTTGACGGTAGCCAAAGCGTTGGACATTCCGGTGACCACCGGCGATTCGTACACGGTGGCCATCGCCGTGGACGCGGTGTGGGAAGCCGCGCGGCTGATGGGCATTCCCCCTGCCGAGGCAACGGCCGCGGTAGTGGGGGCTTCCGGCGCCATCGGGCGGGTCGCGGCAACGCTGATTGCCCGGCGGGTGGGTGAGGTATACTTAATAGGACGGCGACGCGCGGCCCTCGAGGCCGCGCGCGAGCGAATTGCGGCGGATGGCGGGCAGGCCCATTTGCGCGTAAGCACCGATATGGGCGACCTCCGCCACGCGCAGCTCATCCTCACCGTCACCAGCGCGCTGGATGCCGTGGTCGAGCCGGAGCACCTTCAGCCCGGCAGCGTGGTCTGCGATGTTGCCCGCCCGCGCGACGTTTCCGCCCAGGTGGCTGCGGTGCGCGACGACGTCTTGGTCATCGACGGCGGGATGGTCGAAGTGCCCGGCCCGGTCGATTTCCATTTCGATTTCGGCTTTCCCCCCGGCAAGGCCTATGCCTGCATGGCCGAGACCATGGCGCTCGCCCTGGAAGGCCGTTTCGAAGATTACACCGTGGGCAAGGAAATTTCCCTCGCACGGGTAGAAGAAATTGCCCACATCGCAAGCAAGCACGGTTTTCGCCTGAGCGGTTTCCGGTCGTTCGAGAAGCCGGTGACCGCCGAACACATCGCTCGGGTGCGCGCCGCAGCCCAGAAACGGCGGGCGTCGCGAGCAGGGAGGTAGGCTATGAGCAAGGCTCGCATTTTAGTGGTGGAAGACGATTTGGACATCGCCAACATGCTCCAAATCTACTTCTCCAGCCAGGGCTACGAGGTGGAATTGGCCCCTCGTGGCTCCGATGCGCTGGAGAAGACGCGCCAGAGCATGCCACACCTGATTGTGCTGGACATCATGCTGCCGGATATCGACGGCTATGAAGTTTGCCGCCGCCTCCGCACCAGCACCCGCACCAGCCACATCCCGGTCATCTTCCTCACCCAGAAAGACGAGCGCAGCGACCGCTTGCAGGGGCTGGAACTCGGCGCGGACGACTACATCACCAAACCCTTCGACATCGAAGAACTGCGCCTGCGGGTGCAGAACGCCATCCGGCGCGCCGAGCGGGAAAGCCTCACCGACCCACGCTCCGGCCTTCCCGCAGGACGCTTGATCGAAGAGCAACTGCGCCGCATCATCCGCACCGATGGCTGGGCGTTGATGGATATCCGCATCAATTACTACGACGCCTTCCGCGAAGTGTATGGCTTCGTGGCCGCCAACGACGTCTTGCGCTTCACCGCGATGCTGCTCAACGAGGTGGTCGACGAACTCGGCACACCGGAAGATTTCATCGGCCACCCCGGCGACGAGAACTTCGTCGTCATCACCGCCGAAGAATCCGCCCCTGCCATCCGCGCCCGCCTGAAAGAACGCTTTGCCGAAGAAGTCAAAAGCCACTACAACTTCATGGACCGCGAGCAGGGTTACATCACCGTCGAAGAAAACGGCGTCTCCAAACAGGTGCCGTTGATGACGCTTTCCATGGGCATCGTCTCGCCCTCCCAATACCAGTTCGCCGACATCCGGGAAATCACCGAGCTGGCCGCGGAAGCCCGCCGCAAAGATACGCCTACCGAGAGCTGATCGCCGCCCCCTGATCGAGGGGAAACCATGTTCGGAACCGAAGCCGTTGCGCTGGGCATCACATTGACCATTATCGGCGCGGGCCTGTGGCTTGTGGCTCGCACCATGACGCGCCTGGGGGACCTCGCGACGCGTGGAGGTATGCCCCTCTCTTTGCCCGGAGACACGTTTGCCCACCTGCAGAACGCCGACGAAGCGGTGTTGGTAGTGCTGGCAGGGGGGCGGGTGGGGTATCTCAACGAGCGGGCGCGCGAGTGGTTTGGGCTGACGCCGGAAGACCAGCCGCCGCTGGAATTCCTGGCACAGCGCATTCGCCCGGCCGACGAATTCATTCGCTTGTGTGCAGAGCCTGGGCGGGCGCGCCTCACCCTGAGCACGATGGCCCTGGAAGGTGCCTCGTATGCTGTGCCCTACGCTGGCGGCGCGGCGTTGGTGGTGACCTTGCGCCCGCTTCACTTGCTGGCTGCCGACGACGACCGGGGCCAGGCCAGCACGGCGCCCACCGCGGAAGCGTTGGAAGTGCTGGTAGAACTGGGGGAGCAAATCGGCGGCCGTCTTGACCTCGACGAAGCCGTGCAAGCCGTTGCTGCTGCCGTAGACCGTCTGCTGCCCTCCGATTTACTGGAAATCACCCTCTGGGATGAGCGCCAAGAGGCGCTGGTGCCCCATCGCTACATGGCTACCGGGGAGGGGGTCGAGCCTGTCTCAGCGGCGGAGCGCTATGCCCCCAACGAAGGGCTGACCGGCTATTTGGTGAGCCAGGGGCAGCCGCTCTTGCTGGAAGACATCGACAAATATGCACCGGTGCCGGCCGCCATCGACCGCCGCCGCTACCCCGTGCGGGCTTACATGGGGGTGCCCCTTCGAGTAGGCGATGAGGTCGTCGGGACGTTAGAAGTGGCTTCCCTCTCACCGGGCACCTATACCCCGGCCGACTTGGAATTCCTGACCCTCATTGCCCGCGAAGTAGCCCTTGCTTTGCACAACGCACGCCTGTTCAGCGAAACCCGCCGTCGGTTGCAAGAGCTCCGCAGCCTGGCGGGCATTGCGCGGGCGGTAGGCGGGGTGCGCCAGGTCGAGGAACTGATTGCCCGCATTTTGGAAAACATCCGCCCGCTGCTGACGGCCGAAGTGGTGGGTTTCCTGCTCTACGATGAAGTGCACCGCACCCTAACGGCGCAATGGCCGTTCGAGGGGCTTCCCGAAGGCTTCGTGGCGGCCTATCGCACGCGCATTGCGGCGGGCAGCGAGGCCGAGGCGCTGCTCATGGCCGGCGAGCCGTTGGTGACCGCGGAAGCTGCCGACGACGACCGCTGGCAGGCTTTGGGCTTGGCCGACCTCAGCCGCACCGCCGGCATTCACGCCAGCGTGCTCTACCCGTTGATGGCGGGCGGGCGTTTTCTGGGCTTCCTGCAGGCTGCCAACAAGCCCGATGGCGACGCCTTTGGCAACAACGACCTGCAAGTGCTGACGCTGGTAGCCGCTCAAGTCGCCCCCCTGCTGGAAAACGCCGTGCTCTTTCAGGAAGCCCGCCAACGCGCCCGCCGCGCCGAAGCCCTGCGCCGCATCGCCAGCCTGACGGCTTCCCCCGCCACCCTCGACGAGCTTTTCAAATTCTCGCTGGTGGAACTCGCCCGCCTGGTCGACGCCCGCTATGCCGCCGTCTTGTTGCTGGACGAGCACCAAACCCAACTGGCCCCCCACGAGCCTTCGTTGTACGGCATCTCGCCGGAAAAGGCGCGTGCCATTGGCGTCATTCCGGCCAATGCCCCCGACTTCCACCTCACGGTGAGCCGCACCGGTCGCCCCTTCCTCTCTTCCGATTTGCTGGACGACAAGCGGGTGATCGCGGCTTACCGCCCCTTGCTGAAGGCGCTGGGCGAGGTGCGCTCGGCCATCGTAGTGCCCTTGGAGGCGCACGGCGAGAGCATGGGCGAAATTATGCTCGGCCACCCCCAGCCCGGCCACTTCGACCGCAACGACCTGCAACTGGCCGCTGCCACTGCCGCCCAAATGGCCGTAGGGGTCGAACGGCAACGCCTTTTGAGCCGCAGCGATGATGCCTTGCGCACCCAGGTGCACGAACTGAGTACCCTCACCCGCTTGAGCCGAGAGCTCGCGGCCTTCTCTTCCCTGGAACAGTTGCTGGCCTACGCCCACAAACAAATCGTCGCCTTGACCGAAGCCGATTGCGGCCAAACGCTGGTGGTCGCTGCCAACGGTAAACACTGGGAAGTGCTGCACCACAGCGGCGGGCCGTGTGAGCCGCGCCTGCACCCCTTGGACCTGGCGGCATTGGAACGGGGAATGCCCGAACAGGTGGCCGATTATCGCGTGGCTTCTTACCCGCAGCCTCACGAGGGAGTGCGGTCGTCGCTTTCCTTGCCTTTGCGTTACCAGGAAAGCGTGGTGGGGGTCGTGCATCTGCACAGCCAGCACCCCAACCATTTTACCGGCCCGCGGCAGCAATTTGCCCGTCTGTTGGCGCAGCACATTGCTCTGGCCATCGGCAGCGCGCTGCACACCCAAACCCTCTTCCAAGAAAACCTTTCCCTCCAGCGGCAGGTGCGGGCTTTGCAATTGTTGCAGGCCTATTTGCAGAAAGCCCATCCCCTCAGCGCGCCGCAGCAGGCGCTGGATGACTTCGTAGCCCTGGTGCGCGACGCTGTAGGCTTCGACGCTGTGCTGCTGGCCCGCTTGGGGGCGGAAAACGGCCTCCTCGAGCCGGTGGCCTCGGTGGGGTTCGAAACGCTGCAACCCTTCCGATGGGACGATCTCAGCCTGCTGCTGGAAGACCGCTTCCAGCGCGGCGGGGTGTACTTCATCCCGCGGGAGGAACGCTCCCCCTTGCCGGCCAGCCTGGCCCTGCCGCGCGTCACACGGCCCATGCCTGCCCGCGCCGATGCGCAAACCTGGCACCCGCGCGACCTGCTGATGGCCCCCCTGCGCACGACCCAAGGCGAACCGCTGGGGCTGCTCTATCTCGATGCGCCTCGCGATGCCCGCCGCCCTGATGCTCCCACGCAAGACATCCTGCGGCTGCTGGCCGCTACCGCCGCTTTGCTGCTCGAAATGCAGCAACTGGCCGCCGCGTGGGACATCGAGCGCCAGCAGCTCATCGGCCGGGTGGAGGAAGCCGAAGCCACTGCCCGCCAGGCCCAGAACGACATCCCCCGCTGGTTGCACAAAGACCTGCAACAAACCCTGGACCGGCATGCCCTTTCCCGCCAGGCCGAGCGCCTGCGCATCAGTCTGGAAATCACCACCCTCCTCAACCGTCAACCCAGCCACACCAGCGTGCTCCACGCCTTGGGCCGTCAGCTCATGGAGCGCTTTGGCTTCAATTACGTTTTGATTGCAGAACCAACCCCCTTCGTCCCCGGCGGCACCGAAGAAGGCGGCGTGCGGCTGTTACACACCTTTGGCGAATTGCCCCCGGCCCTCAAACTCGATATGCTCTTGGGGCAACGCAACCCCTTGGCCGAAGTGTTCCATCAAAAACAGGTGCTGGTCGTTCCCGACATGGACCGCGCTACCGAGTGGCAGCGTTCCCCGCTGCTGCAGCGCCTGCAGGCGCAGAGCTTCGTGGCTTTCCCGGTGCTGGTCGAGCCCCAAGGCGGGGACGGCCAAACGGCGGTGGTCAGCCATATCGTGCTGGCCACTTCCAGCACGCCCACGCCTTCCTTCGCCACGCAAGACGAGATGATTTTCAACCTCTTGGGGCGGCAGGTGGGCATTGTGCTTCAGAACCTCGACCTGCTGGCGCACACCTCCCGCCGCTTGCAAGAGGTGGACCTGCTGCTGACCTTCAGCCGCCAGCTGGGCGTGCTCGACCCCGACCGCATTTTGCAAACGCTGATGGAAAGCACCCTGGGCACGTTGCAGCATGCCCACGCCGGTTTCGTCGCGCTTTGGGACCCCGACCGCGAAGCATTGCAGCCCCAAGTTGCCGGTGGTTACGCCGATGCCGAGGCCCTGCTGACCATCACCTTCCCCAAAGAGAGCCTGCCCGTGCAAGTCATGCTGGAAGGGCAGGCGCGGCGCATCGGCGAGTTGGATTTTGCCGCTGCTTACCCCCTTTCGCCGGAAGCCCTGACGGCCTACCGCCGGGCTACGGCCGACCGCATTCCGGTTTCCAGCATGATGGTGCCCATTCGCGCCGGCGAGCGCCCCCTGGGCGTCATCGTGCTGGACAATTTCAACGCCACCGCCGCTTTCACCCGAGAAGACCAATCGCTGGTGGTTTCGCTGGCCGGGCAAACGGCGCTTTCGCTGGAAAATGCCCATCTGCTCCACACGGCCGAGCGGCGCGCTTCCCAGTTGCACGCCCTTGCCAACGCTTCGGCAGGGCTGGTGGCGCGCAGCCTCTCGCTGGAAGAGGTGGAAACCTCGTTATTGGAACAACTGGCGGCCGTGTTGCCCTACGATGGGGGCACCCTCTGGCTGCGGGAAGGCAACCGCCTGAAAGTGCGCGACGCTCGGGGCTTCCCCAACGCTGCAGAGCTCATCGGCATCACCATTGCCGTAGAAGACAGCCGCCTTTTCCAAGAAATGCTGGCTTCAGGCAAGGCCCTGGCCGTGGAAGACACCCACGCCGACGACCGCTTCCCCGCGCCGGAGGCCATGCCCAACCGTTCCTGGCTGGGGCTGCCGCTGCGTTTCAAAGACGAGGTGCTCGGCGTGATCGCCCTCGAAAAACGGGAACCGGCGTTCTTCACGCGCGACTGGGTAGAAACAGCCGAGACCTTCGCCGGTCAGGCCGCGGCAGCGCTGGGGAACGCCCGCTTGTACGAACAAGTCCGCCGCCACGCCGAAGAATTGGACCACCGCACCCGCCGCTTGGCTTTGGTGTACGAAGTGACGGCCGAGCTTTCGGCTTCCCTCGACCCCGCCTACATTGCCGAGTACACCACCCGCCGCCTGCACGAGGCGCTGGCAGGGCGGGCGGTTTCTTTCGTGCTGCTGGAGGATGAAACGCCCACCTTGCTGGCAGCAGCCCCTGCCCCAGAAGGCGAAACGCTGCCCCAACCGTGGCCTGCCGCGCCGGTTTTCGCCCACCTGGCCGAAACGTTGGGCGTGCTGGCCGACGCCGACGTCCACACCGACCCGCGTTTGGCCCCCCTGGAAACCCTCCTTGCACGCCATGCCCCGAAGGTCACGGTCGTGCCGCTGCCTGCCGGGCAAACGCTGTTTGGGGCCGTGTTCATTCACCTGCCCGCGCAGGAAAGCCTGAGCAGCGACGAGGTCGAACTTGCCCAAACGCTCGCCAAACAGGCTGCGGTGGCTTTGCAAAACGCCCGGCTTTACGCTGCCAGCCGCCGCTTCACCGAAGAGCTCGAGGCCCGCGTTGCCGAGCGCACCCGCCAATTGCAGCAGGAACACCACCGCGCGCAAACACTGCTGCGCATCATCACCGAACTCTCGGCCAGCCTCGACCTCGACCAAGTGCTCAACCGCACCCTCGACCTGCTCAACGAGGCGTTGAGCGCCGAACAGAGCAGCATCTTGCTAAAACGCCCCAACATGCCCACGCTTTTCCTGCGGGCGGGGCGCGGGTATGCCGAGCAGCCGCCCCTCGGCGGACGTCCCACCGACGTCTCGGCTACCGATTCCCTGGCCGGGTGGGTCATCGAGCACAACCAGCCCGTGCTGGTGCCCGACTTGGAAAAAGACCCCCGCTGGCGCAAAAAGCCGCATGGCCTGCCGGTTTCCCACCGCAGCGTCATCGGCGTGCCGCTGGTGGTGGCGCAAGACGTGCTCGGTGCCCTGCTGCTCTTCCATTCGCAGCCTCACCACTTCACCGACTATCACCTCGACCTGGCCTCGGCAACCGCCCGGCAGGTCGCCGTAGCCATCAACAACGCCGAACTCTTCAACCTAATTCGGGAACAGGCCGAGCGCTTGGGCAAACTGCTGCGCCAGCAAGAAGTGGAAGCCAGCCGAGCGCGCGCCATCTTGGAAGCCATCGCCGACGGTGTGCTGGTGACCGACCACAAGGGCACGATCACCCTCTTCAACCCCTCCGCCGAGCGCATGCTGGGGCTGCCGGCCGAGCAGACCCTCGACCGCCCGCTCGACCATTTCGTGGGCCTCTTCGGCGGCGCTGGCCGTCAGTGGATGGAAACCATCCACCACTGGTCTGCCGACCCCGAAAGCTACCGCGACCAGGATGTGGCCTACGAAGAGCGGCTGGAACTGGAAGACGGCCGGGTAATTTCGGTGCACCTGGCCCCCGTGTTCTTCCGCAAAGACTTCCTGGGCACGGTGTCGGTCTTCCGCGACATCACCCATCAAGTCGAGGTCGACCGCCTGAAGTCGGAGTTCGTGGCGACGGTCTCCCACGAGCTGCGCACGCCCATGACGGCCATCAAAGGCTATGTGGATATTTTGCTCATGGGCGCGGCCGGGCCGCTCACCGACCAGCAGCGGCAGTTCCTGGAAACCGTCAAGAACAACACCGAGCGCCTCAACCTGCTCGTCGGCGACTTGTTGGATATTTCCCGCATCGAAGCCGGACGCGTCTCGCTGATGCCCGAAGCGGTCGACCTGGCAGCCCTGCTGCGCGACGTCCTGGCCGAGCAACAGCGGCGGGCTGCCGAAGAGGGGCGCGAAATGACCTTCACGGCCGAAATCCCTGCCGACCTGCCGCCGGTGTACGGCGACCGAGAACGCATTCGCCAGATTGCCGAAAACCTGGTCGAGAACGCTTACCGCTACACCCCCGACGGCGGCCATGTGTGGGTGCGCGCCCGCCAGCAAGGCGAAGAAGTGCAGGTCGACGTGCAAGATACCGGCGTGGGGATCCCCCCCGAGGAACAGCCGCGGGTGTTCGAGCGCTTCTACCGAGGCGAAAATTCCCTCGTGATGGCTTCCGCAGGCACCGGCTTGGGTTTGGCCATCGTCAAGACCTTGGTCGAAATGCACGGCGGCCGCATTTGGCTGGAAAGCAGCGGCGTGCCCGGCGAGGGAAGCACCTTCTCTTTCACCCTACCGGTTTTTACCCCTGAGCACGAAGATCCCGCTGGAGAGGCTTGAGCCATGGCGAAAATTGTGATAGCCGAAGACGAACGCGATATCCGCGACTTGATTACCTTCACCCTGCAATTCGCGGGGCACGAAGTCATTCCGACGGCCAACGGCGCTGAGGCAGTGGAAGCCGTGCGCCGCGAGCAGCCCGACATCGTGCTGATGGATGTGCGCATGCCCCGCCTGACCGGCTACGAAGCCTGCCGGCAGTTGAAAGCCGACGAGTCCACGAAAGACATCCCCGTGGTGTTCCTCTCGGCCAAAGGGCAGGAAAGCGAGGTCAAGGAAGGCCTCGCGGCGGGCGCGGTAGATTACATCCTGAAGCCTTTTTCGCCCGATCAGTTGACCGCCCGCGTGGCCGAACTGTTGCAGCAGTTTGCCCGCGGCTAAAGCCTCGCGCAGGCAACCCAGGAAAAGGTGGCCCCATGAGCGCCATTATCGTCAAAGACCATATTGTCCACTACGAAGTGTTGGGACGCGGCCGCCCCGTGCTCTTCTTGCACGGCTGGGTGGGGTCGTGGCGCTATTGGGTGCCCGCGATGCAAAGCGCCTCTCAGCGCTATCGCGCCTACGCCTTGGACCTGTGGGGCTTTGGTGATAGCGACAAACACCCCGAGCATTACGCACTGGCTTCTCAAATGCACTTGCTGGCTGCTTTTCTGGAAGAAATGGGCATCGGGAAGGTCGCGCTCATCGGCCACGGGCTGGGGGCGGTGGTAGGGCTGTTGTTCGCTCTGCAGTATCCGTTGGCGGTGGACCGCATGGCTATGGTGGCGATGCCCAGCACGGTGGAGGCCATTCACCCACGATTGCAGACCGACCCGCCGGAGCGGCTGGCTTCCTGGTTGTTGACGCCTACCCTTTCCACCGAGACGGCCCGCAAGGAAGCCCCCAAAACCGACCCGGCGGCCATTACCACCTCGCTGGCCGAAATTCAGGCGATGGATTTGCTGGCCGAGGTGCGGCGCGTGGAACTGCCCTGCCTGTTGGTGCACGGGCGAAACGACCCGCTCATCAGCCTGCCGGCCGAAGAGACCCTTGCCCTCCTGCCGGAAAACATGCACCAAATCGTTTTCGAAAAGTCGGGGCATTTCCCTATGTTGGACGAGCCCAGCAAGTTCAACCGGCTGATGTATGACTTTCTGCTGCTGGAATCGGGGGTCAGCCCGCGGCAGTTGCAGCTGAAAGAAGAATGGAAGCGGCGCGTACGTTGATCTCGAAGCGCTTGCGTGGGGTGCTTCCGCGGCCAAGCCGCTGGCCCCGCCTTGCAGCAGCCCGATGGTG
>CAYVHG010000023.1:0-4391 GCA_964450875.1 uncultured Anaerolineaceae bacterium | reverse complement strand
CAGAGGGAGTGAGAGAGGGAAGCATCCTAACAGCATAATGGCAGTTACAATGCCACTCACTACCCACAAATACTTCCGCCTTTTCCCTTGCATCACAATACCTCCCTTGAAGTGCCAAAGTGGATGTCGGTGAGAATGAGCAAATTGTACCCTAAATTCCGGCAGGATCCTCGCTGCGCACGCGGTGTGCGCCGGCGGCGGCGAAGCGGGCATAGGCTTGGTCGGCGGCGTCGGTGAAATCCGCTCCAGGCACCACCACGGGCGAGGTGGTGTCTTCCAAAAGGTAAATTTTGCGAGCGAGGTCGCCCTGGCCGCGGCTTTGCAGGGCTTCCAGCAAGTCGCTCACCGTCCATGCCACACAGTGGCTCTTGGCCTGGCCGGTGATGATGACGCGGTCGTAAGTCTGCACCAGCGCCACCAGGCGCTCGTTGGGCGGCACCAGGGTGCGCCCCGCGGCGTCGGTGTTGACTTCCGGCTGCAAGGCCGAATAGTGCTCGGTGAGGGGGTGATTGCCCTTGATGATGAATTCCGGCTGAGCGTAGCGGGCAATGCTGTGGAAGAAAACGGCTTCCTCGACGGCGGGCACCAGCGCGTGGCCGATACCGCCCAGCATGGCGTGGAACGGCCAAACCGTGTGCTGATATTTGCCGCGGGCAGCCAGCACGGCCACATAGTGCTCCAGGTGCCGCTGCCCTTCCTCGGGCGTTAGGCCAAGTTCGGGCGCCAGGGCCGGGTTGAAGCGCCACTTGCCGGAAGCCACATCGGCGGCAGTGATCATGCTGAAAGGCGCCGGGTGATGGCCTTCTGCATCTACCAAAAAGGGCGCGTGGAAAATTTGCATCGGCAGATGGGTATCCAGCGTGGCCACAATGTGGGTGATGCGGTGCAGGTTGCGGTAAATGAACTGACACAGACGAATGTTGTCTTCCACCGCGGCGTTGCCTGAGCGCCCGGCGACGAACAGCTCGAAATCGGGCAGGCAAAAGGTATTCTGGACGTCGATGAGCACCAAGGCGGTGCGCAAGGCGTCTTCCGAGGCAGGGCGCAAGCCGTGGCGCTGCGCCCAGGCGCGGGCTTCGGCCGCGCGGGCCTCGTAAGCCACTTTCCAAACTTTCCCTACGCGCTCCGGCTGGAAATGCGGCGGAAGGGGCAAAACGTCCATCGTACAGCCTCCATTAGTGTAAAATCAACACTTACAGGAATCCAAATGAAAGGCGGGCGCACGTACTCCCGCTTCTTCGCTTGCATTATACAACAAAAAGGGGAAAAGGGCAAATTTTCGCTCAAAAAGCCCACAAGGCCGGTGGTATAATGTGGCCTGTCATGCCAGCGGCGTGCGGCATGGCCGAATCCCCCTATTCTGGGAGGCTCCCTCTATGCGCAATCCCAAACGCTATCTGATTCCCGTGCTCTTGCTCATCGCGCTGGCGGTTTACATCGACCTCCCCAGCACGAAAAGCATCAGCATTCCCAACCCCTTTGGGACCAAACCCCTCTTCGAGCATCCCGTGCAAACTCGCCTGGGGCTTGACCTGCAAGGGGGCGTCCAGGCCTTGCTGCAATCCGAAATCGATTGCAACAAAGTCGATCCCGAAGCGATGAAAACCGCGCGTGCCATTGTCGAAAAGCGCGTCAACGGCCTCGGCGTATCGGAAGCCGTGGTGCAATTGGCCGACAATTGCCGCATCGTGGTGGAACTTCCCGGCGAGCGCGACCCCGAGCACGCCCTGGAAACCATCCGCAAGACGGGCGTGCTGGAATTCGTCGACTTAGGCAACACTTACCTGCCGCCGGGCACGCCGGTGCAAACCGACTTCCACAAAGCAACGGCTCCCACACCGACCCCCACCGCCGAAGCCACCCCCGCAGCGGGTGCAACGCCTGCGGCTTCCCCCACCCCTCAAAAAGTGTGGCACACCGTGATGACCGGCGCAGACCTCAAGAGCGTGCAAGTCGTCCCCAACCAAACCGGCAACGGCTACGAGATTGCGTTTGAGCTCACCACGAAAGGCGCCAAAATCTTCGCCGACTACACCAGTAAAAACGTCGGCAAGATTTTAGGGATTGTGCTGGACGGGAAAATCATCTCCGCCCCGCGCGTGCAGAGCCCCATCACCGACGGGCATGGGGTCATCACCGGCAACTTCACCCTGCAAAGCGCCAACGACCTCGCCATCCAGATGCGCTACGGTTCGCTGCCCATCCCCCTGAAGGTGGTGCAGAGCAGCACCATCGGCCCAACCCTCGGTGAAGACTCGCTGCGGAAAAGCGTTCACGCGGGCATCATTGCCATCATCGTCATCTTGAGTTTCATGGCGCTCTACTACCGCCTGCCTGGGCTGGTCGCCGACCTGGCATTGATCACCTACGCCCTGCTCTCGGTGGCCATCTTCAAATGGATTCCCGTCACCTTCACCCTGCCCGGCATCGCAGGTTTCGTCTTGAGCATTGGCATGGCCGTCGACGCCAACATCCTCATCTTCGAACGCATGAAAGAGGAACTCCGCGACGGCCATCCTCTAAACCACGCCATCGACCTGGGATGGAACCGGGCATGGCCTTCCATCCGTGACGCCAACATCTCGACCCTCATCACCACCGCCATCCTCTTCTGGTTCGGGAACGCCTACGGCGCGAGCCTGGTGAAAGGCTTTGCCCTCACGCTGGCTCTGGGCGTGCTGGTCAGCCTGTTTACCGCCGTGACGATTACCCGCATCTTCCTGCATACCATCCTGGATACGGTGGACTTTTCCGCCCATACCAAGTGGTTTGGCATCTAAGGGCGCTCGGAGGCTCAAATATGGATATCATCGGCAAGCGCTACCTTTACTTTGGCATTTCGCTCCTGGTCATCGTGCCGGGGCTGATTGCGCTCTTCCTCTGGGGGCTGCCTCTGGCCATCGACTTCACCGGCGGCAGTCTGCTGGAAGTCCGCTTCGACAAGGCCACCCCTCCCACCGCCGAAGTCATTGCCCTTTACAAAGAATTTGGCATTGGCGACGCCACGGTGCAAACCTCGGCCGAAAACACCCTCATCATCCGCTCCAAGAACATAGACGAAGCGACGATGAACAAAATCGTGAAAGCAATGGAAGAGCGCTTCCACTCGAAAATCGAGATCGTTCAATTTTCCACCGTAGGGCCATCGGTAGGTGAAGAAGTCGCCAAACGGGCTATGGGGGCCGTTGCCCTTTCGGCGTTGGCCATTCTGGCCTACATCACCTACGCCTTTCGCGGCGTTCCCCACGCCGTGCGCTACGGCACCGCGGCCATCATCGCCATGCTGCACGACGTCGCCGTGACCGTTGGCATGGAAGCCATCTTCGGCCATTTCCTCCACTGGGAAGCCGACGCGATGTTCCTCACAGCCCTGTTGACCATCATCGGCTTCTCGGTGCACGACTCGATCGTGGTGTTCGACCGGATACGTGAAAACAGCCGCCGCTACCGCCGCCTGCCTTACGAGAAACTGGTCAACCACTCCATCGTCCAAACGCTCGACCGCTCCATCAACACCCAGTTGACGGTGATGTTGACGCTGTTCACCTTGGCGCTCTTCGGCGGCGTCACCACGCGGCACTTCGTCATCATCCTGCTCATCGGTATCTTCAGCGGCACCTACTCCTCCATCTTCAACGCCTCGCCCATTCTCATCGTGTGGGAAAACCGCGAATGGCGCTGCTGGATCAAAGGCAAGCTCAAATGCAGCGGCGAGGAAGCCAGCGCATCGTAAACGCTGCTTTCCCACGAAACCGCCTCTCGCCCCTTTGCCCCCCGCTTTTGGGGGGCATTGCTACTTCTCGCGGTACAATACCGTTGCCCCTCCGGGGCACGAACCCCAGCAACTCTCTTCCTCGACGGAGTTTCCCATGACGACCAACGACCTGCAAGACAAAGCCATCAAAACCCTGCGGTTCTTGGCCGCAGACATGATCCAAAACGCCCGCTCCGGCCACCCTGGCCTGCCGATGGGCGATGCGGCCATTGCCTACACCCTTTGGACGCGGCACCTGCGCCACAACCCGAAAAACCCCCTCTGGCCCAACCGCGACCGCTTCATCCTCTCCGGTGGGCACGGCTCGGCGCTGCTCTATGCCCTGCTGTACCTCACCGGCTACGACCTGTCCCTGAAAGAGCTCAAACGCTTCCGCCAGTGGGGCAGCCGCACCCCCGGCCACCCCGAAGTGGGCTTGACCCCAGGTGTGGAAACCACCACCGGCCCCCTCGGCCAGGGCTTTGCCAACGGCGTGGGCATGGCCATTGCCCAGGCCCACATGGCCGCGCGCTTCAACCGTCCCGGCTTCCCGATTTTCGACCACTACATCTACGCCATCGTCACCGACGGCGACCTGATGGAAGGCGTGGCTTCCGAAGCGGCTTCCCTGGCAGGG
>CAYVHG010000022.1:0-6468 GCA_964450875.1 uncultured Anaerolineaceae bacterium | reverse complement strand
GGCGTTGTCGCGCTTGGCGCAGCGCACGAGCGAGAGGTGGCCATCGTGCAGGTAGCCCATCGTAGGCACGAAGCCCACGGGCTCGGGCAGTTGTTTGCGGGCTGCCCAAAGTTCTTCGAGGGTGGTGACGACTTGCATGGGGAAGCCTCCTTGGCAGGGGAAGGCGGGCGGGTCAGCGCATTTCCCGCCGCTCGGCCAACGCGCCGCGCAGGGTGTTTTGGTCAGCGTATTCCACATCGCCGCCGACGGGAAGCCCCCGCGCCAGGCGGGTGATTTTCACCCCCAACGGCGAGAGCACCCGATGGAGGTACATGGCCGTGGCGTCGCCTTCCATGCTGGGGTTGGTGGCAATGATGACCTCTTCCACGCCGCCTTGGCGCAACCGCCCCAGCAGCTCGCGGATTTTCAAGTCTTCGGGGCCGATGCCTTCGATGGGGGAAAGCGCGCCGTGGAGCACGTGGTACAAGCCGTGATAGGCTGCCGTGCGCTCGATGGCCACGACGTCCAGCGGCTCTTCCACCACGCAGAGCAGCCGAGGGTCGCGCTGGGGGTCGCTGCAAATGGGGCACAGCTCGGCGTCGGCGGTGGTGAAGTTGAAGCACTGGCGACAGTAGCGCACCTCGTCCAGGCTGAGGATGGCCTCGGCGAGCAGATGGCGCAAGTCGGCGGCCGACTCGCGCAGCAGGTAAAAGGTCAGGCGCGAGGCGCTTTTGGGGCCAATGCCGGGCAAGGCGGCAAAGGCGTCGATCGCTCGCTGGATGGGGTCGGGGAGAGACATGGGGCAGGGTGCAGGTCAGAAGGGCAAGCCGAGGCCGCCGAGGGCCTGGGTAATGCCGCCGAGGCGTTCTTCGCTCAGTTTTTGGGCGGCTTCCAGGGCATTGTTGAAGGCGCTGACCAGCAGGTCTTGCAGCATTTCGGCGTCGCCTTCGGCCAACAGGTCGGGGTCGATAGTGACGCTGACGCATTTGTTGGCGCCGGTGAGCACGACCGAAACCGCGCCGCCGCCTGCGGTGCCGGTCACGGTTTCTTCGGCCAGCTTCTGCTGGGCTTCCATGAGCTGCTGTTGCATTTGCTGCAGCATGGCCATAGGGTTGGCGCGTTTAGAGGGGCGGTATTTCGCCATGCGAGGTTCCTCCTGTTTTTCGGGACTGGGTTTGGGCAATTTTGCCGCCCAATTCTACCGCGAGCCGTGCGAGGGGGTGCTCGGCAAGCACCTCGGGGTCGAGTTCGCCTTTGCCGGGCATGGTTTTGAGCACCACCGCGACCGGTGCGCCCAACACTTGCTCGCAGGCGCGGCGAAGGGCTTCCTGTCGAGCGGGCTGCATCAGCAGGCTGCGGGTGGCGGGTTCGCCCCGCAGCCCGATGGTGACGGTGTCGTGGGAAACCGCTACGGGGGCGGCGGCCTGTTGTTTGAGCAGCGCCCGCAGGCCATCATCCACCGCAGCGAGGATGGCTTCCCACCGCTGGGCCACGGCCTCCAGGGTGAGGGCGTGGGCCTGCGCCGCGGCGGCCTGCCGAGAGGAAGGCGCAGACCGCGGCGGGACACCAGAGCCCACGGAAGAGGGTGCGTTGCCAGCAGGGCGCGGCGCGGACGGCGGGGCAGCAACGGTTTCCTGGGGAGTGAGGGTTTCCAGAAAGGCAATTTCCAGCGGCAGGCCAGGGTGCCAGTCGGCGCGGGCTTCGGCCGCGGCGCCGGTGAAAGCCCGAATAGCCCGTAGCAGGTCGGGAAGGGCCAGGGCCTGGGCTTGTTGGGCCAGGGTGGGGCGGCTTTCGGGGGGCAGGTCCAGCAGGTCGGCGTTGCCGGTTTTGGTGAGCAGCAGCTGCCGCAGGTAGGCGACCACCTGGCGGGCCAGTTGGCGGGGGTCGGCCCCGCCATCGAGTGCGGTGTGGATGATGTCCAAGCCGCGGGCGCTTTCCTGAGCAATGAGGGCTTCTACCAGCGAGACCACCGTTTGATCTTCCGCAGTGCCCAAGACGTCGCGCGCCAGCCCCACGGTGATGGGCTTGCCGGTGGAAGCCATCTGGTCGAGCAGCGAGATGGCGTCGCGCAGGCTACCGGTGGCCTGCCGCGCCAGCCATTGCAGCGCCTGCGGTTCGGCTTCCAGCCCTTCGCCTTCGACGATGCGCTGCAAATAGGCCGTCATCTCGGCCACGGGGATGCGGCGGAATTCATAGCGTTGGCAGCGGGAAAGCACCGTGGCCGGGATTTTGTGGATTTCGGTAGTGGCAAGCACGAAAATCGCGTGGCTGGGGGGCTCTTCCAGCGTTTTGAGCAGGGCGTTGAAAGCTGCCGTGGAAAGCATGTGCACTTCGTCGATGATGTACACCTTGTAGCGCCCTTGGCTGGGAGCAAAGGCGATTTTGTCGCGCAGTTCGCGGATATCGTCCACGCTGGTGTTGGAAGCCGCGTCGATTTCGATCAGGTCCATGAACCGGCCGGCATTGATGGCCTGGCAATGGTCGCAACGGTCGCACGGGCGCTGATGAGGGTCGGGGTCCAGGCAATTGACCGCCTTGGCGAGCAAGCGAGCGGTGGTCGTTTTGCCGGTGCCGCGCGGCCCGGCGAAGAGGTAAGCATGGGCCACCCGCTCAGCGGCCACCGCGTTCCGCAGGGTTTGGATGACATGCTGTTGGCCGACCACATCGTCCCATGTACGCGGACGCCACTTGCGGTAAAGGGCTTGCGTCATGCTTGCACCTCGCGGGGTGGGGTCAGGGCACCTGATAGGTCGCGACGACCTGGCCCTGGGGTGTGCGGAGGGAAACGGTGGTTCCACTTGCCCAGATAGCCTTGCTCAGCCCCCAATACAAATCCACCGGCGTATTTTGGAAGCCGCCTTTGGTCCACACTTGCAACGCGCCGCCTTCCTCCAGCTGGACGGCGGGGAAAGTGTAGGTGTGGCCGCGGCCGTCGCCGAGTTGCCAGCCGAGCAAGTCGAGGCTGTGCTTGCCGTGGTAGGCGAGGACGACCCGCTCGTCGTCCAAAATGCCTGCGCCCAGCACGCTCTCGATGGTCAAATCGCCAGGGCGGAGGGCAACGGGGGTGGGGGTGGGCGGCTTGCCGGGGATGAGCAGCGCTTGCCCCACTGCCAAGGGGGTGTTGGCGGTCAGGCCGTTGAGGGCCATCAGCGTGTCGGCGTCGACGCCGAAGCGCGCGGCAATGCTGCCGAGGGTGTCGCCTTCGTGCACGGTGTAGACGAACCGCGCCGGCGTGGGGGTGGCTGCAGCCAGGGGATGCACGGTAGCAGCCAGCGCGGGGGTGGGCGGTGGCGGCGGCAGGTGAGAACGCCCCCACAGGGTCAGCACACCCCACGCCGTGCAGGCCGAAACCACCACATTGAGGGCAAGGTAGAAAAGGGCACGCTTCCGGTTGAGGTTCATCGTTTCCTTTTACAGCACAGCACGGGCGCTGGTTTTATGATAGCACAAAAAGGCACGCCCCGATGGCCGAACCCCTCGCCGACATCCCCTTGGGCGCGGCTATATCGGCAACCGGCTCTGATACGGCGGCAAGTGCAACGCCCGCCGAATGCGGTGCTCGATGTCTTCCAAATGCTCGGGGTAGCGGACGAAGTCCATGTGAGTGGTATCGATGGTCAGCACCGGTTCGCCGCGGTGATGGTTGGCGAAGTGGTCTTCATAGGCCGCGTGCAGCTGGGCGATGTAGGCCGGGTCCATGTTGCGCTCGTAAGGGCGGTCGCGCAGGGCAATGCGCTGCATCAGCACTTCGGGCTCGGCGCGCAGGTAAACCACCAGGTCGGGGCGGGGGATCTTTTCGGCCAACGCCTCGTGCACGCGGTAATACATTTCCAGCTCGTCGCCTTCCAGGTTGATGCGCGCGAAGAGGGCATCTTTCTCGAAAGTGTAGTCGGCAATCAGGCTCTTGCCGCTTTCCAGGAAGCCGGGCACGGCGCGGTTTTGCTGATGGTAGCGGCTGAGCAGGAAGAAAATCTGCGTCTGGAAAGCGTAACGGGCGCGGTCTTCGTAGAACTTGGCGAGGAAGGGGTTTTCCTCGAAGACTTCCAGCAGCAGCTCGTCCGCGCCGAGGCGCGGCTGCAACAGGCGGGCCAAGGTGGTCTTGCCCACACCGATCACGCCTTCGATGGCAATGTAAAAAGTGGATGATGGGGTCATAGGCTATTTCAGCACCGTTTTGAGTTTGCGCAGCCAGTTATGGGCAAAGATGGCCGCGATGTCGTCGTTGGTGTAACCGCGGGCTTCCAGCAGAGGGGCGAGTTTTTGCAAATCGGCCACGGTATCGAGGTCGGCGGGCACCATTTCCACGCCAAAGCCGCCGTCGAAATCGGAGCCAATGGCGACGTGGCGGCTGCTGCCCGTGCGCTGGCAAATGTAGTCGATGTGCTCGACCACCTTTTCGAGCGGCAGACGCGGGTCGCCGGGCTTCCAGGCGGCATCGAGGAAGCGGTTGTAGGGCACGATGCCGACGACGCCGTCGCGGGCGGCGAGGGCGTCGATGACGTCGTCGGGCAGGAAGCGGTTGCTGGTGCTTTCGGGCAGCAGGGCTGCAGGGTTGGCATGGCTGGCGATGACGCTGCCGGCGTACATTTCCAGCGCCTCGCGGGCGGCTTGCGGGTCCATGTGGCTGATGTCGAGCAGGAAGCCGACAGCGGCCATGCCGCGCAGCAGGGCGCGGCCCGCGTCGGTGAGGGGGCCGGGCTCGCCGGTGCCGCCGCAGAAGCGGGTGCCTGCCCACGCCGGGCCGATGACGCGCAGGCCATCTTCCCACCAGGAAGGCAGCTCGTCCGGCGAGCGCACGCCTTCCGCGCCTTCCATGAGCACCACCAGCCCGATAGGCTTGGGCGCTTCCGGGGGCTTCTGCTTCCATTCGGCGATGTGGGCGTTCAGGTCGCCGCGGGTGCGCAGCAAGCGGAATTTGTCGGGGTGCGTCTCGGTCAGGCGATGGTAAAGGCCGAGCTCCTCGCGGTAGATACGGTGGGCTTCTTCGGCGTTGGCGTAGGCTGGCCGGTCCCATTTGCCGGCCTGGCGGCGTTTGGGCGGGGCGAACAAGGTGCCGAACACGATGCCCACCTGCCCGCGCAGGTAGTCGGCGTAGCCCAAGAGGGTGTTGCCGTTGATTTCGGGCGCGGGGCTGCCGCTTTCGGCTTCCAAGCGGCGGGTTTCGTGCGCGCTGCGGGTGTAGTCGCGGCCAAGGGAAAGCATGTTCCAGGCCAGATCTTCATGGGCGTCGATGAGCATGAGACCTCCGAGGGAGCAGAGTGCAAGTGGGTCAGAGGATGGGGCGGTAAACGCCCACCACGCGGTTTTGGGGCCGCAGGTAGGTTTGCGCCACGCGTTGGACGTCGGCAGGCGTGACCGCGGCCAGGCGGTCCAGAAAGGCCGTGTACCACGCATACTCGGCAAACATCGCGCTGTAGCCCATCCAAAAGGCCTGATTGGAGATGCTTTCGCTGCCGTAGGCAAAGAGCGCGCGGGCCTGTTTGAGGGCGCGTTGCAGCTCATCCGCGCTGGGCGGGGCATCTTGCAGGCGGGCGATTTCCGCGTCCAGCGCGGCCAGGGTCTCCTCAGGGCGATGCGCGGGGTGGACGATGGCGTGCAAGGTATAGAGATAAGGGTCAATGGTGGGGTGCAACACCCCGCCGATGTTGACCGCATATTGGGTATCCACCAACGCGCGGTAGAGCCGCGAGGTTTTGTTGGTGAGGCCGCTGCCAAACAGGTTGAGGTTGGTTGGGCCGCTCAGCAGGCTATCCAACGCGAGCAGGGGGAAGAAGTCGGGGTGGGTGGCGTTGGGGGCGTGGTAAGCCACCTGCAGGAAGGTGGTCTCGCCGGGGCCTTCCACGGTCACGCGGCGTTCCCCCCGCTGGGGCGGCTCGGGGCGGGCGCGGCGGGGCGGGGGTTCGCCCGCGGGGATGCTGCCGTAGGCTTCCTCGACCCGCCGAAGCATGGCCTCGGCCTGGAAATCGCCCGCCACGGCCACGACCGCATTGTTGGGGATGTAGTAGGTGCGGTAGTGACGGTAGAGGTCGTCGCGGGTCATGGTCTCCAGGTCGGCCAGGTCGCCGATGACCTCATGGTGATAGGAATGCACCCGAAACGCCGCGGCCTGCACCTCTTCGGCCAGCAAAAAGGTCGGCTCGTTTTCGTTGCCTTGCCGCTCCGAAATCACCACCGTGCGCTCGGAAGCCACTTCTTCGGGGTCGAACGTGCTGTTGACCATGCGGTCGGCTTCCAGATCCAGCGCGAGTTGAATTTGCTCGGCCGGCATGGTTTCGAAAAACGTCGTCCAATCCAGATAGGTGAAGGCGTTCCACGTGCCGCCCGTGCGAGAAATGGCCTTGTCGAGCACCCCCGCGGGGAAGCGCGGGGTGCCTTTGAACTGCATGTGTTCCACCCAATGGCTGATGCCCGTGATGCCGGGGATTTCGTCACGCGAACCCACGCGATACCACACCCAATGGCTGATGATGGGCGCGGTGTGAATTTCTT
>CAYVHG010000021.1:0-18441 GCA_964450875.1 uncultured Anaerolineaceae bacterium | reverse complement strand
TCACCGCGCGGGAAGAGGCCCTGGCCGCGCTGGAAACCCGCCTGGCCAACCCGCCCGCCGACCCCGCCGAAGTGCGCCGCCTGGGGGAAACCTACGCCGCCCAGCAAGCCGCCTTGGAAGCCCTCTACGCCCGCTGGGAAGATTTACACAAGCAATTGGGCACATAGCCAGCAACCTCCTGCCCCTCGACGCGCAAAAGCCCCCACGTTGGGGGCTTCTGCACGTTCGAGTGTTCATAGCAAGGGTGCGCCCACGCGTTATTTCTTCGCGATGACTTTGATTTCCTTCGGGCGCACGGCTTCGGCTTTCGGCAAGTGCAGCGTCAGCACGCCGTCGGCGATCTCGGCTTTGGCTTTGCCCGGTTCCAGCGGCGTGGGCAGAGTGATGACACGCTTGAAGGGGCCGGTGGGGATTTCCTGCAACAGCAGCCCTTCGCCTTCCGGCGCCTTGAACTCACCCGAAAGCACGACCGTGTCTTCCAGCACCTCGATGTGCAAATCGTCGCTGCTCAAGCCGGGCACCCAAGCGGTGATGGTGAAGGCATCGTCGGCGGCTTTGACGTTCAGCGGAATGCGCACGCCCCGCTGGCGGGTGTCGCTCACCGGCACCACGCTGCTTTCCATCAGGCGGTCCATCGCGTCCATCAACCGCTCCATCCGGCGGAAGGGATCCATGCGATACAGGGTCATAACACACCTCCTTTGCTGGTTTTCTCATCCGGCTACCCATAGCATAGCAAAGGCGTGTTAGAAAAATGCAAGCACGAGATAGGAATTTTGTTAAAGACGCCGCGCGACGACCACCCAATAAGGGGCATCGGGGGCGAGCGGCGCGCCGTCGAAACCCCCATATTGGGCCAAAGGGTGCAATCCGGCGGCTTCCAGACGGGCGAGTTCGCTGGCTGGCGAGGCCAGCCAGTGGGTTTGAGAGACCGTCTGGCGTGAAACTGCGCCATCGGGGTGGAGCGTATCGTAATGCCAGAGCACCGTCCAGCGGTCCTCCGTCCGACGCCAGCCGCTGCTCACCTGAACCGGCAAGCCGTTTTCGGGGTGACGGAAAGCGGTTTCGGGCTCGGCTTCCTCCACGGCAGGCAGAGAAGCCACCAAAAGCGGGTTGGGTGCGCTGAAAGCGAACAGCCCGCCCGGCTGCAGCACCTGCGCCACCCCCTGCAGGAAAGCGCGCCGCTCGCGCGGCGGCACGGTGGTGTAGGTGTTGCACGGCAGCACGGCAAGGGGGAACGTGGCCGCCCTGAAAGGCAATGCCCGGAAATCGGCCTGCACCAGCCGCAGGGGCAGGCCGCCGCTATGAGACCCAAGCCGACGCTGCAAAAAAGCCAACATTCCGGCGTCCCAATCCACCCCCACGGTGGGAATGCCCGCGGCCGCGAGGGGCAGCGCCACCCGCCCCGTGCCGCAGCCCAGCGCCAACACCGGCCCCGCGGCGCGGGCGGCCAGACCTTCCCAAAAAGGAAGGTCGTCGGCGAAGGCGCCGTGGTGGGCATGGTAAAGCGAAGGGGGCAAAGAGGAAGGGACCGGCATGGCTTAGGCTTTGCCTTTGCGTTTTCGGGCAGCGAAGCGCTGCACTGCCTCGACGTGCTCGGGCGCAGCCCACAAAGGGGGGAAGAGCTCGTGCTCGAACCACGCGGCGGTAGCGGGGGGCAAGGTCAGCCCGGCACGCAGCACCTCTTTGATGGCGCGGCTGACCGCGGGAGGCAACGCGGCGATTTCGCGCGCCAGCGAGAGCGCCGCGGGCAGAGCTTCCCCTGCCGGGACGACCCGGTTGGCCAGGCCGTGTTCCAGCGCCTCTTGCGGCGAGAGCACTTTGCCCGTCAACAGCCATTCCAGGGCGCGGGCATATCCCACCAACCGCAACAACCGCTGCCCAGCCCCCCACCCGGGGGTGACGTACCAGGCAACCTGCACGAAACCCAAATCGGCGTTCTCGGCCAGCACGCGGAGGTCACAGGCCAGCGCCACCTCGGAACCCCCGCCGCGCGCCGGGCCGTTCACCGCGGCAATCGTCGGGAAGGGGAGGCTCTCCAGGGCTTGCAAGGCGCGGGTCATCAACCGGCTCATCCGGCGGCCATCGGCCTCGGTGGGGTAAGCGGCCAGTTCCTTCAGGTCGCCCCCTGCGATGAAAGCGCGCCCCCCGCCGGTGACGACCAGGGCGCGCAAGTCGGCCGCGCGCGCGGCCTCTACGGCTTCGCCAAAAGCCTGCATGGCTTCCCACGAAAGGGCGTTCAGCACCTGCGGGCGGGAAACCTGTAACAGGCCAACGTGCGCTTCGGGAATGGTGAGGGTGACAGGCATGAGCACATCCGAGAAAAGAGGGTGAGCAGGGCGCAGCGCCTCAAGGCTGCTTGACGCTGCCGCGTGAGGGCATTATACTTGCTGTCGTAAACGACGGCAACGGGGCGTAGCGCAGTTGGAAGCGCACCGCGTTTGGGACGCGGGGGTCGGCGGTTCGAGTCCGCCCGCCCCGACTTGTGCTGAGCCATGACGACCTGGCACGACACACTTCTTGCACGGGGGAAACCACTGGGCGCTGTTTGGCAGAGCCCGCGCCGAGGCGTTTTCCCCTTCTCTCGAGGCATCTTGCAGGCGACCGCGGCGCCAACGCGAGAAAGACGCTTGCCAAGGCGAGTTCCTCGCCCCCCGTCGCGAGGCAGGGCAAGGGGCCCTCGGCCGGGTAAAACCGCGGGCTTTTGCGATGCTTGTCACGACCATCCTACCCAGATTTGGAGGAGAAAATGCGCAAAGTGCTTCTGTTCATCGTGCTGGCCAGCGCGGCGCTGGCCATGGCTGCCTGCGGCGGCAACGCTGCTTCCCCAGAGAACGGCCAGCAAGCGGGCCCCATCGTCTTGAACGGCGCCGGCGCGACCTTCCCCTTGCCGGTCTACAACGAGTGGATTCAGATGTACAAATCGGTGCAGCCCGACGTCACCATCAACTATCAGGGCATCGGCTCAGGCGGCGGGCAGAAGGCCATCATGGATGGCACGGTCGATTTCGCCGGCTCGGATTCCCTGCTGAGCAAGGCTCAATATCAAAAAATGCCCGACCTGCAAATGCTGCCGATGGTGGCAGGCGCAATCGTGCCGGTTTACAACCTGCCTGAGCTCAAAACGCTGGTGCTGGACGGCCCCGCGATGGTGGGCATCTTCATGGGCAAGATCACCAAATGGAACGACCCCGCCATTGCCAAACTCAACCCCGGCGTGAACCTGCCCGACCAGACGATTACCGTTGTGCACCGCTCCGATGGGTCGGGCACGACCGAGATCTTCACCGCTTACCTGGCGGCAGTCGACCCGGCCTGGAAAGAGCAAATTGGGGTTGGCAAAGCCGTGGAATGGCCCGCCGACGCGGCCGGGCACGGCGTGGGGGGCAAAGGGAACCCCGGCGTGGCGCAGGCCGTGCAATCTACCCCTTACAGCATCGGCTACGTCGAACTGGCTTATGCCAAGAGCAACGCCATCCCGATGGCCAAGCTCGTCAACGCTGCGGGCAACACGGTGGAAGCCAACGCCGCCACCATGCAAGACGCCATGAGCTCCTTTGCCAATGCCTTCGACGAACACCTCACGGCAACCATCGTGAACGCGCCGGGTGAGAACGCCTGGCCGATCATGGGCTACACTTACCTCATCGTCCACATGAAGCGCTACCAAAACTGCGCCAAGGCCAAGGCATTGGTGGATTTCATCCGCTGGGCATTGACCGATGAAGCGGCAGCGAAGAAAGCGGCCGATCTCGGTTACGCCACGCTGCCCCCGGCGGTGCGGGAGAAAGTGTTTGCCAAACTGCACCAAATGGAATGCAACGGGCAAAAAGTTTGGCCGTGAGCGCCGCGTGTGAGGGCGCAGCCGCGCGCTTCGTTGCGCTGGCAGAAGCGGGAAGGCTGAAAGCCTGAGGGGCTGCGCTCGCCCCTCCCCGGCACTACACAAAAAGCGCCGAGTATGGCGCTGCCGCGCGGCTCAGTCAGCGCCGCGGGTGAGCGCCGCTACGCGCGCCAATTCCCCCTCGGTGAGCACACCAAAGGCGAGCCGCAGCCCCAGCGCGGCCGCCAAGCCGCGGCGGAAAGCATCCGCGGCTTCCCACCAGCCGATTTCGCGCCCCGCGGCCTCCGAGGCCGTGAGGGCACGCTGCCGCACGGCAGCACGCCCCGCCTCGCGCGCCCGCTCATCGGGAAAACGCAAGGCATCGGCAATGCGTCCCAAATCGCCCCACAACGGCAGGCTGCCGTGCTGCAACACCGCCCCGCCGCGCCGCGCCTGCGCGCTGCCGAGCAGTTTCCGCCCGCGCACGGTGATTTCGTAACTGGAGGGCGTTTCGAAACACACCGCCGCCGGCTGCTTCTCAGGGGGACGCTCGCCTTCCATCTGCGCTTCCACGCCCAACAGCCGCAAGGCTTCCAGCAGGCCCGCGGCAATGCGGCGGTAACTGGGCAGCACCCCGCCCCGCATCAAAGGATGATCGGCAGGGGCAACCAGCGCGTAAGTCAGCTCGTCGGTGTGCAAAATCGCTCGGCCACCGGTAGGCCGCCGCACCCATTCCCAGCCCCGGGAAGCCAGGCGCTCATGGGCTACTTCCTCCGCAGGCTGATGGCGCCCCAACGAAAGGCACGGCGGGGACCACGCGTAAAGCCGCAGCGTGGGAGGGGCTTCCCCGCGCCCCACGGCTTCCAACACGGCTTCGTCCACAGCCATGTTCCATGCGCCCGCGGCGGGCGGCATCAACAAAAGGCGGAAGTTCCAAGAAGTTTCCATCGTCACAAACAACGCTCGGCTATGAATCGGCGTCTGCCACGCGAACGGCCTCAGGGCGCGGCCTGCTCGCAGGGGCTCATATCGGGCGGCGGCAGGCGCACCATGTCGGTTTCCAGCACCACGGCTTCCAACCGTCCCGCAGAAAGCTCGCGCAGCGCCGCCTGAAACGCAGGAAAGGCCGCCACGGGGAAACGCAGCGTGAGGGTCACCTCTGCAGCAAAGGCTTCGTCCAGCACCGTGCCGCCGTGCCGTGCTGCCAAGCGCCTTGCCTGCTCCAAGCGGTTATAGGGCAACCCCAACATCACGGTATGGCTGAGCACCTTACGGGCCCGCGGCACCACGGCGACCACACGCTGGGCAGCCTGGGTATAGGCCCGCACCAGCCCGCCGATGCCCAGTTTGGTGCCGCCGAAATAGCGGGTCACCACCACGGCCACATCGCCCAGGCCGCTGCCTCGCAACACGGCCAGCACCGGCCGCCCGGCCGACCCCGCCGGTTCGCCGTCGTCCGAGGCGTGGGACACCGCGCTCGCCCCGCCGCCCACAATGTAGGCCGGCACATGATGGGTGGCATCGGGGAAATCCCGACGCACCCGAGCGATGAAAGCCCGCGCGGCTTCCACGGTGGCAGCAGGCGCCAGCGCCGCAATGAAGCGGGAGTTGACGACCACGAGCTCACGCCGCACCTCACAGGCCGGCACGGGATAAGCAGCCCCCTCGGAAGCGTTCATGGCCGCCCGTCGCCCTCGGCTAGATAGGCGGCCAAAGCACGCAAACCCAATGCGTAGCTTCGCCACCCAAACCCACTGATGCTGCCCAGGCACACCGGCGCGATCAAAGAACGGCGGCGGAAGTCGTCGCGCCCGTGGACGTTGGAAAGATGCACCTCGACCACCGGCAAACCGATGGCCGCTACCGCGTCGCGCAGCGCCACCGAGGTGTGCGTGTAACCGCCGGGGTTGAACACCACCCCGTCCGCCCAGGCGCGGGCATCGTGGAGAGCATCGATCAGCGCGCCCTCGCTGTTGCTCTGGAAAGCCCGCACCGTCACGCCCAACTCGGCGGCCAGGGCTTCCAAACGGCGGTTGATCTCATCCAGGGTCAGCGTGCCGTAAATTTCAGGCTCGCGCGTGCCCAGCAAGTTGAGGTTAGGACCGTGAAGCACAAGAATGGCTGGCATCATGACACCACTTTCCACAGAAATGAGGGGCTCACCGCCCCTAACGACGATCTTCGCGCCGCGAGCATACCGCTCTCACCCTTCCCACACGGTAATGCCTGCCGCGTCCACCTGAGCGGCCATTTCGGCCACGGTCAACCCCAGGCGCGGATGCCGCAGATTGGGAGCAATTTCGGCCAAAGGCACCAACACGAAAGCCCGCTCGTGCAGCCGCGGGTGAGGGATGACCAAATGCGGCGTTTCCAACACCAGGCTGCCGTAGAACAAAATATCCAAATCGATGACCCGCGGCCCATAGCGAAAAGAAGGTTCCCGCCCCAGTTCGGCTTCGAGATATTTGAGGTAAGTGAGCAACGCTTCCGGCCCCAAGGCGGTGTCGGCAGCCACGACCTGGTTGAGGAAAGCCGGTTGTTTCACATAGCCCCAAGGCGGCGTTTCGTAAATGCGGGAAGCCCGCTGCAGCGTCATCTTGCGGGCCAGCGCAGCGCGGGCGGCTTCCAGATGGGCGGCACGGTCGCCGAGGTTGGAACCCAAAGCGAGGTAAACCAGCGGCATGGGGAAAACTCCAAACAAGCGGGCTACGTTTTGAGCGGGCCGGTGCGGCTTTCCAGCAGGCGCATCAAAGTGGTGGCCAGGGCTTCGGGGTCGTGGCGGGCCGGTGCGTCGGGGGAACAAAGCGCCGCGCTGTGCATGGGGTAAGGCAAAGGGCGGTTCTCTTCCACCCGCACCCAGGCCACCTTCGGCGGCAACTGCCCTTCGAACGCATGGTTCACCAGCACCAGGTTGAACAAATCCTTCCCGACATGAGCCTCGATGACCGCGAGGTGGTCCTGGCACGAAAAGCCATCCGTTTCGCCGGGCTGGGTAGCGACATTGCACACGAACACCCGCAAAGCGCGGGTCGCGCGCAGTGCGGCGGCGATATCGGGCACCAGCAAGTTGGGCAAAATGCTCGTGTAAAGGCTACCCGGGCCCACCACCACCATATCGGCCGTCAAGATGGCGCGGATGGCCGCCGGGAAAGCCGGTGGCTGCTCAGGCTCCAGCCACACCCGTTGAATGCGTCCCGCCATCTCGGGAATGCGGCTTTCCCCCACCACCTGCACACTGACCGCATCGTGGGGCAATGCCACCTCGGCGGCCAAGTGCACCTGCCGCAAGGTGGAAGGCAAAACCCGGCCATGCACCGAGAGCACCCGTCCCGATTCCGCCACCGCCTCTTCGAAGCTGCCGGTGATCGCGCTGAGCGCGGAGATGAACAGGTTGCCAAAGGCATGGCCGTCCAGCTCGCCGCCGCCATCGGCAAAGCGATACTGGAAGAGTTGGGTAAGCAGAGCCTCGTCGTTGGAAAGGGCTGCCAAGCAATTGCGGATATCGCCGGGGGGCAAAATGCCCAAGCTGCGGCGCAGACGCCCCGACGAGCCGCCGTCGTCGGCCACGGTAACCACCGCGGTGATGTTGTGGGTGTAATGCTTCAACCCACGCAACAGCGTGGAAAGCCCGTGCCCGCCGCCGATGGCCACTACATGCGGGCCGTGCTCCTTGCGGCGGTATTCGGCCAGTGTTTCCACAATGGGCTTGTCGGCCCGCAAGAAAGGCGCCAGCAGGGTGCTGCTCAGCCCCCACAGCCCCCAGCCCAAAGCCAAAAAGCCCGCAGCGCCAAAAATCGCCGCCCGCAACCAACGGGGCAGAAAGCGCAGCGCAGCCGCCGAAAGCAAGGGCAACCACCACGCCTGCGGCGCAGTGCGGTAAAAATTCAACAGCAGCACCGCCAGCCCCAACCCCAACAGGGTGGTGCCCAGCACAATGAGCCCCAGCCAGCGCTTGATGCCCAAACCCGGCACGAACCACTGCCCCAAGCGGCGAAGAAACTTCCTCATGGCTCCTCGGCTCTCCGAAAAACGGCAAGACCGTTGCCAACCTCAATGCACATGCACATGCCCCTCGCCTCGGTCGGGTGGACCGAGGTAACGTCCCACGGGGCCCAGCCGCCCGCGATAATGCGCCAAGGAAACCGCCAACAGGTTGGTCAAGGGCACGGCGGCAATCAACCCCAGCGACCCTACCATCATGCTGATGATTTCCTGCGCCACGAACTCGTAATTCAACACTTGCAAGGGGTGTTCGTTGGTAAGGTAAAACAACAACAGCATAGGCAACACGCCGCCGGTGTAAGCCAACACCAAGGTGTTCACCGTAGCGGCCACATGGTCACGCCCCACCTGCATCGCGCGGCGATAGAGCGCCCGAAACGAAAGCGTCGGATCGGTGGCATAGAGCTGAAAGACCACCGACGATTGGGTAATCGCCAAATCGTCCAACACGCCCAAAGCGCCCACCAACATCCCGGCGAGCACCAAGCCGCGAATGTCAATGCGCACCGTGGAAAACTGGATGAGGTAAAGGGCGTCTTCGCTGCCGAAGCCGGTCAAGCGGCTGAGCACGACGAAATATTGGGCCAACACACCCGTAATCACCAAGGCTGCCAAAATGCCCAACACGGCCGCGTGGGTCTTCAACGTCCAGCCGTAAATCAAATACAACGTCACGCCCAAGAGCACCGCCGAGCCCAACACCGTCACCACCACCGGATTGTGGCCGTGGAGAATTTGCGGCAAGATGAACAAAAAGATGACGAGAAAGCTAAAGGCCATCCCCAGCAGCCCCCGCAGCCCTTTCCAGCCGCCGACCGCAATGGTAAAGAACGCGAACACCAAAAACAAGATGAACATCGCCCGCAAGCGGACGAAATCGACGAAATAGACGATGAGCCCGCCATCGGGACGACGCAAGACGTTGACCAAAATCTCATCGCCAACGCTCAGGTGCATATCAGACGGCAACGTCTGCCGCTGGCCAAAGTCCATCACCATTTCGGTGCCTGCAAGGGGGCCTTCCAGCAAGCGAATGCGGACTTTTTGAGACGTTTGCCGATGGTCCCCGAGGGTGATAGGGCGGCTTTCCAAGACCGCCACCACCCGCGCCTTATAGACCTGGCCCTGCATATCGGCGGCAGGAGCGGCCGTCGCGTTCGGGGCAGCCGAGGTTGCGGCGGGCGAGGGGGTAGGTGTGGGGGCAGGGCTTTGGCGAGGGCGGAACACGAGCACAAAGAAAGCCACCTCGGCCAGCACCAAAGCACCGGCTACCAGCAACCAGCGCCACCACGGCCACGTCTCGCGGGAAGCAGGAGACCCTTGCATCGCCGTCGCTCCCTTAGCGGCCTACGGCCAGCCGCAAAATGTTCGTAGGGGAAAGCCCCCAGGCCCGCATGCGCTGCTGCACGGCGCCGATGTCGTAAGGCACCCGCCGCCATTCCCACGTGCGGGTTTCGGTGTCGTAAAGGGCATAAGCGGCGCGCGGGTCGCCATCGCGGGGCTGCCCCACCGACCCCGGGTTGAGAATCGCCCGCGGCTCCAGCTGCAGGGCTTCCCCCACCCCAGGCGGGCAAAAGCGCACACCGCCGTCTTCTTCCTGCCAGCGGGCAGGAGCGTGGGTGTGCCCCACGAAGCAGAAATCTGCCTCGGTGTGCGCCAGCGATTCGGCGGCAATCTCGGCAGTCAAAATATACTCCGTCACCGGCGCGCGCGGGCTGCCGTGCACCAACAGCACCTCCCCTTGCGGCTGCCGTTCGGGCAACTGCTGCAAAAAAGCGAAGTTTTCGGGTGTGAGGCGCTCTTGCGTCCAGCGGATGAGGTTGCGGGCCTCACGATTGAACCAATTGAGGGGCATCTTCTCCAACACTGCCGCATCGTGATTGCCCAACACGGCCGAGAGGTTGGGCAACGAGCGGACGCGCGCCACGCATTCGTTGGGGTCCGGCCCATAACCCACGAGGTCGCCCAAGAACCAATAGGCATCCACCGCGCCCGCGTCGGCCAGCACGGCCTCGAGGGCGGTGAGGTTGGCGTGGATATCGGAAAACACCAGCACCCGCATCAGGCTTCCTCCGTGCCGGGCAGGCTTTGGGGGCCAAACGAGGCGGGCAGCAGGTCGGCCAGGGTGGTTTCCAGCACCACGGTGCCAGCGGCGTCGGCCGCCACCACTTCCAGGTCGGTGCCGAACTCGGCCAGCACCTGACGGCAGGCGCCACACGGCGCGCCGCCGTTTTCGGTGACCACCACAATGGCCTCGAACGCCCGTTCCCCTTCGGAAACGGCCTTGAACACCGCCACCCGTTCGGCGCACATCCCCGACGGGAAGGCCGCGTTTTCGACGTTCACGCCGGTGTAAATTTTGCCGCTGCGGGTCAGCAACGCCGCCCCCACGGGGTAGTGGGAGTAAGGCGCGTAAGCATGGCGACGCACCGCCTGAGCGGCGCGAATCAGTTGGGTTTGCACTTCAGGCTTCATGAACATCCTCGGAAACGGCGGGTGCCACGGCCTCGCCTTCCATGAGACGGCGGGCGTGCACCAACACGATGCGCCGTTGGTCTACTTTGCGAATGGTGAACAGGAAACCACCAATGGTCACGGCTTCACCCTCGGCGGGCATGTGGCCGGTCACGGTGAGCAAAAGGCCGCCCAAGGTGTCGGCGTCTTCCGAGGGGAAATCGGTGCCCAGGGCTTCGTTGATGTCGTCGATGTCGGCGCGGCCACTGAGCAGGTATTCCCCGGGGCCCAAAGGGCGGATGTCGGGAATTTCTTCCTCGAGGTCGTACTCGTCTTGAATCTCGCCGATGATTTCCTCGACGATGTCTTCCAAGGTGACCAAACCGGCAATGCCGCCGTACTCGTCCACCACCAGGGCCATGTGCATTCGGCGGCGCTGCATCTCGGCCAGCAGTTCGTCCACCTTCTTGGCTTCGGGCACGAAATAGGCCGGCCGCAGCAGGTTGCGCAAAGTGCGGGCGCTTTCCCGGCCTTCCCGCCAGATGGGCAGCAGGTCTTTGGCATAGAGCAGGCCGATGACGTCGTCTACTTTCTTCTCATAGACGGGCAAACGGGAAAAGCCGGTCTGGATGAAAAGGTCGATGGCTTCTTGCAAAGGGGTATCGACTTCGACTGCCACCATATCGATGCGCGGCACCATGATTTCCCGCACCAGGGTCTCGCCGAAGCGCATGATGGAACGCAGCATAGCCCGCTCTTCCTGCTCCAAGCGGCCTTCCTGGAAATTGGCCTGGAGCAGCGCCTGGAACGTTTCGTCGTTGAGCAGCCAATCGGCTTCGGTGCGGCGGGAAAACAAGCGGTCGAAGGGGGAAGCCAAGGCCGTGAGGCGCTCGGCCCAGGGCACCGCCCAGCGAACCGCGGCGGGGCGGCCGCGCACCAGCGTATCGAGCAGCCATTCCAGCGCGCCGACGGCCAGCGCGACCGCGGCCAACAACCCCAGCAGAGCGCCCAGGTCGTTCAGGGGCAAACGGTAGATGCGGACGGCGAGATAGAGCACCCCGCCGCTCACGAAGAAATGCGCCAGCAGCATGCCCAACTGCACCACCAACCGCAAGGGGTCACGGCGGCGCAGCACATCCAGCAAACGGTGGAAGGTCGCGTTGTCGGTCTCGCGCAGGCGGGAAAGGTCTCTCAACGAAAGGCGCAACACCCCGGCCCGCACTGCCGCGAGCGTCAAATCCAACGCCAGCAGCAGCGCCAAGAGGGTATAGAGCCACCATAGGTCGGTCTCGTCCATAAACTCCTCGTGTGCGGTGGTCCACCCCGGCGTTATTTCTTCTCCAGTTTACGAATCACGCGTGCCGGAACACCGACCGCCAGGCTATAAGGGGGGACGTTCTTCGTCACCACGGCGCCGGCGCCGGTGCGGGCGCCTTCCCCGATTTCCAGGGGGGCCACCAGCATGGTGTCGCTGCCGATGAACGCGCCCTTGCCGATCTTCGTGGGGTGTTTGCGCTCGCCGTCGTAGTTGCACGTAATCGTGCCCGCGCCGATGTTGACCTCTGCGGCGATGGTAGCGTCGCCAATGTAGGAGAAGTGCCCCATCTTCACACCAGGGCCAAGGTAGGAATTCTTCACCTCGCCGAAGTTGCCCATGTGGACGCCTTCCGCCAAGTGCGCCCCTTTGCGCAAGTGGCCGAAGGGGCCAATATCCACATGGTCTTCCAGCACGGCGTATTCTAACACCGAAGCGAAAACACGGCAGGCGTTTCCGATGCGGGTATCGACAATGTAGGCGTTAGGGCCGATTTCGCAGCCCTCGCCGATTTCGGTAGCGCCGCGCAGGTAGCAGTCGGGCCACACCACGGTGTCGCGGCCGATGCGCACGGTGGGTTCGATGTAAGTGCGGTCGGGGTCGATCAGCGTCACGCCGCTTTCCATCAGGCGGCGGTTGATGCGGCGCTGGAGCGCGGCTGCGGCTTCTGCCAAATGCACGCGGGTGTTGACGCCGATGGCCTCGGTGGGGTCTTCCAACCGCAAAGCCTGCACGCTGCGCCCCTCTGCCACGGCCAGGCCGACCAAATCGGTGAGGTAATATTCGCCTTTGGGCGAAAGCGGCAGCTTGGGCAGGGAAGCCCACAGCCAGGCGGCCTCGAAGCAATACGCGCCAACGTTGAGCTCCCGAATGCGTTTCTGCGCCTCGGTCGCGTCGGCTTCCTCCACGATGGCTTGCACCCGCCCGTCGGGAAAGCGCACCACCCGGCCGAAGCCGCGGGGGTCGTCCACTTCCACGGTCAGCATGGTGATGGGGCCATCGTGGCTGCGCTGGGCTTCCAGCAGGCGGCGCAGGGTGCCGGCAGTGAGCAGGGGCATGTCGCCGTTGGAGACCAGCACCCAGCGCACCTCCGCGGGCACTACGCTCTGCGCGGCCTGCACCGCGTGGCCGGTGCCCAAAGGCGGCTCTTGCAGGGCAAAGTTGGCCTGGCCTGCCAACGCGGCCTGCACCGCTTCGGCCGCGTGGCCGACGACCACCACCGGTTTGCTGCCGGTGGCTTCCTGCACGGCTTGCAGAGCATAAGCCAACATCGGCTGCCCCAGCAGCGGGTGCAGCACCTTGGGCGTCTTGGATTTCATGCGGGTGCCTTTACCGGCGGCTAAAACGATGCCTATGGTGTCGGGCATAGGAAGCTCCTTTGTCATGTAGGCTGGTGCCCTTCGGCGTCGCGGGCTCGGTCAGGCAGGTTCTACCTGGACGATGGCCCGCGAAAGGGCAGGGAAGGCGTTCAACAGCGCATGTTGCAGGGCGTCGGCATAGGCATGGGCTTCTTCCAGCGGCATTTCGCCGGGCAGCGCACAGTACACCGCCGCGGTCAGGTGATTGCCGCTGCGTTGCAACACAACCTGCCGAATCTCTCCTGCTTGGCAGCGAGATTTTGCAAAAGCCTCTACCTCGGCTGTCAAGTCGTCGTCGGCCTGCTCGGCCGCCAGCACCCGACCGGGCAACGGCTCCAAGTGCACGGTGACTTCCTGCAGGGCCGGCATCTCGGCGCGCGCCCGCCGGATGAAGGCTTCCGCTTGGTCGTGGGCTTCGGCAAGGGTGATGGCCGCGGGGAATTCCAAATGCATTGCGGCGCGATAGCCGCCATCGGGCAAGGCGTGGATGTAAATTTCATGGATGCCCAGCCCCAGCCCGTCGGCCAGGCGGCGCAGGCGCAAGGTCAAGTCATTCCAGGGGGAAAGGTCAGGGGCTATCGCGGCAGGCTCGACATGCACCATCGCCTCAACGACGCCATCCACCTCGGCTTTGATGCGGTTTTCCACCTCGGTGGCGAGGGCGTGGGCTTGTTCGGTGCCCATGCCGGGCGGCACATGGATGTGCAAATCGACGAAAGCAGCCGTCGGACGGCCTCGCGAGCGAATGCTGTGGGCATCGAGCACGCCAGGCACCGAAGTCGCAACGGCTTTGACCGCCTCGGCATCCACCACCGAGGCGTCGGTAAGGTATTGCGCCGCTTGCCCCAGCACTTCCCATGCCGCGTGGACGATGAGCACGGCTACCACCAGCGCCGCCACCGGGTCGAGCCAGGCATAGCCCAGCCGCACGCCAATCAGCGAGACGATTACCGATGCGGTAATCCAGAGGTCGCTGCGAACGTGGGCGGCGTCGGCCAAAAGCAGTTCCGATTTCCAGCGCCGCCCTTGACGGGTTTCCCACCACACCACCCCCAAGCTGACCACGAAGGCCACAGCCATCAGATAGAGCGCCAGCGGCTCTACATGCGCCGCACCATGACGCCAGTGGTCGATGGCCTGGAAGGCAATTTCGCCCGCAGCAATCAGCATCAGCACGCCGATGAACAGCGCGCCCAGCGTCTCGAAGCGCTGATAGCCGTAAGGGTGGCTGGGGTCGGCCTTGCGGGCGGCAAACCGCAGCATCAGCAGGCTGATGAGGTTGGAAGCCGCATCCACCAGAGAGTGGAAGCCATCGGCCACTACGGAAAGCGCACCGGTGAGGGTGCCCAGCACGATTTTGAGCAAGCTGACGCTGAGGTTGAAGGCCAACACGCCCCACAGGGTGTGTTGCACGGCGGGGTAACGCGCTTCGTTGGTCGTCAGGGAATGTTTTTCGGTCATGGCGTCGTAGGTGTGGGGGTAGGCGACGGATAAGGCGTGGAAACCGGCCATGTCGGCGTGGGCGTGGGTGTGGAAGTCGCGGTCGGCGTAGGCGTCACGGTCGGGGTCGGCGTCACGGTGGGGGTGGGGGTGGGCGTGGGGGTCGGCGTCGGGGTGGGGGTTGGGGTGGGCACGGCCAGCCTGACGCGAATCTGACGAATGGCGTAGTTCAAGTCGCCTTGGGTGCTGTGCATGTACATTTCCAGGATGACCTCGCCAGTCGGCGGGCCTTCCTCGCCCCAGGTGTCGAGGATGTTCCAGGTGGTCACCTTATCGGGCGGGGACACCGGCTCGTCGCTGAAATACAACCGATGCCACTGCTTTTCGTCGGGGCGGCGCACTTCGACCCGGAAGTCTTTGAAATCGCGGGTGGCATCGGCCTGCACCACGATGTCTACCGTGGGGTCGGTGATGAGCGAGCCATCGTGGGGGAAGACGAAATCGAGCAGCGGCCGCGGGTCGGTGGCAGTGCACGCGCGCTGAGGGTAGAAGATGACCGGGTTCTCGAAGCCCATCTTGGCAGCCCAAGCGCGCCCGGCTTTGCTTTCCCGCAGCCACTTGCGTGCCCACGGGTCGGTCACGTTGGCGGTCAGCCACTCTCGGGCATACAGACCGTGGGGGTTGCACGCGTCGGATTGGGCAAGTTGCGTCCAGGTATCGATGCGGGCCGGTTTCCACAAATCCTCGGAAGGCGGCAGGGGCGGCTGGTCGTAGGCAAAGATTTCGGTGCGGGTCTTGGGGCACCATTGGGAAGGCTGAGCGCCCGAGACCGCACAAATGGTGTAAGTCACAATGCCGGGCGGCTGCACGAAAGGCGTGGGATGGCCGTGGGTGAGGTAATTTTCGGCATACTGCATGAAAGCCGACCAGATAGGAGCTGCGCCGGTCAGGCCGGTGCTGTTGACCATCGGGCTGTTGTCGGCATTCCCCACCCACACCCCCACGGCGATGTCGGGGGTGTAACCCATCGTCCAGTTGTCGCGGAAATCGTTGGTGGTGCCGGTTTTGGCAGCCGCAGGGAAGGGCAGGTGAAGCGGCGAGTTCAGCCCGAACTCCCAGGCGCGGGCTTGGTTGTCGGAAAGGATCGAGGTGATGAGGTAGGCATGTTCCGGCCGCACGACCTGCACCCCTGCGGGCGGCGTGTATTCGTACACCGTCTTGCCGCGGTAATCCACGATTCGGGTGATGGCAACGGGCGGCACCCGCTTGCCGCCGTTGGCAAGCACGGCATAGGCCGCCGTGTGCTCCAGCAATGTAACCTCACCACCGCCCAAAGTGAGCGAAAGGCCATAATCTTTGCGGGTGAGCGTGGTAATGCCCAACCGCTCGGCCATGCCAATCAGGCCGTCTTTTTGGGGCGTCTTCGGGTCGTCGTAAATGCCCACGAACTGCAGCGTCTTCACCGCAGGGATGTTGAAGGAATTCGCCAATGCAGTGCGCACCGTCACCGGGCCGTGGAAGCGATGGTCGTAGTTCACCGGCTTGTAGGGCGGGCGCGGGTCGTTGGGGTTGCCCGAAGGCGGGAATTCGCTGGGCACATCCCAGATGAGGGTCGCGGGGGTCCAGCCTTTTTCGAACGCTGCGAGGTAGGTGTAGGGTTTGATCGACGACCCCGGCTGGCGGGGAGCCAAGGCCATGTTGACCTGGCCGTGGATGGCTTCGTTGTAGAAATCGGCCGAGCCAACCATCGCCAAAATCTCCCCCGTGCTGGGGCGAACGGCCACCAGCGCGCCGTCGGTGACGTGCTTCGCCGCCAGCGCTTGCACCTGCTGGCTGACGATTTCCTGCGCCTTACGCTGCAAGGTGGGGTCGAGAGTGGTGTAAACCGTGAAGCCCGAGCGGTAGATGGTCTGCGGGTCGTAGCGCTGCTCCAGCAGCGAGCGGATGTAATTGACCCAGTGCGGAAAGCGCATGGGAATCTCGGGCGGGGGGAATTTGTAGGCCTGCATCGTCTGCCAGGCCTGGATGATATCGTCTTGCCCCACGCACACCGGATGAACGCTGTTGCTCACCTGAATGCAGCCTTGTTCCTGACTGGTCTGATAGATCAACGCCAGCACCTGCTTGTAGCGCTGCATGGCCGCCGCGCGGTTGGTGTAAGGGTCATACACGGCAGGCGCCTGGGGAAGCCCCGCCAAAAAGGCTGCCTGGGCAAGGGTGAGCTTGTCGGCGCTGGTGTGGAAATAGGTTTCCGCGGCGGCTTCGACGCCATAGGCCAGGTTGCCGTAATACACTTCGTTGAGGTAAAGTTCCAGAATTTCGTCTTTGGAATAGCGGCGGGTGATTTCCATCGCGAGGATGGCTTCCCGTAATTTACGGCGGTAAGTGCGCTGGGAGCGTTCTTGAGGGGAAAGCAACAACGCTCGCGCAAGCTGCTGGGTGATGGTCGAAGCGCCGGAAACCACCTCGCCCGTGGTGTAGTTCTGCCAAAAAGCCCGCGCGACCGCCCAGAAATCCACGCCGGGGTGCTCGTAGAAATGCTTGTCTTCGGTGGCGAGGGTCGCGGCCACCATGTAGGGCGAAATTTTGTTCAAAGGCACGTAGGTGCGCCGGCCGGCGTGGGGGTCAAGGATTTCATAGAGGACGTCGCCGTTGCGGTCGAGGATGCGCGTGGTTTCGAAATGAGAGGCGCGGTTTTTGAGGTCATCTACACTGGGGAGGGTAGCGGCAATGCTGTAATACTTGTAAACCCCAAAAGCAGCCGCGGCTGCACCCACCAACACCACCAAGAAGAGCAAAGCGAGGAAGGCCCGCAAGGCGCAGCCGAGGGAACGACGCCAGAAAGGCGCTCGCGGGGGAGCAGGGGGCGCGGGCAGCGCGTCCGCTGTCGAAGCAGCAGGGGGTGCAGCCTCGCGCGAGGCAGCACTCAACCGCCGCAGAGGGCGGCTGGCATGGCTGCTCGGCAGGGGCAAGCCGTATTCGTCCAGCGGCACCACGAGGGTTTCTTCTGGCAATCCCCCTGGCGGCGGGGCATAGACGTGCTTGCCATCGGCCGCGTCGTGGGGTTCCGTCGAGGGGGCGGCAGGGGCGGTGGCTTCCCCGGCTTCCGGCTCCGACGGCGGCGCCGCTTCCATCGCCGCCGCGTCGTCTTCCTGAGCGGGCGGGGGGCTTTCGGGGGCCGTCTCGGCCGTCTCGGCAGCGGCGTCACCGCTCACCGCGGCGCGCACCCACCCCGCAGGCTGCAGCGCATCGGGCGGCAATCCGGAGGCTTCGGGGGGCGTTGTTGGCTCGCCTTCCGGCTCTTCGGCGGGCGAAGGCTCCGAAGGGCGTGCTTCGTCGGGCACGGGCAACTCCATCAGGCGGGGCGGCTGGCCATGATGACCGCCCACACCCCGCGCATCACGGTTTCGTCGCGCTGGTTGCGCACATCCACCTTGATGCTGACCACACCGCCGCCCAGCCGCCGCGCCGGTTTGAGGTCTACCACTTCCAGCACGACATGCACCGTATCGCCAATGAAGACCGGCTTGGAAAACTTCCACTCGCTGATTTCACGGAAGGCGATGGTCGTGCCTTCCAAAATGCCGGTCTGCGCAGCCAAACCGCTGGCAATGCTCGTCACCAGCAAGCCGTGGGCAATGCGCTGGCCAAAAGGCGTGGCCTTGGCAAACTCTGCATCGGTGTGCAACTGGTTGAAATCGCCGGAAAGCCCGGCAAAGGCCATGATGTCGGCCTCGGTGATGGTGCGGCCGGCCGTCACAATTTGCTGGCCAATTTGAAAATCTTCGAAATACATGCCGCGCGGGCGATGTTCGGTCATGGCTGCTCCTTCCAGAGAGAAATGAGAACGCCTACATTATAATGCACAACAGCCGCCGAGCGCAGACCAGTGGGCCGGAGGGTGCTCTTTCGGAGGTATTTCTCCGAAATTTTCGGTTTGCCCCTCGCGGAAGGCACAAAGTCGGGTAAAATAGCCTCAGTTGCGGAGCCACCCGTGCGGCCCAAGCGCAAAGCAAAACGCGGCGGGGTGCAGCAGCCGCAACGGGGCTCGC
>CAYVHG010000020.1:0-5982 GCA_964450875.1 uncultured Anaerolineaceae bacterium | reverse complement strand
GTCATCCACCAAGCCGTGGCGAGGGCAGCCAGCACGAAAGCGGCGCTCAAGCCATAGCGGCACCAACGGTTGGCCGTTTTTGGGGAAGGCGCCGAGGGCGCGTGCTCGCTGGCGTGTAGCAGCAGGGCCAAGGCGAGGAATGCCGCCAGCAGCGCCGAGCCGCCGGAAGCCACGAAGGGCAGGGGCATGCCGGTCAGCGGCCACAGCCGCAAGTTGCCCCCCACGATGAGCAGCGTTTGCCCGCCGAGGTACAACCCTACCGCTGCGGCGAGCCGCCGAGGGAAGGCGCGCGGCGGGCTGCCTATTTGCAGCGCCGTCAGCGGGATGATTGCCAGCAGGGCCAGCAAGCCGAGCGCGCCGACCAACCCCCACCCGTTGGCGATGCTGACGAAGATGAAATCGGAATGTGCCAGCGGCACCGGCGTTGGGGGGCGCAGCCCCAGCCCTGCGGCCCCGCCGTGGCGAAGCGCCCGCAGCGCTTGAAGGATTTGGTAACCGTAATGCTGCGGCGAGTGGGTGGGGAAGAGCCAGGCTTCCACCCGCTGGCCCACGATGGGGAATGCCCGGTAAGCCAGCCATCCGAGGGGGAACGCCGCGCCTGCGGCGGCCGCCAGGGGCTGCCAGCGTTGCCACAGGCAGGCTTCCCCAGCGGTGTAAAGTGCGGCCAGAAAAATGGCGGCGCCGAAATCGCGTTGCGCGGCCAGCAGTGCGACGGCCGCCAGCACGACTGCCGCAAGTCGGGGCTGCCAACGTCGGCCCTCGGCTGCGAGCGCAAGCGCCAGCAGCACTTTGAACAGCGCCGCGGGTTGAAAATAGAGGCCGCAGCACCCCAGCCAAAGCCGCGGCCCTGCCCCGCTTGGATGTCGGCCGATGAGGAAGGTCAGCGTCAGCAGCGCCAGCCCCGCCAGCAGCAAGGGGAAGGCCCACCGCTGCAGCCTTGCCAGCAGGCGCGGCAGGGCCAGGAGCAACGCCGCAGCGAAGGCGGCCAGCAAGAGCCAGAGGGCTTGCCGCAAGCCGTAGCGCGGGGCTACGCGCCAGATGCCCATCATCCCCCAGCCGCTCAAAGCCAGCGCTGTGGCCGTCAGGCTGGCGGGGGCATGCGGCGTGTAGCGGCGGGCGGCCGCGTGCAGCAAGAGCGCGGCTGCCAGCCATGCTGCGGCGAGCGCGAAGAGCACTTCGCGCTGCGGCGGCGAGGCGGCGGCGAGCAGAGCCAGGTTGCCCAAAACAAATGCCGCCGCCAGCAGAAGCCAGCGGTCGGCGGGAGCAAGACGCTTTCGTATCGTCATTGGCGCGCGTGGATGGCAGGCATTGTGGCGGCACCGAGCGCGTTGCCTGTGCGGGGCTGCGGCGCACGCCGGAAGGGCTTCCCCTGCCTCGGCGGCAACGGCGGCCGCTTTAGAGATATTTCCCCACCAACAGGCTGAGCTTTTTCCGTGTTTCCGGCGGGATGACGGCCGGGTCGGTGATGAGAGCATTGGCCAAAGCCGTGCTGCAACTGCAATGCCGCTCGGCGGGCAAGCGCCTGACCAGGTTGCGGATGGCCTCTTGAGCGGTGCGCAGGTTGCGGCGCAGGGTTTCTATCACCATTTCGACCGTTACCGGTGCCTCGTCTACGTGCCACACGTCGTAGTCGGTGACGTGCGCCATGACGGCATAGCACATTTCGGCTTCCCGCGCCAGGAAGGCCTCAGGCGCAGTGGTCATGCCGATGAGCGACATGCCCCAAGAACGGAAGACATTGGATTCGGCTTTGGTCGAGAAGCGCGGCCCTTCGATGGTGATGTAGGTGCCGCCGCGGTGCAGCGTCGCGCCGGTGGCCTCGACGGCAGCGGCCAGGTGCCCGGAAAGGTCGGGGCAGAACGGTTCGGGAACGCTGACGTGGGCTACCAGCCCTTCCCCGAAGAAAGAGCGCGGACGGTTGCGCGTGAAGTCGAACAGCTGGTCGGGGATGACGATGTGCCCAGGGGCATAGTCTTCTCGCAGCGAGCCGCACGCGCTGATGCTGACGACGCGTTCCACGCCCAGGCTTTTGAGGGCGTAGATGTTGGCCCGGTAGTTGATTTCGGAAGGGGAGATGTGGTGCCCAATGCCGTGGCGGGCCAGGAAGGCAACCCGTTGGCCTTCCAACGTGCCCACGACGATGGGCGCACTGGGGCGCCCAAAAGGGGTTTCGAGCGTGTGTTCCTGGACGTCTTCCAGCCCTTCCATGGCATAGAGGCCGGAACCGCCGATGATGCCGAGGAGAATGGGTTTGGAGGGTGCCATGAGGGTCGCTCCTGATCAGTGTTCCTCGTTGCTTTCGGGGTCGAGGGGGGGACGGCGCAAGGTCACGGTGGTTTTGAGGTTGACGACATGCGGCCGTTGGGCTTCGTAGGGGCGTTCCTGCAGCGGACGGGTGGCGCGTTGGCCGTACACCAGCGTTGTACCTGCCAGGGTGATGACATCGCCGGGGTAAAGGATGGTGGCGGTGATGCGTTTGCCGTTGACCAAGGTGCCGCCGGTGGAATTCAGGTCGAAGAGCATGAAGCGCCCGCGATTGGCGCGCAATTGTGCGTGCAGGCGGGAGATGCGGGGGTCGTCCAGCACCAGGTCGTTATCGGGGCGGCGGCCGATGTGCACCAGCGGCCGTTCCAGCGAGAACACTTGGCTCCCGTTGATGATGAGGTAGGCGCTTTGGGGTGGAATATTGACCTCGGGGTCCAGCGGGACGGCTTGCAGGGCTTCGGGTTCCCATATTTGGGCTTCCAGCGTGAAGCCTTCGGGCGGCAGTTCAGGGCGGTTTTCCAGCAGCACCCGCGGCAGCACGGGGAAGCGCAGCCCAATATCGTGCCCGGCTTTGTGAATGGCCAAGGCCAAGGTGTCGAGTAGATGGCTGTTTTGGCGGATGGCCTCGCTCTGGGCAGGGGGAAGCCCCAGCAGGTATTGGGTAGGCCCCAACGGCGGTCGGCGTTGTAAATAGGCGTCGCTGGTGAGGGTGTTTACCAGCGTTTGCACGATGCCGCCCGCTTGGGGCAGGTAATGCCACAGCGCTTCTGCGTGGGTTGCCAGTAGGCGTTGAATGTAGCCTTGCAGCCGGTCGGAGCGGGTGTCGTCCATTTCTTTGCCTTCGAAGAACGCAAGCGGGTTCGTTTGTTTGCCCAGGCGGGCGGAACGGTTACGATTATAGACGAAAATCGGGAAATGTGCAAAAGCGCGCCGAAGTTCGGCGATGAGCGAAGAGACTTTGGGCGCGCTTTGGCCTTTCGCGGAGGCGAGGGCGCGGCGCGTGTGGGCACGAGGCAATGTGATTGCCCAGCGCGCCGATGAGGCCAGGCGGTATAATTGTGCCGGATGTCTTTTCGGGAGGATGCGGTATGGAACCCAAGCGGAAGCGGTTGGGGGTTGCATTGAGCGGAGGTGGCGCGCGGGGCTTGGTACACATTGGCGTGTTGCAAGCGCTCGACGAGGCAGGGCTGTCGGTGGATTTTCTCGCTGGCACCAGCATGGGGGGACTGATTGCCGCTGGCTACGCAGCAGGCCTCTCTGCCGACGAGATGGCTGAGATGGCCCAAACGCATGGCTTGCGGCTGCGCTCGCTGTGGCGCTTTTTCGACCTGGGGCGTAACCGCCAGGGGTTGATTCGGGGCGAGGAAATCGAGGCATGGGTGCGCAGCGTGTTGGGGCAGAAAACCTTTGCCGATTTGCGCATTCCCCTCACGTTGATGGCAACCGACTTGAATTCGGGGCGGGAAGTGTGGTTGACGGAAGGGTGCTTGGCACCGGCAGTGCGGGCGACGATGTCGATTCCCGGCTTGCTCGCTCCGGTGCAACGCGAGGGTATGCGCCTGGTGGATGGCGGCTTGTTGAACAACCTGCCGGTGGATGTGGTCCGGAAAATGGGCGCCGACGTCGTCATTGGGGTGGATGTTTATTCGGACAATTCGGCCTCGTTTTGGCAATACCTGGCGCACAAAAGGCTGATCGCAAGCACGTTTGGCGGCATCATTGCGAACCTGGGCGATGCGTTGGACCTCGTCATTCGTGCTCACAGTGTCGAGCGGTTCGAGAAGTACCCCCCTGATTTCTTCCTCAAGCCGCCCATCCCGCCGCAAATTACGGTGATTTCGGGCTATGACCATGCGGCGGAACTCATCGCGTTGGGGCGAGAGACGGTGAAAGAGGTTTTGCCGGACTTGCAGGAAGCCCTGGACACGGCTGTGTGAAGCGCTCAGGCGACGACGACCGCAGCCCGTGAGGGGGAATTTGGCGAAAAGGGGGCTTTGAAAGCAGTGGTTGGCGAAGGTATGGGTATAATGGGCGTAAATTGCAAACAGATTTGCAGAGAGGAGAATTTCTTATGAAAAAGTGGGCGCGGGTTTTGAAATATGTGGCGTTGGCTGCCCTCGTGGTGCTTGTAGTTGTGGCGGCGGGCGGTGCTTTCTGGCTCAAGGTGTATGTGCCGCGGGTGGCCGCACCTAAGTCGTTCCCTCAAACCACGGGAACACTGCATCTCAAAGGGTTGCACGCCCCTGTGGATGTCTATCGCGACGCGATGGGCGTGCCGAGCATTTATGCTTCTGACCTGCACGATTTGTTTTTTGCCCAAGGGTATGTCCACGCGCAGGAGCGGTTCTGGCAGATGGATTTCTGGCGGCATGTCGGTAGCGGGCGGTTGTCGGAGATGTTCGGCGAGTCGCAATTGGCAACCGACGAATTCCTGCGCACGATGGGGTGGCGGGAGGTCGCCGAGCAGGAATACCAGCAGCTTTCCCCGCAATCCAAAGCCATCTTGGATGCCTACACTGCGGGCGTCAACGCCTACATTGCCGACCGCAAGCCGACCGAACTGAGCCTGGAGTACTTGATTTTGAAGGGCCTCCTCAACCGCGGTTATCAGATTGCCCCCTGGACGCCGGCGGATTCGCTGGTGTGGGGCAAGGCCATGGCGTGGGACCTGCGCGGCAACATCGGCGCGGAAATCGAGCGCGCCGTGCTGCTGGCCCATCTCACCCCAGAGCAGGTGAGCACGCTTTTCCCGCCCTACCCCAAGGATGAGCCGACCATCGTGACCCAGCCTTTCGATGGCGCTGGCAGCAGCAACGAGGAAAGCCCGCCTTTGGCTGCGGCGCGTGACCTGCCTGCCAGCGCTTGGTTGACGGTAGCCAACCGCTTTCAGACTTTGGATGCCCTCATCGGCGAAACCGGCATGGGCGTGGGTTCCAATTCGTGGGTGGTTTCCGGGGCGCTGACCGATACCGGCAAGCCCTATTTGGCCAACGACCCCCACCTTGGCATTCAAATGCCCTCGATTTGGTTCCAGATGTCGTTGCATTGCCGGCCGGTGAATGCGGCTTGTCCCTTCTCGGTGGGTGGTTTCTCGTTCGCTGGCGTGCCGGGCATCGTCATCGGTCACAACGACCGCATCGCGTGGGGTTTCACCAACGTCGGGCCAGACGTCATGGATCTGTTCATCGAAAAGGTGAACCCCGACAACCCGATGCAGTACGAATACCAGGGCAAGTGGGTTGATTTCGAAACCCGCCAGGAAACTATCAAGGTGGCGGGCGGCGAACCGGTCACGATTACGGTGCGCATTTCGAGGCATGGGCCCATCATTTCGGATACATACGGCCCTCTCAAAGACGACATCGACCCCAAAAAGCATCCCGAGGCCACGCCTTTCAAAGACCGCGCTGGCATTTCTTTGCCGCAGCATTACGCCATTGCCTTGGCCTGGACGGCGCTTTCGCCCTCGACGCCTTTCGAGTCGATTTGGGGCATGAACGCCGCTCGAAACTGGCAGGAATTCCGCACCGCGGCGTTGAAGTTCTACGTCCCGGCTCAAAATTTGGTGTATGCCGATGTGGATGGCAACATCGGCTATCAGATGCCCGGCTTGGTTCCCATTCGGAAGGCGGGTGATGGGCGGCTGCCAGTGCCCGGCTGGACGGGTGATTATGATTGGGTAGGCTACGTCCCCCTCGAGGAGTTGCCCTATGCCTT
>CAYVHG010000019.1:0-7077 GCA_964450875.1 uncultured Anaerolineaceae bacterium | reverse complement strand
TTCCCTGCCCTTGCCCAACGCGCCTTCCACCGGCCTGGCCGACCTGGCCGAGGCTGCCATCATCCGGGAAGTGCACGTCTACGGCCAATCGCTGCCCGTGGGTGCGGAACGCCAAGGCGCGGCGCAGCACATCGGGCTGGGCACCCGCCTGCTGGAAGCCGCCGACCGCATCGCCAGCCAGGCTGGCTTCCGCAAAATCGCGGTAATCGCCGCGGTGGGCACGCGGCGCTATTACCTCGCACGCGGCTTCGAGCGGGGCGAATTGTATTTGGTGAAAGACCTATAGGGCCTTACCGGCAATCGGTGATGTCGAAACGGGGGGTATCGGTGAGCACCACCTTGACTTCGGGGCGGTGCACCAGGGTTTCCAGCGTTTGGGGGTCGTTGATGGTGAACAAATGAATGCGCGCCCCGCGCAGCATCCACGCCACGAAGGGGGTGTAAAAGCGGTGGTCCAACGAAATGGCCGCGAAACCGCCGTGGATGTAGTTACGCTTGATGCGCATCAACGCCAAATACTGCCCCAAGAGCGTGTGCGGGAAGGCCGTTTCGTCGATGTCGAAAATCCAGTAACTCGTGTAGAGCCCCTGCCGAGAAAAATACACCAGGTTCTCAGGCCGGTCGGATTCGACGATGGCGTGGGAAAGCACATCGTGGCGCGCCAACAGGGCGCGCATGTCTTGTGCGGCCTGCTGCGCTTGCGCAGGGGTGAGATAGCGAATTGTCTTGGTATCCAGCCAGAAATAGCCGCGTCCTCCCACAGCGTCGAACACCTGGTCGAGGGTAGTGCGCTGGTCGGGCGGGGGGTTGGGGGTGTCGTAACGGCCAATGTAATATTCGCGCCGAGCGACGTCGTAACGCACGTCGATTTCGATCCCCGGCGCGCCGGCATCGAAGGCCGCCACGGTCTGGTCGAGCGCATCTCGGTGGTGGAACCAGAGCTTATGGCAATCGGTGTAGAACACGGGATGAGGCTGGCGGAACTGGAAATTCACCCACAGGTTATAGCCCACAAAAGCGATTACGGCCAACACCAGCACGCCAAACGCGCCGCGTGTGAAGGGGTGATGCAGGAAGGCCGCGACGCGCGCCGAGCGCTTGGCCATCCACCCCAAGGTGAGGAAGACCAACAACACCGCCGCAGCCATCACCAACGCGGCGAGGGCATCTTCCCCTTCGGCGAGGTAGTGCTGCAAGGGCAAAATATGGCGGCTGGCCAGCAAGCGGTCGGCAAAGCCGGCGGGCGTGGTGTAAACCCAGCGCACCAGGGCGCGCACCAGGGCGCTTTCCAACGGGTAAAGCAGCACCCCCGCCCCCAGCCCCCAGCCCAACCATCGAGAGGAAGGGCTTACGCGCCGGGCGGTCAACCAGCCCACACACGCCGCCGCCACAGCGGCCAGCATCAACCATACCCACCAACTCAGTGCCATCGCCATCTCCTCGGCCTTCAGTGGGTTTCCGGATGCCCCAGGTAGGGCAGATCGCGGTAATCCCTCACCCGCCCCGGCCCCAGGCTGAGCACTTTGTAGCTATACGAGATGCCGGGGTCGTCTTCCAGCCCCAACAGGAAGCGGATTTGCAAATCGAGCGTTTCGGTGTTGACGATGCGCCCTTGGGTGGCTTCCGCAATCGGGCGCAGCACTTCGGGGTTCGTAGCCCAGTAGATCAACGGCACGCGGTATTCTTCCTGGTACGGGTGGGCATCGGCGTGCCCCCCGGCGGTCGCGGTCATCCATTCCCCGTGATCGGAGGTGTAGATGAAGAGCACATTCTCGCCGCGCTGCTGGAAAAGCTCGAAAATTTGGGAGAGCACATGGTCGGTGTAGTAGATGGTGTTGACGTATTCCTCGATGCGGTCCTTGGGATGCGGAATGAGCGCCTGATCGGGCGGATAGCGCCGCGACCATTCGTAATGCGAGCCCATCAAGTGGAAGAAGAAGGCTTGCTTGCGCCCCGGCACGATTTCGTCGGGTGAAAAGATCTCGAACAGCGCGCCGTCGGGAGGCGTGGCAGGCGGGTTCAACTCCTCCAACACGAACCGCACCACATCGGCTTCGGCCGCAATGGAAGAAACCGTATCCGTATAGGGGCTGTAACGCAGTTGATTGGAGAGCCAGAACGTCTGGTAGCCACACCGCCGCAGGTCGGAAATGATGCTGGGGCTGGTGTAGAAAACGTCGTAGTTTTCCACCGTGGCGGGGGTGAGCAAAATGGGGATGGAGGTCATGGTCTGATTCGCCGGTGAAATGGCGCGGATTTGCACCTTGTCTTTCAACCCGTCCAAGAAGGGTGTGGTCGGCAAGTCGTAACCGTAAGCGTGCATGTAATCGCGGTTGGCCGATTCGCCCTGCACGTAGACGATTTTGTCGAAAGGCGCAGTGCAATGCAGCGGCTTGGCATGTGCCATGAAAGCCGCGACGTTTTCCTTGCGCTTCAGCACCGGATTGACGCGGGTGTAAACCTGCACGCTGGTCACCCCCAACGCCACGGCAGGGTACGAGGAAGCCACAGCCCAATAGCCCAAGCCGCCCACCACGGCAGCCGCGGCAAGCCCTCTCGCCAGCCGCCGCCAGGGGTGCTGCGGGGCTTCCTGCGCCCGTCGGTGGTGCAAATACCACACCCACACGCCCAAAGCCAGCGCGATGACCACGTAGGCAATGAGCATCCAGGCGAACTTGGAATGCACCACGAACTGGTCGAGGAATTCGCTCATCTCGCCGCCGGAAGAATCCAGCGCGGTTTCCACCCGCACGGGCAGATCGCCAATGTGCCAGTAGTGGGCGACGTGCGCGTAGATGCCGTCGAGCGAGCCTACGAGGAAAGCCCCCACGAGGTAGAGCGACGGATGCGCCCATCCCAACAAAAAAAGCACCGCGGCGACGACCACGCCGCCGAGGAGCATTTCAGGCCGATAAGAATGGCCTTCCCTCAACACACCGTAGGTTACGGTGAGAAAAGAAGTCCACACGGCTGCCAGCGCGAGCCAGAAATATTCGCTCCGACTCCATTTGAGCAGCCGCGCTAACCACGTCGGGCGGTTCATAGTTGCCTCCAGCAAGGTCGCCAAGGGGGGAAGCCGCCCACCCTCAGTGGCCGGGGTTGAAAAAGACCATCCCCACGCCCATGCGCTCCAGGCCCTCGTTAGCCCAGTGCTCTACGAAGGGCGAGGGGCTATCCAGGGCTTCGAACAGGGCGGGGATGCTGGCTTGGTCGCCCAGTTGGGCCAGGGCGCGGGCAGCCTCGATGCGCGCTGCGGGGGAGCCTTCCCGCAGCGTTTGGATGAGCGCCCCGGTCGCGGCTTTGCCGACGGCGGCCAAAGCGTCGGCAGCCAGGGAGGCCAACAGGCGGTCGTCGCCCGCAAGCAATGCGATAAGTTCGGGGATGGCGTCGGGGGTAGGCTGGTGGCGCAAGCCCAAAGCCGCCACCTGCCGCACCGCGGGGTCGGGGTCGCGCAGGGCTTCCCGCAAGCGCGGCGGCACCTCCGGGTGACGGATTTCCGCCAAGACACGCAACGCCCACCAGCGCGTTTCTGCATCGTCGGCACGGCTGAGGGCCAAAAGCGCCGGCACCGCGCTCTCGCCCGCTGCAACCAGCGCTTGCGCCGCCTGCTCAGTCGCCTCGTCGTCGCCGCGAGCGATGGCGACCTGCAAAGCGTGAAGAAGCGATTCCACGGCTGTCATCGTCGACGTCGAGCGCGGGCGCTTCTCACGCCGAAGCGGGTGGCGGCGGCACCGGCAGGTCTTCTACGGCGGTTCCCTGCCACTTGTCGCCTTCTTCGACCAGCATGACCGGAATATCCTCGCGAATGGGATATTTGCGCCCACAGTCGCGGCACACCAGCCATGCTTCTGCGACCAATTCCAATTCGCCTTTGCCCTCTTGCACGCACACCGGGCAGCGCAAAATTTCCAGCAGTTCTTGGCTTACCATGAAGTCACTCCTTCTTCCAATCCTGCAAACAGGAATAGCGCCACGCGCTGAGGTCCCACGGCTTGAGCAGCAGCGAGAAGCCCCAGGCGTTTGCGCGGGGGCACACGGCGCTTGCCGTGGCCTCATATTCTATCGCGAAAACCGCTTTGTGGGCAGTGACGAAGCGTTTGAGGGGCGCGCATTGGTCATAGGTAAAGCATTCCTCGCTCACGGCAAAATCGAAAACCCCCACGAGCTCGGGAATTTGGGGAAGGTCGTTTTTCAACCCCACGGCCAGCCCCCGGCGGTGCGCCTCGGCCGCCAGCCAGCGGTTGTAACGCAGTTGGTCGGCAGCCGTCAGCGGGAAGCCGGTGTCTTCGAGGTAGTTTTGGACGTTGTCGGGGTCCACGGCATCGCACCCCTTCTGCACGGCGAGGTCCATGCGGGCGCGCATCACTGGGGCCAGGGCTTCCAGTCGGCGGATGTCGAGGTAATATTCGCCTTCCCACGCTTCGAGGGGTTTGCCGACGACGCCGGGCGGGAAATCGGCGGTATCGGGACGCCAGTTTTCGTAGGTGCCCGCGCTGAAATAGCAAACGACCTTGCGCCCCATGCGGTGCAACGCCGCAATCGTGGCGGCGGGGGTGTCGAACAGATCGATGTCATACACCTGGGCGTGGTAATGCGTGTCGATATTGCCGCTATTGAGCTGAATTTGCCAAGTAGTGCGGGGGCGCGGGTGCCACCAGGTGAGCGGCGTAGGGGAAGGCGTGAACGCAGCCGAGGGGGTGGGCGGCAGGGCAGCCGTGGGCGCCGCAGGCCCAACCGTGGGGCTGACAGGCACCGAGGGGGAAGGGCGCTGGCTCGCGGGGGCTGCCGCGACCGCGGAGGTCGCGCGCGCCCCACTCGACTGTTCCCCGCCCGAAGGAAACCACGCACACCCCATGATCACCCCCACCAAGACCATCAAAAGCATCAACCGCCTGAAACGCATAGGGCTATTCTCCAAAGCACCGCGCCGCAGAACCGATGGAGCAACGAGAAATATCATACGGAGACGGGGCCATTGGAACAGCGCCTTTTCAGCCAGCGGCGCAACAAGTCCAAGTATAACCGCACTCGGCCACGATGGGGGTCGCGCTGGACGATTTGGCGGCGGGTGAGGTGCGCCCAAGGGACTTCGGCAAAGGGGGGCAGCGCCTCCAGCGGCACATAAGCCCCCGCGCGGGGCATGGCCCGCGCCAGGGCACACACCAACCGCTGCGCATCGGGGGGCAGGTCGCCGTACAGGGCCTCGAAGTAAGGGCTCGTCCGCAACACTTGGGCCACAGCCCAGCGGGCGTCCGCGTCGGTGACCTGTAACGGCGTATCGGGGTCGCGGCGCAAGCGGTCGTTGAAGCGCTCCAAGAGGTGCCAGCCCAAATGCTGCAACAGCATCGGGTGCCCGCTGGCGGCCCGCAACAGCCGCCGCAGCGCCCGCTCCTCATAGTCCAAGGGAAAATCCTCCCAAGGATTGGTCAGAAAATCGCGGGCTGCTTCGCGAGTAAGATACTCCACCCGCACCAGGCGGACCGTGCCCATCAGCGGGTTCCAAAACGCGCGGCTCATCTCTTCCAAAGTGTGGGAACCGGCCAGAAGCAGGGCCAGCCAACGGCGGTGCTGCATCAGCGACCGCAGGTAATCCAGGAAATCGGGTCTCAACACCCCCTCACGGTAGCGCCGCTCCAGCAGTTCGAATTCGTCCACGGCCAGCACAACCCAGCGCTTGGGGGGCAAATGGGGCTCCAGCGCGTCCAAATAAGCGCTGAAGGCGCTCGTGGGCCCCTCGCGAAAGGCAGATTGCGGGGGCACATCGGGCACGGTCAAATGGTGCTGCTCCCGCAGGGCCTTGGCCAGCACCCGAGCCAGGTTGTAGAAGAAAGCCGCCTCGCTCGGGTCCACGGCAATGGTCTGGGCGTCGGCCAGCACAGGCAGATAGACCGAGGCTTTCCCGTGCTCGTTCAACCGTTCGGTCAGGTGGTAGAGCAGCGAAGTCTTGCCAATACGCCGCTGGCCCCAAAGCAAAATGGGCGGCTTTTCGTCGGGGTTGCTCCACCAGCGCAAGATGGCGCGGAGTTCTTGCTCGCGGCCGGCCAGGCGCACGCCGCTCTCAGGGCGCAGGGGCGGCCCCACCAAAAAGCGGTTGGGCACCACGGTGACCACCGCCTGCCGGCCCAGTTCGCCGCCGACGGCCACCAGTACCTCGCGCCAACGGGCGATGATGTGGAGCAAAACGCCCCGATCCGGTTCGACGCCGTAGGCCGCCACCCCATCTTCCAGGCGGCGCAGGGCGTCCTGAGCGCGGAGCAGGGCCTGCTGTTGGCGAGCGCGGGCGGTAGCGGTCAGGGCTGTTCGAGCCTCTTGGGCCACACGGCGCAGGCCTTCGGTGGCATAGGTGGCCTCGGGCCACAACGCCTCGTCCGCCGGCAGGGGCGCAGGGGGCACCTCCTGGGCCACGCCGGCGATGGCTTCCAGGTCCTGGGCCTGAACCATACGGGCCAAAGCCGCATAACGCCAGGCAGCCTCGGCCATGCCCGGCCAGGGAACCAGGCCGGCCGAGGCTTGGGCCAGAGCCTGCAGGGCCTCATCCGGCGGCAGGCGGCGGGCTTTGTCGTCGTAATGATCCCTGTCGCCTACCTCCCACGCATCCAAAACGCGGGCCAGGGCGGCTGCCCAAGCACGGACAGGGGTATCCTGGCGGTAAGGGGGCACCTGCCGCCAGCGGCGGGGCACCACCAGCAGCCCCTCCAGGAACTCGCGGCGCAGCATGGCCGCCAAGGAGCGGCTGAGGTAGCGCACGGCCTCGGGCTGGCCGCGCTGCAGCAGCACCCGCGCCACCGGCCCCACCGTTGCCGGTCGGCGGGCCAGGGCCTGGTTCAACGCGGCCAGGGCGGGGACGAACTGCAGGGAATAGGCCAACACCTCGGCCGCGGCCGAAGCACCGATGAGGGGGCGTTCCTGCACCAAGCGGCTCAGGCGCTCTGTCAGGCCGGGCAGGGGCAGGGGAAGGGCGCCGTGGCGGCGCAGCGGGGCAAGCGGCCCCCGCAGCCAAGCCCAAGGCCACCACCCTACAGCGTCCCAAAGGCGAAGCACCGCCACGCCCCCCGCCACGCCCACCGCCACGCCCAC
>CAYVHG010000018.1:0-20606 GCA_964450875.1 uncultured Anaerolineaceae bacterium | reverse complement strand
GCACCAGGCCAGGGGTGTCGCCATCCACAATGAAAGCCGTGATGCCTTTGTGTCCCTTCTCAGGGTCGGTCATCGCGAACACCACGAAATAATCGGCAACCGGGCCGCTGGTAATCCAATTTTTGCGGCCGTTGAGGATGTAGTAGTCGCCTTCCCGCACGGCACGGGTGCGCATGTTGGCAGCGTCGGACCCCGAGGAAGGCTCCGTTAACGCGTAAGCGCCGATGGCTTGACCCGACGCCACCGGCACCACATACTTTTGCTTCTGCTCTTCGGTACCGTAGTGAAGAATACCGTGGCAGAAGAGCGAGTTGTTCACGGACATAATGGTGCCGTGGGCAGCATCGACCTTGCTAATTTCCGTCTCGGCGAGGACGTAGGCCAAAGTGTCCATGCCCGCGCCGCCGTACTCTTCCGGCACTTCGATGCCCATAAAGCCCATCTCGCCCATCTTGCGGATGGTTTCCATTGGGAATTCGCCGCTTTCATCGAATTCGGCGGCAATGGGGGCAATTTCCTGCTCGGCAAATTCGCGCGCCGCTTGCTGAATCATGCGGTGCTCGTCGGTAAGGATATGTTCAAACGCAAAACGGCCCATGTCAACCTCCGTCAAGGATAGATAACAATGGTCAAGCGTTGCCATTATAGCACGGGAAGCCGCGCGGCACGCTCCGCAAAAGACGCCTTTCGAAAAGGCAACATGCCCATTTTCGGGGGCTATCGCCAGCGGCGCAAGGCCCCAAAAGCCAGCAGCAACCCCAACAAAGCCCCCGCCCCATACAACCCCGCCCGCGCCAGCGTTTCTGCTGGCAAGCGCGCCGGGTTGGGGGGGAAGGGCGTGGGCGTAGGCCATCGGGGCGTCGCCGTGGGCACAAGGGTTGCCGTGGCTGTAGGGCGCGGTGTGCCGCCCACCGCGGGGAGGGGCGTGGGGGTTTCCACCGGTGTGTAATTGCGCACCCGCACCGGCACGGTAGCTTCCCATCGGCGCCCGCCCTCGGCTTCCACCACCAGCCTGAGCACATAATTGCCGTCGGTGATGGTCGTGGTATCCCAGCGGGCGATCAAGCCTTCATGCGCCGGAATATGCCGCGTCGCAATCACAAACCAGGTATGCGTCGGGTCGTCAGCGTAGCCGAAATAGAGGGTAGCTTTTCGAAAACCCGCTACATCGGTCACCCCCAACACCCGCACTTGCCCCTGAAGCGCCTGATGCGGCTTGGGCACAGTAATCGCCACAGGCCCGGGGGTAGGCGTAGGCGTCAGGGCAAGCGCCGGCCGCGCCTCGCCCAGCCATACCATCACCATTCCCAACCCCACTATCGCCACCCAGCGCCACAACCTCACCCAGCACCCTCCGCGCATCGGCTTCCTCAGAAAAAGCAAAAGCGCGCCACAAAGGGCGCGCTTCTCCTCACCAACATTCAGTCCGCCAGGTCGGAAACATCCTCCCCAGCCGCGTCGCTGCCGACGTAGTCTTCCAACCGCGGCAGCACCACCACCGGCTCGATCGTGCGCGCCACCACCTCACGCGTCCCGCCAATCTTCAGCTGGTGGAACAGGCGATGGAACTGAGCATCCCAATCGGCGTAAACGGCCTCTTTCACCGCCTCATCCAACGCCCAGATTTGCCGCTTGAACGGCCCCAAAGCCCGCTTGCGGGTCTTGTAATAAAACTGCTCGTCGGTCATATCGGGCTTGCGCTCGTTGGCATGGTGCTCCCGCAAATAGGCGTAGATTTCCGCCTTCAAGTCGGCGGGCATGTGCTTGTAAAGGATGTTCATGAAGTTGGTCGCGAGGTGAATCTCGCAGGCCTCGGCTTCCGGGAACTTGCTGAAAGCATCTTCGGGCAATGTCGAAGCCCCGTGTTGCACCGCGCCGGCCATGCCATAAACCTCTCGCGCCACGCGGCTAAGGTGTTTCAGGGTGTCGAAATCGACCTTCACTTTGGCAATCGTCCCATCGGGCAACACCACACCGCCGTGGGAAGTCCCCGTCTGGATGCTGATTTTGCTCAGGCCCGTAGCGCCGGGGGCCAGCTCGGCCAGGTGGGCTTTGTAGCCATCCATGTATGCCCGCAATTCCGGCTCGGTGGAATTGTGGCCGCCCACTTCGCCAATTTCCCCACCGACCGAAACGTCGATGCCTTCCGGCTGAATGCTACGGATATAGGCCGTCAATTCAGCCGAGAGTTTGTAGTTGAGTTCCTGCTGCTCGGGGATGGTAGGGCGAGAAAGGTCCACAAGCGTGGAAGTGTCGACGTCGATGTTGTAGAACCCCGCCCTGATGGCTTCCAGGCTGAGGTCGCGCACCGCTTGCACCTCCGCCTCGGGGTTTTCGGCAAAGCGTTTGGGGGAAATCTGGAAATGGTCGCCCTGGATGAACACCGGTCCGCGGAAACCCTCGGCAATGGCCGCAGCAAGCACCTGAGCAACGTATTCCGTCGGCCGCTGGTCGGAATAGCCGATCTCAGAACGGGCAATCTCGAATATGAAAGCGCCGGCATCGATGGCCAAGGCGTTTTTGAAGACGGCGCGCGCCGCCCAGAACGGCAACACCCGCAAATTCATCGCGGGGACGGTAAAGGTCGGGGCAACTTCACCGCGGCCGCGCGCCAGGTACATGTCGTTGATCGAGGAAGGCACAATGCCCAAATCCAGCGCGGCGCCGCGGATGAGGAACTGCGCCAACCCCTTTTCGGGCTGCTTCCCCAGCGCTGCGGCTTCCGCCAACGTGCGCAGATGTTCCTTCAAGCGGGCTTCGTCTTCCACGTGCACCACGCCGTCGCGCACCACGACGGCGTGGTCGATTTTCACCAGTAAGGCTTCCAGGGCTTTCATCAGGCATCCTCCTTGAATGTAAGTGCTTCAATTATAGCACGCTCGAAGGCCGCGCCGAGGGAAAAGGCTCCCCACTCCCGCGCAACAGCAGCCGAAACGCAAGAGCGCCCGCCTCCCCAACCCCAGTCGCCAAGAATTCCTGGCTATGCGAAGCCGCCCCGCCCCACGCCTTCCCCCAGCAGTGGTATACTTTCCCCCGCTATGACCGAGCACATCCGCAATTTCTCCATCATCGCCCATATCGACCACGGCAAGTCCACCCTGGCCGACCGCCTGCTGCAACTCACCGGCACCATCACCGACCGTGAGATGACCGAGCAGGTGCTGGACGACATGGACCTGGAGCGCGAAAAAGGCGTCACCATCAAAGCCTCCGCAGTGCGGATGCGCTACACCGCTGCCGACGGCCAAACCTACGAGCTCAACCTCATCGACACCCCCGGCCACGTGGACTTCGGCTACGAAGTCAGCCGCGCCTTGGCAGCCTGCGAAGGCGCGCTGCTGGTCGTCGATGCTTCCCAAGGCGTGGAAGCCCAAACGCTGGCCAACCTCTACCTGGCGCTGGAAAACGACCTGGAAGTCATTCCGGTCATCAACAAAATCGACCTGCCCTCCGCGCGCCCCGACGAGGTGGCGCAGGAAATCGAAAACCTGCTCGGCACCCCGGCCGACAAAGTGTTGCGGGTTTCCGCCAAGGAAGGCACCAACGTCGAGCAAGTGCTGGAAGCCATCGTCCGGGAAGTGCCGCCGCCCGAAGGGAACGAAGAAGCCCCCCTGCGCGCCTTGATTTTCGACTCCCACTACGACGCCTACAAGGGCGTGGTCATCTACGTCCGGCTGATAGACGGCCGGGTGAACGCGACCGACACGCTGCGCCTCATGGCCTCCGGGGCCACCTTCAAGCCGGTAGAAGTCGGCGTTTTTGCCCCCCACATGACGCCCACCGGCAGCCTGCGCGCTGGCGAAGTGGGCTACATTGCCACCGGCCTGAAAACCGTGCGGGAAGCCCGCGTGGGCGACACCGTAACCCACGCCCAGCGCCCGGCCGCCGAACCGCTGCCCGGCTATCAGCACCCCAAGCCGATGGTGTTCGCGGGCATCTACCCGGTGGAAGGCGAAGACTACCAAGACCTGCGCGACGCGCTGGAAAAGCTACAGCTCAACGATGCGGCGCTGGTGTTCGAGCCGGAAACCTCGCAGGCGCTGGGGTTCGGCTTCCGCTGCGGCTTTTTGGGCATGTTCCACATGGAAATCGTGCAAGAGAGGCTGGAACGGGAATACGGCCTCGACATCGTGGTCACCGCGCCCTCGGTGGAATATCAAGTCGTGCTGCGCGACGGCAGCGTCGTGGTCATCGATTCCCCCGCAGAGCTGCCCGACGAAGCCGCCATCGCCGAAATCCGCGAACCGTGGATGAAAATTCAGATTTTCACCCCCACCGAATTCTACGGCCCGGTGATGGAAATGGTCACCAAGCGCCGCGGCATCTTCCTGGAACAGGAATACCCCACCCCCGACCGCGTGGTGTTGAACTTCGAACTGCCGCTTTCCGAACTCATTGTCGATTTCTTCGACCAGCTGAAATCGCGCACCCGCGGCTACGCCTCGCTGGATTACCAATTCCTGGAATACCGCGCCGGCGATTTGGTGAAACTGACGATTTTGGTCAACGGCGAGCCGGTCGATGCCTTGGCGACCATCGTCCACCGCGACGAAGCCTACACCAAAGGCCAGCGGCTGGTCTCCAAACTCAAGGAACTCATCCCGCGGCAATTGTTTGCAGTGCCCGTGCAGGCGGTGGCCGGTGGGCGGGTGATTTCCCGCGCCAACATCAAAGCCCTGCGGAAAGACGTCTTGGCGAAATGCTACGGCGGCGACGTCACCCGCAAACGCAAATTGCTGGAAAAGCAAAAGAAGGGCAAGAAACGCATGAAAATGGTCGGGCAAGTGGAAATTCCGCAGGAAGCCTTTCTGGCCGTGCTGCGGGTGGGGGAGGACAACCGTTGAAGAAGCCCCAACGACTGCCGTGGCGTCGCGCGCTGCCGGGGTTCATCGTCAGCGCGATCGTGCTGGTGGTAGTGTTTGCCATCAGCGACCCGCGGGCATTGTGGAACGCCCTGCGAAGCGTGCCGTTATGGGTGCTGGCTGCGGCGAGCGCACTGCTGGCGCTCTCTTTGGTGCTGCGGGCGCTTTCCTGGCAAGTGCTGCTGGGGCGACGGGCGAAATGGGCCGATGCGTTCTGGGCTTTGAGCGCGGGCTACCTCATCAACAACATCATCCCCTTCCGCGCCGGGGAAGCTGCGCGCGCCTTCCTGGTGGCCCCTAAAGCACGGGTTTCTTTCTGGCATGCGCTCTCGACGGTGATGGTCGAGCGGCTGTTCGACGTCGTGCTGCTGGCAGGCATGTTGGTCGGCTCGCTGCCGTGGGTGCTGGATGTGCCTTGGGCGCGGCAAGCCGCTTGGGGGTTCGGGGGTGCGGCACTGGGCGTGCTGGTCATCCTGGCCATCATCGCGCGTTACCGCGCTCGGCTGGCAACCGCCCTGACTTCCTGGCAACAACGCCACGCGCACTTCTCATGGGGTAAACGGCTGCTCCACTGGACGCTCTCTTTCCTCGACGGATTGGAAGCGCTGGCTTCTCCCGCTTCGCTCACCGCCGTGGCCTTGCTGCTGGCCGCCTCGTGGGGCGTGCAAGTCGCCGCTTACGGCCTCACCTTACGGGCGCTGGTGCCCCAGGCTTCCTACCTGTGGGCTGCTTTTGCCCTGGGCAGCGTGGGCATGGGCGTTGCCGTGCCTTCCGCCCCGGGCGGGCTGGGCGTGGTGGAAGGCGTGATGGTTTTCGTGCTCGGCGCGCTGGGCATCGATGCCAGCACCGCCTTGGCTTATGCCCTTGCCATGCACGGCGTCTATTACCTCGTCACCGGCCTGACCGGCTGGGGCGGCGTCACCATCTACGGCATTTCGTGGGGAGAGCTCGTCGCCCGCACCATGCCCGCGGAAGAGCGTTCCTGAAACCCGATTTGGGAGGTTCGGCTATGCACTACCTCATCACCGGCGGGGCCGGCTTCATCGGCTCCAACTACGTTGCCCGCTTGCTGGCTCGCGGCGAAGAAGTGACGGTCTACGACAACCTCTCGCGCGCCGGCGCAGCCCGCAACCTCGCCTGGCTGCGCGAGCAATTCGGCCCCCAGGCCTTCCGCCTGGTGGAAGGCGACGTGCGCGATGCTGCGCTGCTGACAGCCACCGCCCGCGAAGCCGACGTCATCGTCCATCTGGCCGCCCAGGTGGCCGTGACCACCTCGGTCACGCACCCTCGGCTGGATTTCGAAATCAACGCCCTGGGCACGTTCAACGTCATGGAAGCGGCGCGCCTCTCACCCCGCCGCCCGATGGTGCTCTATGCCTCGACCAACAAGGTTTACGGCGGCATGGAAGACGTCGCCGTGGTAGAAGAGGAAACCCGCTACCGCTACGCCAACCTTCCCCACGGCGTGCCCGAAACCCAGCCGCTCGACTTCCACTCGCCTTACGGCTGCTCCAAAGGGGCTGGCGACCAATACGTGCGCGATTACGCCCGCATCTATGACATCCCCACGGTCGTCTTCCGCCAAAGCTGCATTTACGGCACTCGCCAGTGGGGCGTAGAAGACCAGGGCTGGGTTGCGTGGTTCGTGATTGCCGCCGTGACCGGCCGCCCCATCACTATCTACGGCGACGGCAAGCAAGTGCGCGACATCCTCTTCGTGGACGACCTGCTGAACGCCTACGACGCCGCCATCGGCCGCGGCGAAAGCGTGGCGGGGGAAGTCTTCAACATCGGCGGCGGGCCGACGCACACGATCTCCATCTGGCGCGAATTCGGCCCCTTGCTGGAACGCTTGCTCGGCCGCCCCATTCCCGTGAGCTACGGCGATTGGCGCCCGGGCGACCAAAAAGTGTACATCTCCGACACCCGCAAGGCCCAGCAACGGCTGGGATGGCAGCCCAAAATTGGCGTAGAAGAGGGCGTGCAGCGCCTGGTGAGTTGGGTGCAGGCGCAGCCCACCCTTTTTACCGCCTGAGGCAGCCGAGGTAGCCTATGAAAATTCTCATCATGCTGACCTACTACCGCCCGCACACCAGTGGGCTGACGATCTACGCTGAGCGCATGGCCAAGGCGTTGGCCGCGCGCGGGCATCAAGTCACCGTGTTGACCTCGCAATACGAGCGCAGCCTGCCCCGCCGCGAAACCACCGACGGCGTGCAAGTGGTGCGGGTGCCGGTGCTCTTCCGCATCAGCAAAGGGGTCATCATGCCCACGGTGGGGCTGGAAGCCACGCGCCACGTGCTTGCCAACGATGTGGTTTCCCTCCACCTGCCCCAGTTCGACGCCGCGGGGGTAGCGCTGCGCGGCCGCCTCTTCCGCCGCCCCACCGTCATCACCTACCATTGCGACGTCAAACTGCCGCCAGGGCTTTTCAACCGCGCCGCCAACGTCGCGGTGCATGTCATGGACCACCTCGCGGCGCATTTCACCCACCGCATCGTCACCTACACGCAAGATTACGCCGACCACTCCCCCTACCTGCGGCGCTACCGCCACAAGCTGACCACCATCCTACCGCCCGTCACGCTGCCGCCGACCACCCCCGAAGCCATCGAAGCCTTTGCCCGCCAGCACAACCCCGAAGGCCGGCGGCCGGTCATCGGCATGGCTGCCCGCTTGGCCGCCGAGAAAGGCGTGGAATATCTGGTCGCGGCCATGCAACGGGTGCTCACAGTGTACCCCGACGCGTTGGTGCTCTACGCAGGCCCTTACGAAAACGTCTTGGGCGAAGAAGCCTACCGCCGTCGAGTGATGCCGGCCATCCGCAAGCTGCAGGAAGGCGGGCACTGGCGCTTCGTGGGGCTGCTTTCCCCCCAAGAAATGGCCGCCTACTATCCCAACCTGGATGTGCTGGTGCTGCCCAGCCTGAACGCGACCGAGAGTTTCGGGCTGGTGCAAATCGAGGCCATGATGAACGGGGTGCCGGTGGTAGCATCCAACCTGCCTGGCGTGCGCCAGCCGGTGAAAATGACGGGCATGGGCGAAATCGCCGAAGTCGGCGACGCTGAAAGCCTGGCCGCAGGGCTATTGAAAGTGCTGGGCAATCCCGATGCCTACCGCGGCAACCCGGCAGAAGTGCGGCGCACCTTTGCGCCAGAAGCCAACGCCGCGGCCTACGAAGCCCTTTTTCGAGAGCTGCTGGCCGAATTAAAGCAAGGCAGCGGCAAACCCGCTTGACGGCGCGGGGGTCTTATGCTAAAGTAACCGTGCAAGGCGGTAGTTTGGCGTGGCCGTGCCAGGCCCACCAGCGCCTGCCGAGCAATTTTCTTTCTGGAGGTGCTGCGGTGGCAGAGCGCCAAACCGGCACGGTCAAGTGGTTTAACGCCACAAAAGGCTACGGCTTCATTACCCCCGACGACGGCCGCGATGTGTTCGTGCATTACAGCGGCATTCGAGGCACCGGCTACCGCTCGCTGGAAGAGGGGCAGCGGGTGGAGTTCGAAGTCGTAGATACCCCCAAGGGCCCTCAGGCCCAAGATGTGGTTGTCCTTGGCTGATTGAACCATCTTGACCAACGCGAGCCGAGCCTCTCTGGCCCGGCTCGTCGTGTTTTAACCGCTTGCTCCTGCCCCCTGCGCAGCACCGCCCCGCCAGCGCCTCCAGTTCACGCTGCTTCCGAGGCCTCTTCCTCCCGACGAGCGTAAAACACCAACAACGTGCTGCCGTACTTCCGCTGGTCGAAGGCCTCCAGATGCTGCAACGCCACCTCACGATACTCGTTGGGGTGAATCTGCACAATAGCCCACCCGTCTTCGGCCAACCAGTCCGGATGAGCATCGAGCAACCGCAAAGCCTTTTCCCACAAGCCGTGATACTGGGGAGGCGCGATGTAAATGTAGTCGAAAGCCCGGTCGGCCGGTTGCTGAAGGAGGGCAAACGCGTCCATGAAACGCACTTCTGCGCGCTCATCGTCCAGGCCGCAATGGCGCAGGTTCTTCTTCACCGTCGCCAGGGCCGGGCGGCTCCATTCCACGAAACGGACGAAGGCAGCCCCTCGGCTCAACGCCTCGATGCCCACGCCCCCCGTGCCGGCAAACAAATCGAGCAGGCTGGCCCCCACGACATCGGGCCCCAGAATGTCGAACAAAGCCTCTTTGACACGGTCGGTAATCGGGCGGGTGCCCGTTCCCGGCACGCTGTAAAGTTTACGGCCTTTGGCCAGGCCGGAAATCACACGCGGCATGGTCTCCTCCCACTCAGGGGAAATCAGGCTTCCCGCATGGCTTCGGCCAACGCAGCCGCTTCATCGGCGCGCTGGCGGGCATAAGAAGCCATAAACTCGGAACGGCGGAAACGCAGCGCCAGCGGGGCGACCTTGCGCAGGTCGTCAGGGGTGACCTCGGTGCGGCCGTCCGCAGCCGCGTGGGCCCGAGCAGCCTCGAAGAGGGCCATCTCTGCCCGCAACGAAGGAATGCCAAGGCGAGCGATCCACCGCAGGCCCACCTCGGCCACCTCGTCGGCAATTTCCACTTCCGGCAGCCGCTGGCGGGCTTCCTGAATTTCGGTGCGCAGCGCTTCGGTTTCCTCGGCGTAGCGGGCGAGGAACTGCCGCGGGTGTTCCCGATAGGCACGCGCCCGCCGGTAGGCTTCCAGCCGCTCGGCGGGGTCGGTCAGCCCCTGCACCCACAGCCGCAGCCCAAAGCGGTCGAGAATTTGCGGGCGCAATGCCCCCTCTTCGGGGTTCATCGAAGCAATGAGCACGAAACGCGCCCGATAAGTCGCCGCCAACGCCCCCCGCCGCACCGTGTAATGGCCCTGTGCGGCAGCGTCCAGGATGGCGTCCGCGACGGCGTCGTCCAGCAAGTTGACCTCGTCGACGTAAAGCAAATTGCGGTCGGCCAGAGCGAGAATGCCCTTGCGAATGCGGTGAGGGTTGCGGGCATCGGGCTGGCCGAGGACGTCGTCCAACGGTGCGTGGAGGGGAAGTTCCACCAGCCGCACGCGGTCCATCACAGCCAGCGGCTTGCCCTCGGCATATTTACGGGCGCAATCGGGGCACACGGCATCGATGCCGCCCTGCTCGATGTCTTCGGGAAGGCAGCCATAGAAACACAAACTGCGGGGCACCTTCGGCAGCAAATCGGCGAGGGCACGGGCTGCGGTGGTCTTCGCGGTGCCGCGCGCCCCAAAGAGCAGCGCCCCGCCCACCGCCGGGTTGATGACGGCCAGCAACAGCCCCAGTTTCATTTCCTGCTGGCCTACAATGGCAGCAAAGGGGAAAGCCAACGGCTCGGCAAAACCGGCGTCTTCCTCGGGCAGCGGCTCGCGCGGCCGCCCGGCCGCCAACGCCGCCAGCTCCTTCAGGGAACGGATGCCGCCAGGCAACCGCACCGGTTCGCCGCCGGCGTCGTCGGGCGCAGGGTAGCGGGAAACATCAGCGTTCATGGCTGCTCGAAGAAGCACATGGGGAAAGCCCTCTGTGGCGCGCCGCCGCGGCTTGGCGCGGGCTCATTCGGCTTCCATTTGGGCACGCTGCTGCAAGCGGAAAGCCTGCCGAGCCTTGGCCTGTTCCATGCGGCGGCGATGCGCCTCGGTTTCCGGAATCAAGCGCGGCACCGCCACCGGTCGGCCATCTTCGTCCAACGCCACATAGACCAAATAAGCCGTGTTGGTGTGCGTCTGCTCGCCGGTAATGGGATTCTCTGCCACCACCCGCACTTCGGCTTCCATCGAAGTGCGCCCGGCGTAAGAAACCTCCGCCGTCAGCGTCACCAGGTTGCCGACGTGAATCGGCTGGCGGAACATCATCTGGTCCACCGCCACCGTGACCACGCGGCGGTTGGCAAAACGCATACAGGCCAGCGCGCCGGCCTCGTCCACCAGCTTCATGATCCAACCGCCGTGCACCGAACCGGCGCTGTTGGCATGCTGAGGCTGCATCAGCTGCGAAATCGTGACCCGCGAAGCGCTCACGGGCTTGGCATCGGGGCGTTCCATCATCGGCCTTCCTCGTAAGGGGGCAACAACCGCGGCTGGGAAGCCAAAACATCCACCGTGCCCGCGGGGAGCTTGGGAGGCGGTGGCGGCAAGGGCACCGTCCACGTCGTTTTGGGGGCAAAGGTCGGCGGCGTCGGCGGCTCGACCGAAGGGTGCAAATGCGCCGTAGCAGTGTGGCGCAAAATGCGAGCAAAGCGCGGGTCGGGGTCCAAAAAGCCAGCGTACTTCCCCTGAACCGAGTAAACCGCGCCATCAGGCGTCACGAAACCAATCCACTGCCCTTTGGTGTTGAAAAGGTAAGGGTAGCCAAGGAAACCGGCCACCACCCGCATCGAAGTATAAATTGGAATCCAGCGGACACTTTCCTGCATTGCGCACACCTCGCTTAAGCGCCCAAGGCGACGTCGTTGTAAGTCCACACGCGGTTGGCAAAGAAATTCCACACCATCACGGTGAGAATCACCACGGCAAGGGAAAGGTTGTTGCCCCAAAAAGTAGGCGTGAGGGGCAGCGGCGGCACGAAATGCGCCATCAAAGCCACCAACGGCGGATGAATCAGCGAAAACAACAAAGTCCGAATGCCCAACCCGATCGCGCTCACCGTGCCGAACTGAGCCCACTGGTGCATGGCATGCTTGCTGCGCGATTCGGGGAAGGTCCAATGGCGGTGCCAGAGGAAATTGTGGGTCATCGCCGTCAAGAAGGAAAACACGCTGCTCAGCAGCGGCGGCAACCCCACCCACTGGGTGAGGAGGTTGAACACGGCGAAGTCCACCGCCGCGCCCATGGAACCCACCAAGGCGAACTTGAGAAAACGCTGTCGCTCTTTGCGATGCTGCAAAATCATGCGGCTTCCAGCCTCCGGCGGAAATCGTCAATCGTGCGCGCCAGCCCTTCTTCCAGCGAGATCTTCGGCTCCCAGCCCAGCAGGCGGCGGGCGCGGGAAATATCGGGGCAACGCCGCTGGGGGTCGTCGCGGTCGCGGGCTTCCTCGAGGAACACCACCCCGGCAGTATTTCCCAGAATGCGATTGACGGTTTCGGCAAGTTCCAAAATGGTGAATTCCGCAGGGTTGCCGATGTTGACCGGCTCGTGCTCATCCGAAAGCAGCAAGCGGTAAATGCCCTCGATGAGGTCGTCGACGTAGCAGAAACTGCGGGTCTGGCTGCCGTCGCCATACACGGTCAACGGCTCGCCCCGCAACGCCTGCTTGATGAAATTGGGAATCACCCGGCCGTCGTCCAAGCGCATGCGCGGCCCATAAGTGTTGAAAATGCGCACGATGTGCGTATCTACCCCGTGAAAACGGTGATACGCCATGGTCATCGCCTCGGCATAACGCTTGGCCTCGTCGTAAACCGACCGCTCCCCAACGGGGTTGACCCGCCCCCAATAGCTTTCCGGCTGGGGGTGCACCTCGGGGTCGCCGTAAACCTCGCTGGTGGAAGCCATCAAAAAACGCGCCCCGTGGGCTTTTGCCACGCCCAAGGCATGATGAGTGCCCATTGCCCCCACTTTGAGGGTCTGGATGGGCAGGTTAGGATAGCCATAAGGGGATTTGCGGTTGGGGCTGGCGGGCGAAGCGAAATGCAGCACGGCATCCACCTTCCCCGGCACGAAAATGAATTCGGTGACATCGTGCCGGATGAACGAAAACCGTTCATGCCCGGCCAAATGGGCCAGGTTTTGGGGGTCGCCGGTAAGGAAATTATCCATGCCGATCACTTCATGGCCCTCGGCCAGCAAGCGGTCGCACAGGTGCGAGCCCAAAAAGCCCGCAGCGCCAGTCACGAGAATTCGCATGAGAGAAACTCCACACTGTGAGGTTATGCGCCTGAAACTCAAGCGCCGAGGGATGGTCGTGCGGTCCTCGCGCCGAGCGACTTCTCAGCGCCAGGCAATGACGGTCGTCAATCCATCGCCGGTAATCTGCTGCGCTTTACCGGTCACGCTATCGACCAGGTAGATATTGCCCTGGGAAAGCACCGCGAGGGCAAAATGGCCGTTGGGCAACGGCGCAGGCGACCAAGTCAACGGCTGCGGCACCAACCCCAGCGCCCCTTCCGGCGGGAACAACACCCGCCGGTTCGAGCCATCGCGGTCCATCACCACCAAGCGATAGCGGCTAATGTCGCTCTTCTGAGGGAAAATGGCCTGCAAGAAAGCCACCTGATAGCCGCCATGCTGCAGCGGCGAAGGCGTGGGGGCGGCAAACATGCCTACATCCGGCACCAGGTCGATAGCCCGCCGAAGCGGCAACACATACGCCGTCAGGTCGAAGCGCGGCGAAGTCTCTTGCTCGTCATCGCCGCCGCCGTGGGTCACGGTGAACAGCACGCGGCCATCGGGGCTCCAACCCAGCGGCGGCACCCAAGCCCAATCGGCGCGGGTCTGATAGGGCACCACCGAGAGCAGTTTTTCCAACCCGAGGTCGGGGTCGAAATCATACAATCCCACGGCGTCGGGGCGGGAAAAAGCCAGCCGCACGCCCACGGGCGCCCAGGCGAAAGTGGTGCCCCACCAGCCGTAAATGCCGCCGGCGTTGGCTTCCAGCCGCAGCCGCGGCCCCGAAATCCAGCCGGTGGTGCTAAAGCTGAGGGTGTAAAGGTCGTTGTTGGCCTGCCAGCCGGGGGCTTGCGGGCGCGGCTCGACGGTCGAATAGGCAATCGTATAGGAAGAATAAGGTGCAAAATCGGCAAAATGGGCGATGTTCTTCACGCCCAAGTCGGTCAGTTCAGGCGGGTCGGTGCTCAAATCGGCCAGCCAAAGGCTGTTGAGCGCATCTTTCGCCTTGCTTTTGCGGGTGAAGAGCAAAAAGCGGCGGTTCGGCGAAAGGGCGAACACTCGGCCATCCAAATCGCCGGTGGTCACCACGGGGCGGCGCTCGCCGGTGTTGCCGTCCATCACCCAAGCGTTGCCGCCCGCCAGATAAGCCAGTTTACCAGGAATAGGCTGAGGCGAGAAGGGCGTCTGCACCCCTACCATCACGATTTCCGGCACCGGCTGCTTGACGACCACCGTCTTGACCGCCTGGTTGGAAACCTGCCGCCCGTCTTCCAGCACCTCGCGATAGGTCACTTCCCGCCGCCCGTTCTCGCCCGCCTGAATCAAGCGGGTTTCCCCTTCAGGCAGCGCCTCGTTGCGCAGCACTTCCCGCTCGAAGGGGATGATCTCCTCGCGCACGGTAAACTTTTCCTGCACCCGCACCACCCGCACCTGTGCGCCGTCATCGAGCACGGTGTAAGTAGGCGGCTCGGAGCGGTCCAGGTTGCCCAAGGCCACGCCAGCCGCTTCGAGCGCCTGCTGGGCCGTGCTGCCGGCGGGCAGCCGCACTTTGTAGGTCTGCCCATCGGCCACCACGGTAACGGCAATCATGCCCTGAGCCCGCCGCGGCGCGACGCATCCGCCCAGGAAGAGGGCGAAGGCGAAGAAGAGCAACCCAAAGGCAAAACGTGGCTTCATAGGCAGGGTGGTATAATCGGGCGTTAGCAGTTGCCAGGCCGTTCGCGCCGCGGCATAGCGCCGCCGACTGGCCTTCCCACAACCCTCAAATTATAGCATGAGCCCAGCCCAAACACCCCTTTCGTTAGAAGCCCGCATTGAAGCGCTGCTGTTTGCCGCCCCCGAGCCGGTCACGGTGCGGCGGCTGGCACAGGCTTTGGGTGCTTCGTTGGCCGAAACCCAAGCCGCCTTGCAGCGTTTGGAAAGCACACTGCAGTCGCGCGGCATCCGGCTGCAACGCCATCGCGACCGCTGGCAGCTCACCACCGCGCCCGAGCTCGGCACCCTGGTGGCAGATTTCCTGGGGCTGGAAGCCACCCACCGCCTGAGCCGCGCTGCGCTGGAAGCCTTGGCCATCATCGCCTACCGCCAGCCGGTTACCCGCCCGCAGGTGGATGCCATCCGGGGCGTGAGCAGCGACGGCGTGCTGCGTTCCCTGCTCAACAAAGGGCTCATCGAGGAAGTAGGCCGCAGCGAAGGCCCCGGGCGGCCTATTCTCTACGGCACGACCGCCCTCTTCCTGGAAACCTTTGGCCTTCCTTCGCTGGACGCGTTGCCGCCGCTGGAAGACGAAACCGCCCCGCCGACGCCCACCACGCCGGTGCTAAAAGATTGATCTTGCCCCTGGCGCAACAGACACCGAGGAGCCTTATGCCCGAAGAACGCTTGCAAAAAATCCTGGCCCGTGCGGGCTTGGGTTCACGGAGGGCGTGCGAAGAATTCATTCGCGCCGGCCGCGTCACCGTCAACGGGCGCATCGCCCAGCTGGGCGACAAAGCCGACCCCGCCCGCGACGACATCCGTTTAGACGGCCAGCGCGTCCAGCCTGCCGAAGAGAAGGTCTACATCGCCCTCTACAAACCGCGCTTCGTGCTTTCCACCACCGAGAGCGCCGATGGCCGCAAAACCGTGCGCGACCTGGTCAGCGTGCCGCAGCGCATCTTCCCCGTGGGCAGGTTAGACCTGGAAAGCGAAGGGCTGATGCTGCTGACCAACGACGGCGAGCTGGCCAACCGCCTGACCCACCCCCGCTACGGCCACGAAAAGGAATATCGGGTGCTGGTGGCGCGCCGCCCCGACGCCCAACAGTTGGAAGCCCTGCGCCGCGGCGTGGTGCTGGAAGACGGCACGCGCACCCGCCCGGCCGAAGTGCGGGTCGAGCGCTTTCACGGCAAGGGCGCATGGCTGCGCATCGTCCTCAAAGAAGGCAAAAAGCGGCAGATCCGCGAAATGTGCCGCTTGGTGGGGCTGCCGATCGTGCGGCTGGTGCGCATTCGCATCGGCACATTGCGGCTCGGCGGGCTGAAAGCCGGTGAATGGCGCCCGCTCACGGCAGAGGAAGTAGAAGCCCTGCGCCGCGGGGCCTTCCCCAAGCCCAAACGCGGCGCCAAAAACAAGCGCCCGCCCCGCCGCTAAAGCCGCTTTCACCACCCCCGCAGGAGTGCCCCAGCCGCCCGCCGCCCCGAGCATCGTCTCACCCCGTTTCCCGCGAGGCCGCCTATGCCCGAGAAAACCTCCTCCACCGCTGAAAACACCTCCTGGCTTGACCGCCCGTTGCAGGCGCTCTTTTCCGTCCGGGTAGAAGTGCTGATCTTCGCCCTCATCGTGCTCTTGGCCGCCTTCACCCGTTTCTACCACCTCGGCGACCGAGTGATGAGCCACGACGAAAGCCTGCACACCTACTTCTCGTGGCAGCTTTACAAAGGCAACGGCTATCAGCACAACCCAATGATGCACGGGCCGTTGCAATTCCACCTGATCGCGCTGTCCTTCTTCCTCTTCGGCGACAACGACTTCACCGCCCGCCTGCCCCACGCCCTCGCCGCGGTGCTCGCGATCGCCATGGTGTGGATGTGGCGGCGTTACCTGGGGCGCAAAGGCGCGCTGATTGCAGCCGGGTTGATGCTCATTTCCCCCTACATGCTCTATTATGGGCGCTATGCTCGCAACGAGGCGCTCATCATGCCCCTCGCGCTGCTGACGCTGTGGGCTACGCTGCGCTACCTGGAAACCGGCGCTACCCGCTACCTCACCTGGCTCACCGTCGCCACCGCGCTGCACTTCGTCACCAAAGAGACCGCCTTCATTTACACCGCTCAGTTGCTCCTCTTCCTGGCTTTGCTGCTGTTGGACCGGCTGAGCGTCGCCTCGTGGCGACACCCGAGCGAGCGCACTTATTTTTACACGGCATTGCTTGTGGCTGCGAGCGCGCTGGCTTTTGCCATCGTAGGGGGCGCCGCATTGCAGCACACCGCGCAGCCCGCTGGCGGCACGCCTACGCCGGGGCTGGGGCATACTCTCTTCGGCAACCCGCTGAGCCTGCTCTTCCTGGTCATCGCGGCCGCGGGCGTCGCGGCCGCCGTGGGCATCGTGCTGCACGGCTACGGCTGGAAAGCCCTGCTGCAAGAACGCGCCTTCGTGCTCATGGTGCTCTTGCTGACCCTCATTTTGCCCCAACTCGCCCCCCTGCCCATGGCCGCTTTCCATTGGGACGCACTGGACTATTCCCCCACCGGCATCTTCCATTCCGCCCTTTTCGTCATCCCGCTGCTCATCATCGCCATTCTGGTGGGCACAGCCTGGGATGCCAAAACCTGGCTGCTGGAAGCCGGGATCTTCTACGCCATCTTTGCCGTTTTCCAAACCACCGTGTTCACCAACGGGAGCGGCTTCTTCAGCGGGATGGTGGGGGCGCTGGGCTATTGGCTGCAGCAGCAAGGGGTGCATCGCGGCGGCCAGCCGTGGTACTACTACCTGCTGATTCAAGTGCCGATCTACGAATACCTGCCGGCCTTGGGAAGCATCGGGGCCGTGGTGTGGTGGTTCCGAAACCGAGAAGCACAGACAGCCGAAGCCACCGCTGGGGAAGGCTCTTCGCGCGCGCCCGTCTTCGCCCTGCTGGCCTTCTGGAGCGCCACCTCTCTGCTGGCCTACACCGTCGCTGGCGAGAAAATGCCCTGGTTGACCGTCCACATCACCCTGCCGATGATTTTGCTCACCGGCTGGTTCCTGGGGCGCCTGGCCGACCGGATTGACTGGCGCGATTTCACCGCCCGTCACGGCTGGGCGCTGCTTGGGCTGGCGGCGATGTTCATCCTGGCAACTTCCCAAGCCACGGGGGCCTGGCTCGGCATCCAGCGCCCCTTCCAGGGGTCGACGTTGCCCCAATTGGAAGTCACGGCCAATTTCCTTGTCGGCCTGGTGGCGGCAGTCGCCAGTGCGGTTGCCATTGCCTTCCTGAGTGCACGCTGGCGCACCGCCGACCTGGTACGCCTGTTCACCCTCACCTTCTTCGCATTCCTGGGGATGCTCACCCTGCACACAGCCGTGCAAGCCGCGTACTACAACTACGACCAGGCCAACGAATACCTCGTATATGCCCATTCCGCGCGCGGGGTCAAAACCGTCATGGCGCAGGTGCGGGAAATCTCCGAGCGCACCACCGACGGCCTGGGCATCGAAGTGGCTTACGACGACGCCATCGCCTGGCCGTTCACTTGGTATTTGCGCAACTACCCCAACCAGAAATTCTACGGCGGCCAGCCCACCCCCGACCTGCGCAACGCCCCCATTGTGCTGGCCGGAGCAGCGAACTACGGCAAGGTGGAGCCCATCGTCGGCAAAGCCTACGACGAATTCGACTACATCCGCATGGTGTGGCCGAACCAAGACTACTTCAACCTCACCTGGGAGCGCATCGCCCACGCCATCAGCGACCCGGCCATGCGGGAAGCCCTCTTCCAAATCTGGCTGAACCGCGACTTCACCCTCTACTTCCGGCTGCAGCGCGGCGTAGCCAACGACCCTCAAGAAGCCGCCAAGGTGAACATGGCCAACATCCTCGCCGATTGGCAGCCCTCGGACCGCATGCGGATGTACATTCGCAAAGACATTGTAGCGAAAATCTGGAATTACGGCGCTGCGCCGGTAGCGCAGGCCGAAGCCGACCCTTACGCCAAGAAGCAAGTCACCCTGGCTGCCGACAAGGTTTTCGGCAGTGCAGGCACCGCACCGGGGCAGTTCCAGCGGCCGCGCGGCATCGCCGTCGCCCCCGATGGCTCGCTCTACATCGCCGATACCGGCAACCACCGCATCCAGCACCTATCGGCCGACGGAAAAGTGCTGGCCGTGTGGGGGCAATTCGGCGACCTCGCCCAAGGGGAAGCAGCCGCACCCCCCGGCACTTTCAACGCCCCCTGGGATGTGGCCGTGGGGCCCGACGGCAGCGTGTACGTCGCCGATACCTGGAACCATCGCATCCAAAAATTCACCGCCGACGGCAAATTCCTCACCATGTGGGGGCACCCCGGCAACGACGGCGACCCGCTTTCCCTGTGGGGGCCGCGCGCCATCGCCGTGGATTCCCAAGGACGGGTATTCGTCACCGATACCGGCAACAAGCGCATCGTGGTCTACGACGCCAACGGCAAACCGCTCGCCCAGTTCGGCATGGAAGGCACGGAAGTCGGCCAGTTCAGCGAGCCGGTCGGCCTGGCCTTCGACCACGCCGGCAACCTCTACGTCGCGGATACGTGGAACCAACGCGTGCAAGTCTTCGCCATTGGGAAAGACCTGACCTTCACCCCCCTGCGCCAGTGGGATATTTTCGGTTGGTTCGGCCAATCGCTCAACAACAAGCCCTACCTGGCAGTGGACGCCTCGGGGCACGTTTTCGTAGGCGACCCTGAAGCCTACCGCGTGCTGGAATTCGACGCCGACGGCACGCTGGTTCGTTGGTGGGGGCAGTGGGGCACACCGCCGGAAGGCATGGGGCTGGTCGGCGGCCTGGCGGTGGACGGCCACGGCGGGGTGTGGGTTGCCGACGCCGACCACGGTCAGCTTCTCCATTTCACCCCCTCTGCAGGTGCGCCCGCCTCGCCGTGAAAGCCAACGCCGCCTCCCTCCCTTGCACACGCCGAGGCGTAGGGCTGCTGCTGGCCCTGAGCCTGGCGTGGGCAATCTGGGCAGCGGCCACGGCTCCGGCTGTGCCTTTCCACCCCGACGAAAGCACTTACCTCTACATGAGCGCCGACGGCGCAACGCTGCTGCACGCCCCCCTCAGCCTCGCTTACCATCCGGCTGCGGACGACCTGCGGCAGCACTACCGGCTGGTGAACGCGCCACTGACGCGCTACCTGGTGGCGGCAGGGCTGGCGTTGGGCGGCCAGCCCGCACTGCCCGCCGACTGGGACTGGTCGGCCGATTGGCAGACCAACCTCGCCCGCGGTGCGCTGCCCACCCGCAGCCAGCTGGCGGCGGCCCGCGCCGTGATGACGCTCTGCACCGCCCTCGCCGGCCTGCTGCTGGCGCTGACAGCCTGCCGCTTTGGGGGAACCTTCGCAGGGGCGCTCACCCTGCTGCTCTTTCTGCTCAACCCGCTGGTGCTGCTCCATGGCCGCCGAGCGATGATGGAAGCCCCCATGCTCTTGGGGCTGGCGTGGCTGCTGTGGGAAATCACCGCCCCGCGGCCGCGCGCGTGGCGCGTCGGTCTGGCATTGGCTTGGGGGCTATGGGCGAAATATTGGGCTGCCGCCCTGGTGCCCGTCGCGCTGTGGGCTGTCTGGCGAGCTCCCGCGCCCAACCGCCGCATCCGCCTGCGCCGCCTGGCATGGGTTGTTTCGCTGCCATTGCTCATCGGCTTTTTGCTGCAACCCGTGCTCTGGAAACAGCCCTGGCGCGTGCTGCCCCGCATGGCTGCAGCGCGGTTGGAAGTCACCCAAGCGCAGCGCGCCGCCTTCAAAGCCGTGCTGCCCGCCTACGCGCCCGACACCCCGGCGCAGCGGCTGGGGATCATTCTCGGCCAGCTTTACCTCGCGCCCCCCGCTTACCTCGACCTGGGGAAATATCGCGCCCCCCTCGCCAGCGCCTCCGCAACCTACGACGCGCACCCGTGGGCGCGCTGGACGCATCCGCCCGCCGTGGCAGCGCTGCGGCTGCTGTTCATGCTGCTCGGGCTGGCAGCCATGCTTGCCTGGGCACGGGAAGCCACCCCCCGCGGCCACGCTGCCCGCCTGTGCCTGCTGGCCGCGGCCTTCCAGTGGGGGCTCCTGCTGCTCACCCTGCCGCTGGCCTTCCAACGATATGCGCTGGCCGTCTTCCCCTGGGCGGCGCTGTGGGAAGGCGCGGGCCTGGCAGAAACGCTTCGGCGCGGCGCTGCTCGGCTGAGTGCCGCTATTCGCAAGTCTTGAGCCTCTGGCAATGGGGGCAAAAATGGGTGCTCCGCTGCCCCACGATGATGCGCTCGAT
>CAYVHG010000017.1:0-19362 GCA_964450875.1 uncultured Anaerolineaceae bacterium | reverse complement strand
CGCTTCGACCGGCGGCACGATTTCTTCCAGCCGCCAGGCAGCGCCTTCTTCGGGCAAGTAGCGGCCGGTGATGCCGCCGGGTTGAATGATGCGCAATTCCAGCAGATGTTCTTTCGTCATCGGCAATCCCCGGGAAGCGGGTTTTCGCACAGGTGCCGGCGCGGCGGGGGGCACACGGCCAGCAGAGGCCCAGCGGCCTCGCGGCGGCCCCAGCCCCGCCGACACACGAAAAAACCTCTACCGAAGGCGCGCGTTCGGTAGAGGCCATTAGTCCACAGCGGACACAGCAAGGCGAGCCTCATCGCCATAAGGTTGTGGCACAATTTTACTACAAGATGGTGCGCAGCCAAGGTGCCAAAAATCACGAAAACGGTGAGGCGCGTTTGCTTTCTCGCCATTTTTGAGTACAATTACACAGGAAGCTATTTCACTTTCCGAGGAGGTGTCGCGAGCGAAACACATCCAGTCTATGCTTTGCGTCTCTGCCCGTTTCCCATGCTCTTCAAGGAGGAGTCAAAATGAAACGCTTCTGGTGGCTTCTTGTCGCTACGCTCATCGTGGCAGCCATGGTGCTGAGTGCCTGCGGCTCGAAACAGCAAGCCACACCAGCGCCAGCACAACAAAAGCAGCCGTTCGTGTTCGGTATGCTGCTGGTCGGCCCGTACAACGACCACGGCTGGAGCCAGGCCCATTACGAGGCCGGGCAGTATGTGGAGAACAAACTGGGGGCCAAGATGCTGTATGTGGACAAGGTCAACCCCGCCGACCGCCCCGGCACCACGCCGGAGCAACTGGCCGAAGACCTGGTCTCCAAAGGCGCCAAACTCATCATCTTCAACTCGGATGACATGAAAGACGCCGCCCTTGCCTTCGCCCAAAAACACCCCGATGTCTACGTCATCCACGCATCGGGCGACAACGCCTGGAAAGACGGCAAAGACTACAAGAACCTGCCGAACCTGGCGAACGTCATGGGCAAGATGATCTACGGCAAGATGATTGCCGGTTGTGCGGCGGCCATGATGACCAACACCGGCCAGATTGGCTACCTCGGGCCCCTCATCAACGATGAGACCCGCCGCCTCGCCTCCTCGGCTTACCTGGGCGCCAAGTATTGCTGGCAGCACTATCGCAACAAAGACCCCAAAGACCTGAAATTCAAGGTAACGTGGATCGGCTTCTGGTTCAACATCCCCGGTGTGACCTCCGACCCGACCCAGGTCGCCGACGACTTCTTCAACAGCGGTTACGACGTCGTGCTCTCGGGCATCGACACCACCGAAGCCCTGGTCGAAGCCAAGAAATTCGCCGACCAAGGGAAGAAGGTCTACGCTGTGCCCTACGACTTCAAAGACGCCTGCGAAGAAGCCCCGAACGTCTGCTTGGGCGTTCCTTACTTCAACTGGGGCCCCAGCTACGTCAAACTCATCAAAAACGCCGAAGACGGCAAATGGCAATCCACCTTCATGTGGGTAGGCCCCGACTGGAAAGACATCAACAACCCCGACACCTCGGCCATCGGCTTCGAAAAGGGTGATGCCCTCAGCGACGAAGCCTCCGATGCCGTGACCAAGTTCATCGACGAACTCGCCAACGGCCTCGACCTGTGGTCTGGCCCGCTCAAACTGCAAGACGGCACCCTCTACCTCAAAGACGGCGAAAAGGCCACCGACCAGCAGATCTGGTATCTGCCGCAGCTGCTGGAAGGCATGGAAGGCCAAAGCGTGCCGCAGAAGTAACCCTTCACGATTCGCCCGTTCTGGTGGGGAAAGCGGAGGACCGCCCGCTTTCCCCACCTTGCCACCTCGTCCCTTGCCATCCTGGCGACCCCGCACCCCAAAACAGGCCAGCCCATGAAAATCGAACTCCGCCACATCCACAAACACTTCGGGCCGGTACACGCCAACAACGACATCACCCTGACCATTCCTTCGGGGTCTATCTTCGGCCTGCTGGGGGAAAACGGCGCAGGCAAAAGCACCCTGATGAAAATCCTCTCCGGCTACTTTCACCCCGACGCCGGGGAAATCCGCGTGAACGGCTCGCCGGTCGTGATGCACTCCCCCGCCGACGCCATCCGCTTCGGCATCGGCATGCTCCACCAAGACCCAATGGACTTCCCGCCCATGCGGGTGCTCGACAACTTCATGGTCGGCTACCCCGAAGGGCTGACCCTGCCCCGAGCCGAAGCCCGTGCCGCCCTGCAAGAAATCAGCGCCCAGTTTGGCTTCACGCTGGACCCTGATGCTTTCGTTGGCTCCCTCACCGTGGGTGAGCGCCAGCAGCTGGAAATCGCCCGCCTGCTGTGGCTGGGCGCGCAAGTGCTGATTTTCGACGAGCCAACCACGGGCATCAGCGCCCAGCAAAAAGAAAAACTCTTCGCAGCCCTTCGCAGCCTGGCCGAAGCAGGCAAGACGATCATCTTCGTCACCCACAAGTTGGAAGAAGTGGAGCTTCTGTGCGACCAAGTGGCCGTGCTGCGCGCCGGGGAAGTGGTAGGCCAGATGCGCCCTCCCTACAACCTGGACGAGCTGGTGCGCATGATGTTCGGCAAGGTCATCACCAAAGGGGCACGCGTCAGCGCCCCCTTGGGCAAAACCGTGCTCCAAATCAAGAACCTGGCCGTGGAAGACGTCCGCATTCGCATTGCGGGCGTCAACCTGGAAGTGCGGGAAGGCGAAGTCATCGGGCTGGCGGGCATGGAAGGCAGCGGGCAGCGCCACCTGCTGCGCGCCTGTGCGGGGCTGGTGCGGCCGGTGGAGGGCGAAATCTGGGTCGATGGCCACAACCTCACTGGCAAAGGCTACCACGAATTCATGCGCCACGGCGTAGCCTACGTGCCCGCGGCGCGGTTGGAAGAAGGCCTGGTGCCCACCTTGACCCTGATGGAACACGTCATCCTGGCCGACGAACAGCGGGGGCTGGTCATCGACCGCCAGGCCGCGCTGGAAAAGACCCGCGAGCGCATCACCACCTTCAACATCCGCGGCCGCCCCCACCTGCCGGTCGAATCCCTTTCCGGCGGCAACCAGCAGCGCGCCCTGCTGGCCTTGCTGCGCCCCGGCCTGCGGCTCATCTTGATGGAACACCCCACCCGCGGGCTCGACATGGAATCGGCCATTTGGGTCTGGGAAACCCTCAAAACCCGCTGCCGGGAAGAGCGCACTGCCATCTTCTTCATGTCGTCGGACCTGGAGGAAATTTTGCACTACAGCGACCGCATTCTGGTGTTCTTCAGCGGCCAGGTTTCCGAGCCCATCCCGGCCGAAGAAACCGACATCGAACAATTAGGCCAACTCATCGGCGGGCGCGGTTTCACCCCCACTGAGGAGGCGCAGCCATGACCAACCGCCAAATCAACCTTGTCTTCATGCTGCTGGCGGTGCTGGTGGCGCTGCTTTTCACCTCGCTCGTGCTGGTGATCGCCGGCGCTTCACCCGTGGCCGCTTACTGGTACATCCTCAAAGGCTCGTTAGGCTCGTGGACCAACATCGCCAACGTCATGGTCGCGTGGGTGCCGCTTCTGCTGGCGACCTCGGGGTTGCTGGTCACCTTCGCGGCCGGCTTGTGGAACATCGGCATCGAAGGGCAAATCGTGCTGGGCGGCATCTTCACCACGTGGGTGCTGCGGCTGCTCCAGCACAGCGCGATGAGCCCGGCGCTCATCCTCTTCCTGGCCATCGCCGCGGGGGCCATCGGCGGCGCGCTGTGGGCGGTGCTGGCCGGCGTGCTCAAGGTATACGGCGGGGTGAACGAAATCTTCGGCGGGCTGGGGCTGGATTTCGTAGCCGTCGCCCTCACCCTGTGGTTGATTTTCGGCCCGTGGAAGCGCCCCGGCATCGGCTCGATGAGCGGCACCGAGCCGTTCCCCGAAAAACTCTGGCTGCCCACCATAGCCGGAAGCCGCCTCAGCCTCTGGGCCTTGCTGTTGGGGCTGGTGGGGGCGGCAGTGGTATATTTCCTGCTTTCGGGCACCTACTTCGGCCTGAAACTCAAAGCCGTGGGCAAGAACCCTCGCGCCGCCCACCTGTTGGGCATTCCCACCACCCGCTACCTGATGAGCGCCTTCCTGCTCTCGGGGCTGTTCGCGGGGCTGGCCGGCGCGGTGCAAGTGACGGCCGTGTATCACCGCCTCATCCCGGCCATTTCCAGCGGCTATGGCTGGCTGGGGCTGATGGTCTCCATGCTCATCAACTTCCAGCCCGCATGGGTGGCACCGGTCACCCTGTTCTTCGCCATCCTCAACATCGGGAGCATCCAACTCCCCATCGTGCTGAAGCTGGATTCGTCGCTCTCGGGCGTACTCCAGGGTGCGCTGGTGCTTTCCTTCTTGCTCATGGCAGGCGCCCGCCAGCGCTGGCAGGAAAAGCACGCGCAGGAGGTGATCCGTGAGTAGCCACGACATCCTCATCGGCCTGGCGGGCGTGCTTTTCGCCGCCGCCCCCGTCGTCTTTGCCACCATCGGCGAAACGCTCACCGAGCGTTCGGGCATCATCAACCTCTCGGTCAACGGCACCATCCTGCTCGCCGCGATGGCTTCGTTTGCCGTGAGCGTCTCCACCCACAGCCTGTGGCTGGGCTTCCTGATGGGCATGGTCATCGGCGCGCTGGTGGCGTTGACGGTGGCGTTTTCCAGCATTGCGCTGAAGCAGTCACAGGTGGCGGTCGGCTTCGTGCTCACCCTGATGACGCGCGACCTCTCTTACTTCCTCGGCAACCCCTACATGGGCCTGCAAGGGCCGCGGGTGCAGAGCTGGCCCATTCCCGTGCTCAGCCAGATTCCCATCGTCGGCCCCTTGTTCTTCCAACAAGACCCGCTGACCTACCTCAGCTTCATCCTCATCGGGGTGGCGTGGTGGTGGGTGTTCCGCACGCGGCCGGGGCTGACGCTGCAAGCGGTAGGCGAGCGGCCGGAAGCCGCCTACGCGCGCGGGGCGGCGGTCAACAAACTGCGCTACCTTTACGCGGCCCTCGGCGGCGCGCTGGTCGGCCTGGCAGGGCCTACCTACTCCCTCAGCGTGAAGGCCGGTTGGAAGGGCACCATCTCGGGCCTCGACGGCATCGGCTGGATCGCCCTCGCCCTCACCATCTTCGGCGGGTGGGACCCCGTGCGGGGGGCCGTGGGCGCTTATTTCTTCGCCCTCTTGCAATGGCTGGGGCTGGTGTTGCAGCCCTACTTGCCCAACGTGCCTTCCCAGGTGCTGCAGGTAGCGCCCTTCCCCCTGATGATCCTCACCCTGATGCTGGTCAACATCGGCAACGCCGAATGGGTAGACCGCACTTTGGCCGGCCTACCGCCCGACGCCCGCAAGTGGGTGCGGCGCATTCTGCGTTGGATGCAAGTCGTGCCGCCCGCCTCACTGGGCGTGCCTTTCGAAGAAGAATAACCCGCCCTCCTTTCGCAAACCGCCGAGCCCCCCTCGGCGGTTTTGCGTTTTCGCCTGCTCGACGGTAAAATACTTTTAGCCTTCCCCAAGGATGCTCCTATGGCCTGCCAAAACTCCCACACCCGACGCCCCCCGCTGCGCATCGGCTTCGTCTCCACCCGCATCGCGGGCACCGACGGCGTTTCGCTGGAAATCGGCAAATGGGCCGACGTGCTCACCCAAATGGGGCACGAGTGCTTCTACTTCAGCGGCGAAAGCGACCGTCCCCCCGAGCGCAGCATGGTGGTCGAAGAAGCCTTCTTCCAACATCCCGACATCCTGCCGCTCACCCAGGCGCTTTTCGACACCTACAGCCGCTCCGACAAAACCACCGCCGAAATCCACCGGCTGCGCCGCCACCTGAAGACCCACCTGCGCAAATTCGTCAAGCAATTCGACATCGACGTCCTCATTGCCGAAAACGCGCTTTCCCTGCCGGTCAACATTCCCTTGGGGTTGGCGCTGACCGAGCTCATCGCCGAGCACGACCTTTGCACCATCGGGCACCACCACGACTTCTGGTGGGAACGCACCCGCTACCTGCGCTCGGCGGCCGGCGACTTCCTGCGGGCTGCCTTCCCGCCCGCGTTGCATCAGGTCACCCATGTGACCATCAACAGTTACGCCAGCCGAGAACTGGCCTGGCGCACCGGCTTGAGCTCGATGGTCGTGCCCAACGTGATGGACTTCGAAGAGCCCCCACCGCCGCCCGACGAAGTCACCGCCCAGGTGCGCACCGCCCTCGGCCTGCCTGCCGAGGCCTACTTCATCCTGCAGCCGACCCGCATCGTGCCGCGCAAACGCATCGAGCACGCCATCGAACTGGTGCGCCGGCTGGGAGAGCCTGCCGTGCTGGTCATCACCCATGCCAGCGGCGACGAAGGCGACGAATACCAGCACTACCTGGCCGAAACCGCTCAACTGCTCGGCGTCGACGTGCGCTTCGGCGAGCACCGCTTCAACCACAGCCGCGGCACCGCGCCCGACGGCTCTCCCCTCTTTTCTCTGCGCGATGCCTACCAGGCGGCCGACCTGGTGACCTACCCCTCCGCGGTCGAAGGCTTCGGCAACGCCTTCCTGGAAACCATCTACTACCGCCGCCCGCTGGTGATGAGCGCTTACGGCATCTTCCGCCTCGACATTCAGCCCAAAGGCTTCGACGTCGTCGCCTTCGAGGAATTCGTCAACGACGCCACCGTCGCCGCCGCCCGTGAGCTGCTCCACAACCCGCAGCGGGTCGCCGAAATGACCGCACACAACTACGCCATTGCCCGCCGCTACTTTGGCTTCCGCACATTGGAACGCAACCTCGACTACCTCTTGCGCCACCGCTTCGGAAGCTAAACCGCCGACTACCCGACCACCCAACGACCCGCCCATGCCTACCATTCACATCCTTCACTATGCCGGGCCGCCGACCATCGGCGGCGTAGAAATCACCATTGCCCACCACGCCCGCCTGCTGGCCGCGCGCGGCTATCGGGTGCAGGTCATCGCCGGCCGCGGGGAAGCCTTCCACCCCGAGGTGGCCTTCCTGCACCTGCCGGAAGCCGGTTCACGGCACCCGGAAGTGCTGGCGGTTTCGCAGGAACTCACCGACCGCGGCCCCACGCCGCGCTTCGAAGCCCTGCGCGCCCGCCTGCGCGCCCGCCTACAAACGGCCATCGCCCCGGAAGACACCCTCATCGTCCACAACGCCCTCACCCTGCACAAGAACCTGGCGCTCACCGCCGCCCTGCACGACCTCGCCGAAAACGGCCAGCGCCTCATCGGTTGGTGCCACGACTTCGCCTGGCTGGACGCCCTCTACATCCCCGTGCTGCGCCCCGGCTTCCCGTGGGACCTGCTGCGCACGCCTTGGCCCAACACCCGCTACGTCACCGTGTCGGAACACCGCCGCGGCCAGCTGGCCCGCTTGCTCGAAATTCCCGAAAGCGCCATCGCGGTAGTGCCGCCGGGCGTTGCCCCCGACCAACTGCTGCGGCTCAGCCCGCTCACCCACCGCCTGGCCGACACCCTCGACCTGTGGAAAGCCGACCCGCTGCTGCTGCTGCCAGCACGCATCACCCGCCGCAAGAACATCCAATTCGCCATGCGCATCGTGGCGGCGCTGCGCGAGCACTTCCCCAACCCCATGCTGGTCGTCACCGGCCCGCCGGGGCCGCACAACCCTTCCAACGTCGCCTATCTGGAAAAACTGCGCGCCCTGCGGCGCGAGTTGGGGCTGGAGCACGCCGTGCACTTCCTCTACGAACACGGCGAAGACGGCCAGCCCCTGCTGCTCGACGACCAGGCAATGGCCGAGTGGTACGCCCTGGCCGACGCACTGCTCTTCCCCAGCCTGCGGGAAGGCTTCGGCATGCCGGTGCTGGAAGCAGGGCTGATGCGCTTGCCCGTCCTCGCCGCCGACATCCCCCCCGTGCGGGAAAGCGCCGGTGACACCGCCACCCTTTTCGACCCCCAAGGCGACCCCGCCGAAGCCGCCGCCCGCATCGCCGAGCGCCTGAAAGGCGAGCGCACTTACCGCTTGCGCCGCCGCGTTCTCGGGCATTACACCTGGAACGCCATCATCGACCAGCTCGTCATCCCTCTCATCGCCGAACAGCCACGTCCATCCCCTTCCGAGCATCGGAGCGCCGCATGAACGAACCCACTTCCCCCGCAATGCCGCGTGTGCTGGTTGCCGTGGCGACCCCCGAAGAAGCCAACTTCCTGCTGCCGCTGGCCCATATGCTGGCGCACGACCATATACGCGGGCAAATCGTCGTGCTGCTGCTCAAAGCCGTGCCAGAAGGCGAGCCCCTGAGCGCAGCCGCAGGGCCGTTGAGCCGCCTGCGGGAATCCATCGGCGAAATGTTGCGCCGCTACGGTGTGCCGGCCACCTATGTGCATTCCATTGCCCGCCGCCCGGACCAAATTTGGCCTTCCCTCTGCGAGCAAGCGCGGCACGAGCATGTCGATACCCTGCTGGTTTCCTGGCCGGGCGAAGCCATCCTCTCGCTGGAAAACCTGGCCTTGGACGGGCTTCCCTGCCACCTGGTGGTTGCCCGCCCCGGCCACACCACCGACTGGCAGGCGGTCAAGCGCATCTTGCTGCCGGTGCGCGGCGGCCCCTACGACGCCGAGGCGCTGCGGGTAGCGCTGAACCTTGCCGAGCAAACCGAAGCCCGCATTACCCTGCTGCACGCCACCGGCGAAGCGCCCTACGACGCCGACGAGCGGCTGTTCACCGAGTTCGGCGCCGCCCTGCGCGGCCTGAAAGCCATCACCCGCTCGGTGACCACCCTCGAAGAAATGGAAACCGCCGTCCGTACCGAAAGCGCCGCTTACGACGTCGTGGTGATGGGGGCTTCCAGCCGCAACAACCCCCCGGGGAAGCTGCTCTCCCCCCGCGCCGAGCGCCTGGTGCGCGACATTCCGGCCACGCTGCTCATCGTCAAGCCCGTGGCCTCGCAGGCCCGGCAGGAAGCCGCCGAGCGCCGCGCCGAAGCGCGAGCCGCCCGCCGCCCCATCAGCCTGGTGGTGGACCGCTGGTTCGCCGAAAACACCTTCCGCAGCCAGGAATTCGCCGACCTCGACCGGCTGGTGCGCATCAAGAAACAGCAAGGGCTGACCATCAGCCTGGGGCTTCCCGCCCTCAACGAGGAAGCCACCATCGGCAAAATCATCACCACCCTCAAGAAAGCGCTGATGGAAGACTTCCCCCTGCTGGACGAAATGGTGCTCATCGACAGCGGCTCGGTAGATTACACCCGCGAAATCGCCGCCGAGCTCGGCATTCCCGTGTACATCCACCAAGAAGTGCTGCCCCAGCACGGCGCTTTCCACGGCAAGGGCGAGGCCCTGTGGAAGAGCCTCTACGTGCTCGAAGGCGACATCATCGCTTGGATCGACACCGACATCAGCAACATCCACCCCCGCTTCGTGTATGGCATCATCGGGCCGCTGCTCACCAACCCCAAGATTCAATACGTCAAGGGCTTTTACCGCCGCCCGCTGAAGCAAGGCGACAAAGTGGTCGCCGGCGGCGGTGGACGGGTGACCGAACTCACAGCCCGCCCCATGCTCAACATGTTCTTCCCGGAGCTTTCCGGCCTCATTCAGCCCCTCTCAGGCGAATATGCCGGCCGCCGTGAAGCCCTGGAACGCTTGCCCTTCTTCACCGGCTTTGGCGTGGAAACCGGCCTGCTCATCGACCTGCTGAGCCATTTCGGCCTGAGCGCCATCGCCCAAGTGGACCTGCGCGAGCGCATCCACCGCAACAAACCCCTGCCCGACCTCTCGCCCATGTCCTTCGCCATCATTCAGGTGGTCGTCAAGCGGCTGGAAGAACGGCACAAAATCCATCTGCTGGAAGACATCAACAAGACCATGAACCTGATTCGCTACGCGCCGGGGCGCTATTACCTGGACCAGCGGGAAGTCATCGAACACGAGCGCCCGCCGATGGTCGAAATTCCCGAATATCGAGAGAAACGCGCCCGCCGAGGCGCCCAAAAAGCCCCCTCAAGCCGCCCAGCACAAAGCAAACCAGGCTCATGACCCGACTGCTGCTCGTTCGGCACGGTGAAACCGATTGGAACGTCGAAGGCCGCTACCAAGGGCAGGCCGACCCGCCGCTGAACGCCCGCGGGCTGGCGCAAGCGCGCACCTTGGCGGCACGCTGGCAGCGCGCGGGCCTCCGTCCGGCGGCAATCTACGCCAGCCCGCTCCAACGCGCCTGGCAGACCGCGGCCATCCTCGCCGAGGCCACCGGTGCGCCCCTGCACCCCGAACCGCGCCTGAAAGAAATCTGCCTGGGCGCATGGGAAGGCGTACTGACGCCCGAAATCATGCGCCGCTGGCCGCAAACCTTCCACGAGTGGGAAACACACCCCTGGCAAACCCGGCCCCCCGGCGGCGAAACCATCGCCGAAGTGCAACGACGCGTGTACGCCGCCATAGACGACATCCTCGCCCGCCATCCCCACGACACCGTGGCCGTCGTGGCCCATCGGCTGCCCTTGGCCTTGCTCAAGATCCGTTACCAAGGCTACGACCCCGAAGAAGTGCGGCGCATTCCCATCCCCAACGCCGAGGCAGAAGAAATTTGCCTTTGAGACCTGCCGCCCCCCAACGCCACGAGGCCCTTCAGCCCATGCCCACGATACCCGACCTGCTCCGCTTTCTCTACGGCCCCTCGCAAGGCGACGAAGCCGCCCGCCGCCTTCTGGCGCGCTTGGCAGCCTTCCGCCGCGAGCACCCCCACCTGCAAGAGGCCCCCCCGCCGCACCACCGACTGACCGAGCACGACGCGGTGCTCATCACCTACGGCGACCAGTTCCGCACCCCCGACCAGCCCCCACTGCGCACCCTCCACCGTTTCTTGCGCACCCACCTGGGCGAAAACATCTCCGCCGTTCACATTTTGCCCTTCTTCCCCTACTCCTCCGACGATGGCTTCTCGGTCATCGATTATCGGCGCGTCGACCCTCACCTCGGTTCGTGGAACGACATCCGCGCCCTGGAGCACGACTACCGCCTGATGTTCGATGCCGTCATCAACCACGTTTCACGGCAGTCGGCATGGTTTCAGGGCTTCCTGCGCGGCGAAGCGCCCTACACCGACTACTTCATCGTGGTGGCCCCCCACACCGACCTTTCGCAAGTGGTGCGTCCTCGGCCGTGGCCGCTGCTCACCCCCGTCGAAACCGCCCAGGGCCTCCGGCACGTCTGGACGACGTTCAGCACCGACCAAATCGACCTCAACTACGCCAACCCTGCCGTACTGCTGGAAATCGCCGACCTGCTGCTGTTCTATGTTGCCCGCGGCGCCCGCATCATCCGCCTGGATGCCATCGCCTACCTATGGAAAGCCATTGGCACGCCGTGCATTCACCTGCCGCAAACCCACGCGGTGGTCAAGCTGTTCCGAGCCATGCTGGACGAAGCAGCCCCCGGCGTGCTGCTGATTACCGAGACCAACGTGCCCCACGCCGAAAACATCGCCTACTTCGGCAACGGCTACGACGAAGCGCAATTGGTCTACAACTTTACCCTGCCGCCCCTCACCCTGCATGCGTTGCAAACAGGCGACGCCTCTCGCCTCACCCAATGGGCTCGAACCCTCGCAACGCCCAGCGAGGCCACCACCTTCTTCAACTTCCTCGCCTCGCACGACGGCATCGGAGTCCGCCCGGCCGAGGGCTGGCTCAGCAGTGCGGAAATCGAAGCCCTGGCCGAGCAAACCCTGGCGCACGGCGGGCGGGTTTCCACCTATGCCCGCGCCGACGGCTCCCAGGCCCCTTACGAGCTCAACATCACCTGGTACGACGCCCTCAACGACCCCGCCCACCCCAGCGAGCACGACATCCCGCGCTTCATGGCTTCGCAAGCCATCATGCTGGCCCTGGCAGGGGTGCCGGGCATCTATGTTCACTCCCTTTTCGGCTCCCGCAACTGCCAGACCTGCTTGCAGGAACGCGGCCAGCCGCGGGCCTTGAACCGCGAAAAGTTCACCTATCCGGCACTGGAAGCCCAACTGGCAGACCCGCACAGCCGCCCGGCGCGCATTTTGCGGGCTTACCGCCGCCTCTTGAACCTGCGCCGGCAACACCCCGCCTTCCACCCCCAGGCCGCTCAAGAGGTGCTCTCGCTGCACCCAGGGGTGTTTGCCGTCCGCCGCGGAGAAGGGCCCAATGCCGTGCTTGTGCTGGTCTCCGTGCACCCCACGGCGCTCACCGTGGCGGCCCCTCGCCAGGAAGGCCTCCCCCGCGCGCCGTGGCGCGACGTGCTCTCCGGCGAAACGGTCTCGACGCCCACCATCACGCTGGCGCCGTACCAAGTGCGGCTGCTCACGGCAAGGTGACGCCGCTCCGACGCCTTCCAGCAAAAAAGCGCACGGGAAATCCCGTGCGCTTTGGTGTGAGGCCAAGCGAGGCGCTCAGCTTTCCGGAGCGGTGAAAGCGTCGAGTGCCTCGACCAGGGGGGTAAGGTACATCAGCGCAGGGCCGCCGTGCATCAGTACGGCCTGGAACGCGGCCTCCATGATTTCGTCACGGCTTGCACCGGCATCGAGGGCCCCTTTGACGTGCAGCGAAATGCACCATTCGCATTGGGCTGCCACAGCCAGCGCGACGTTGACCAGTTCCTTGTGCTTGGCGTTCAAAGCCTTGCCGCTTTGAGCAGCCTTCATGAAGTGCAAAAAGGCCTTCGTCTCGCCGGGATATTGTTCCATCAGGCGCTCGATGAGCGTGTTCGTCTGTTCGAGGCGTTGCTTGGCACCCATGAGGACCTCCTTTCCGCGCATCGCGGTGTTTGTGAAATTTTTCTCTATCTATATTATACACCTTTGTCAAGCCCTTGTGTGGAATCAGTTTCATTCCCTACGGCTTTCATCGGCGCGCAGGTGCGTGCTCTCTTCTCGCGCCTTGCCCCCAGCCTTCCCCCACCGCGCTACAAAATCAACATCGCGTCGCCAAAGGAGAAAAAGCGGTAGCCCTCTCGTTTGGCAATCTCATACGCCTCTAAGATGCGCTCGCGCCCCGCGAAGGCGCTCACCAACATCAAAAGGGTGGACTTGGGGAGGTGGAAATTCGTAATCATCGCATCCACAGCGAGGAAGCGGAAGCCAGGCAGAATGAAAAGGTCGGTGTCGCCCGCCCAAGGGGAAACCACCTCGCCGGCCTGGGCGCGCCGCGCTGCGGTCTCGAGGGTGCGCACACTGGTTGTCCCCACGGCGACGATGCGCCCCCCGGCCGCCCGCGTGCGGTTGATGGCTGCCGCCGTTGCCGCGCTTACCTCGCACCACTCGGTATGAATTTTGTGCTCACGCGGATCCTCTTCCTTCACCGGCGCGAAAGTATCCAAGCCCACATGGAGGGTCACGGTCGCAAACCCCACACCCTGCGCCTGCAGGGCTTCCAACAGCCGCGGCGTGAAATGCAGCCCCGCCGTCGGCGCAGCCGCCGACCCCGATTCGCGCGCAAAAACCGTCTGATAGCGCTCGGGGTCTTCCAACGGCCGATGGATGTAAGGGGGCAACGGCACCTTTCCCAAGCGGTCAAGGGCATCGTCCAGGGGACGCGTGAAGCGGATACGGCGCAACGGCCCATCGAGCACCGCCACGATTTCGGCTTCCAGGCCGTTTTCCAGCAGCAAGCGCTTGCCTGCGACCAACCCCCGCCCGCGCACCAAAGCCTGCCACACTGCCGGGGCTTCCCGCCGCAGCAACAAAACCTCCACCTTTCCCCCCGTTGGCTTACGCGCGAACAGCCGCGCCGGGATGACCCGCGTCTGATTTGCCACCAACAGGTCGCCGGAGCGCAAAAAGCGCCCAATTTCCCGAAACACGGCGTGGGTGATAGCACCCGTGGCGCGGTCGAGCACCATCAACCGAGCGCTGTCGCGCGGCTCGACGGGTTCCTGGGCAATATAGGCTTCAGGCAGGTCGTAATCGAAATCGGCTGTACGCATGGGCTATTCGGCGGCCAGCAGCGCCACGGTGATATGGTTGTGCAAAAGCTGGGCTTCAGAAGCCGCTTCCGGCATCACCAGGTTCCCGTACGTGTAAGCCCCCACCAACGGAATGTCGCGGTCGAGCAAACGCCGCAGGCGTTGCGCCACCAGCGCCTCATGGGCGGTGAAGAGGTAATACCACGCCCAATCGACCAGCACCAGCGCCAGGGCTGGGGAACGCCCCTCCAAGGCTTGGGCGGCGAGGGCAAGCGCCTCTTCACTGGCGTGCGCGGCGCTCTCGATGTCGCCCACCATCCAATATGCCCGTTGTCCGCGCGGCACGGGCAGGGTCATCCGCAAGCTGCCATCCGCCTCGACGTGGAGGGGGGCGCGGATATCCCACGTGCCGTCGGGGCGGCGCAGCCCCAGGGGGTACAGGCGCACGAACTCCCGCAAGGGGGCATAAGCCCACTGGCGGGCAGGCGGGCCGAACACCTCGGCCAGGGTTTCGGCAGCCGGTTTGTCGTCGAGGCGGCGGACCCATTCGCCGCCGCTGTCGGAAATCTCCGTCCACAGGCCGCTGGAACGCCAGCCGCTACTCCACCCCAGCCCCAGCCGCACGCCCTCGAGCACCAGGAAGGCCGCGCCGCCTTTGCCGGCCGTGCGGCCGCCGATGAGAGTGGGCCTTCCCACCTGGAAACGCCCGCCCAACAGCCCCCCCGCCATCGGCGCTGGCAGGTCAGAGAGCAAACGCATCCAGCGATGCAAGCGCGGCTGCATGGCCTCCATCGCCCAAAAGACCACCGCCGAAGGCGAAAGGTGCAGCTCGTCTTTGAACGCGGCGGGGGAAGGCAGCTTCTCCAACCGTCCGCCCCGCGCCTGCACTTCACCCCCTATCACGGTGAGCACCATGCCGCGGGCCGGCCGACCGTGGTCATCCCACACACGCCGCACGGTGCCGCCCCACACCATCACATCGCCCAAGAGCACTTGCAGGGCGTTGACGGCTTCGTCGAGGTTGTATTCGGCCGTAGCCCAAAGGAACGCCGCCACCGGCTCGACCTGCAGCCCTTTGAGCGCTCGGTGCGCCAGTTGCACGCTCAGTTCCCGCCCCAGGCTCCCAACGCCATATTCGCTGATGGCTTGCAACATAAAGTCTCCTCAACCGCACTATTCGGCAATCGGCACGGTGAAATGGAAGGTGGTTCCCTGGCCCAGCTTGGACTCGAACCAGATTTTGCCACCGTGCATCTCGACCAAGTTTTTGGTGATGTGCAACCCCAGGCCGGTGCCCGGGGCTTCGCGAGCTGCCCGGTTTTCCGAACGGAAGAATTTCTGGAAGACGCGCTGCTGGTCTTCCTCGCTCATGCCCAGGCCATTGTCGCGCACGGCCACATGGATCACTTCCGGCGGGCCGTCTTTCTGCCATTGGTTGGGCACGTGCTCCACGAAAATCTCTATCTTGCCGCCCTCGGGCGTGTATTTGTGGGCATTGCTCACCAGGTTGGTCAACACCTGCGCCATACGCCCCTGGTCGGCCCAGACGGGCGGCAGGTCGGCAGGCATGTGGACTTCCAGCGTCTGCTGCTTGGCCTCGATCTGTTGCTGCAACGAACTGACGACCTCGTCTACCACTTCGCGGAAATCCACCTTGCGGAAGTCCAGCGCCAGTTTGCCCGCCTCGATGCGGGAAATATCACTCAAATCGGAAACCAGGCGGTTCATGCGTTCCACGTTGGTGCGGATCACTTTGAGGAATTGCGCCTGGTTTTCGTTGACCGGCCCTACTGCCCCTTTGGCGAGCAAATCCGTATAGCCGCGGATGGCCGTCATCGGTGTTTTGAGTTCGTGCGCCACGAACGAGACGAATTCGCTCTTGGTTTCGTTGGCGCGCTGCACCTCGGCATACAGCTGGGCGTTAGCCACCGCCACGGCGGCGTGGTCGGCCAGCCGCACCAGGAAGCGGATGGCTTCCTCGGAATACACCGTGGCGTCATGGCTTTCCAGCACAACCAGGCCAATGACCTTGTCTTCCCGCTCGATGGGGACGACGAATTGGGCGCGCGCCCCGCGATGGATGAAGCGCGAACCGGTATCTCCTGCCACGATGCGCTGAGGTTGACGGGTTTCCACCGCTCGGCGCAGAGCGGGGTAGCGTTCCAGCGGGATGCCCGTGCTACGGAAGGCCCCCAATTCGCCCTGCACGTAGCCGCGGTCGGCGATGATGGCCAGCGTTTCTTCCTGCCACAGCCCCACCAAGCCGGCCAGCGATTGGGTGCGGCGGGTCGCCCATTCCAGGGTGACCTGCATTGCCCGGCGCACATCCAAGCTGGTGTTGAGCTCACGGTCGATGCGCTGCAACACCGAAAGTTCTTCCACGCGGGCAGCCAGCGCCTGGTCGGTCATGGTGTAGAGGCGGGCGTTCTGAATGGCCACCGCGGCCTGGCCGGCAAAGGCCAACAACAGCTGCTCATCATCGCGGGTGAACACGCCCCCTTCGGTCTTGTTGAGCACTTCGATGGCCCCAATGGCGCGATCTTGCACCACCATCGGCACCACCAGCGCCGAATGGGTCTCGAAGCCGGTGGTCGCATCCACCGAGCGATCCCAATCGGGGTCGCGGTGCGTATCCTGCACCAGAATGGGCAAACGCTCTTTGATAGCCCGCCCCACCAAGCCGCTTTCCGGGGGAAGCCGCTTGCCAACCAGCCCCTGCCCCACCGGCCCCGCCACAACGTGGAAGACCAGCTCGCCGGTCTCTTCATCCACCAAGAAGAGGGTGCCCGCCTCGGCATGCAGCAGCCGCACCGCGCTTTGGAGGATCTGGTCGAGCAAGGCCGGCAAATCGAGGGTGGAAGACAGCCGCCGGGTGATCTGGTTCAACGCCGCCAATTGGGCAGCCCGGCGGCGGCTTTCTTCCAACAAACGGGCTTTGACGATAGCGCCGGCTGCCAGGTCGGCCACGGCGTGCAAAAAAGCCATCTGCTCTTCGGTGTAGGTCACTTCGGTGGATGTATCGGCCACCACAATGACGCCGATCGTCTCCGCTCCAGCGTTGAGCGGCACGCCCATCCAAGCCAGCGCATTCGGCATTGCCGGAACACCGCCCCGCCGGCGGCACGCTTCGGGGTAGTTGTCGAAACGCATCGGCACCCGTCGGCGGAAGACATCCCATGCGAGGGGCTTTTCCTCCGGCAAGGGCTTGCCTTCCTTCTCGCGCAGCCGCTCTTCGCCGTTGACCACGAAAGCGAAACGCAATTGCTGGGTGCCTTCATCCCACAGCAGAATGCGGAAATAATGGGCCTTGACCAACCGCACGACCTGAGCATAGAGCAGTTCCAGCAGGTCGTCGAACACAATCGTGACGTTGACGCCGCGTGCAACCCGTGCAAGCGTATCCAATTGTTCCAGGCGCCGCTCCAGGTCCGAGACGGTTTGGGCACGTTCGATTGCCAAAGCAGCCTGTCGGCCCAGGTTTTCGAGAAAATCCACCTCGGCGCTGCCGTAAAGCCGGTCAACCCGAGGGCCAAGCGCCAGGAAGCCCACCAACCGCTCAGAGCCGGGCAGAGGGACGTAAAGCACGCTACGCAGCACCGTCATGCGAGCCGTTTCGGAGGCCAGTTCAGGAGGCACGTTGTCAGGGCTAAAGAAATACGCTCCGCCGATTTTTTCCAAAAACTGCGGCAAGGCGTCTTCCTGCCGCCAGGAAATCTCAGAAGTCGGCTTGCCATCGGGGCCAGGCATGGCTTGATAGCGCTCGGCCACGGCATTGTAAACGAACAAGTGGAAGGGGTAAGGGGCAAAAGCCTCGGTTACGGTTTCCCGCACCAGCTCGGCCACTCTTGAAACGTTGGCTGCCCCCACCAACGCCCGCCCAAAGGCATCCAACCGCCGCTGATAAGCCTGCTCGGTGCGGGCAAAAATACGGTCCACCTGTTGCCGCAGCCAACGCTCCAGGGGCGAAAAGAGCAGCGCTGCCACAAATGCCAAACCGCCCAGCACGAAAGGGTTACGCGGGCGCACTGTTCCACGGAAGAGCAACACCACGCCAGCCACGACCAGACCATAACCCACGGCAATGAAAGTGACCAAAATCGCATACGCCAGCGCTCGGCGCGCCAAAACATCGGTACGCACGGAGCGATAGCGCAGCATCGCATAGGCCATCGCAAAGGGGAAGATGACGGTGAGGAAAAGCGTCCAAAACGAAAAATGCGCCGGCACCCCGACTTGCGGCAACAACATCCACACCACCAGCGGACCAAAGCCCACCACGAAACCACTCAAAATGAACGCCGCCTGGGCGCGCGCAATGGGAAATTCCGAACGCAGGCGCACGTAGAACAACCGCCCTACGAAAAACAATGCCATCAGCGCATCAACAGCGTAAATGTATTGCCGAGCGTGAATGTAAACCCAAGGGTGCGCCGCATTCCACACATTCGCCCAGGCATAGACCACCAGCGCCGCTACGGGCACATGGAAAACCCCCAACAGCCAAGGATACCGCCGCACCACGCGCGCCGGCCGCGGGAACAACAACGCCAGCGTACCCAGCATTGCTCCGCCGAGGCCAATGGCCAACAGCCACAAGAATTCGAAGCGATACGTTCCCCACACATCCAGCACGCCAGCCAAGGCCAACCCAATAGAAGCCGAAAAAACCGCAAACGCCCGCCCCAGCGCGTCATAGCGCCGAAAAAGGAATACCCACACGCCCGCAAACACAAAAGCCATGCCCACCAGATAAAGGGCATAAAAATATAGCCAGCGCTCGTGGGGGGTGAAACGGCGGGCGATCACTTTCACATCGGCCTGGCGGCCATCGGGCAAGAGCACGGTAAGCGTCACCACATCCCCCACCTGATGCTGTCGTAACAGCGCCTGAAAGTCTCGGCCGTCGCGCACGGGTTGACCATCGAGCGCCCGGACGATGCTATCTACCTGCAAGTGCGCTGCCGTATCTGGGGCATAGTGCGGGTCGCTCACCGTGCCGACCACCAGCGTGCTTTCCACAAACGCGCCGGTAAACGGCTGCTGCATCCAGCGCGCTACCACGAACGGCAACGCTGTCATCACCCCCACGATCACCAAAAGATATGCCAGCACGCTTCCCGGCAACACCTTTCGGGCAACCACGGGCGGGAGGTACGAAAATGTCGAAGAACTCGTCAGGGAACGCTTCATCGTTTCAAGCCTGAGGCGGGGAAAGAGTTTCCTCTATTGTATGCGCGGCCGAGGAAAGTGGCAAGGATGGCGGGGCGATTGGCATGGCGCCCCCGCCTGCACGAGCCAGCTGCGGGGTTCACAATTCCCACGCCGCGCCATCTACGGCTTTCCAGCGGCTGCGGTAGGCTTCTTCGGCCCAGCGCTCAGGGCGGAAGGCCGCGGCGTAGGGCGGCAGCGTTTCCCCCGTGAGGTGCGCGGCCAGCAGGTCGGCTACGCCTTGGGAACTCATCACCCCGAACCCCGAAAGCGCGCCTACCACGTACGCGCCTTC
>CAYVHG010000016.1:0-4097 GCA_964450875.1 uncultured Anaerolineaceae bacterium | reverse complement strand
GAGATTATATCAAACTCTTGACATAGACAAAAATTAGACTACAATCAACGCGTCGTTCCCTCAATCAGGGACGGTAAAGGAGGTCCCCCATGGTTAGATCCGATTGGGACGCCATCGTCATCGGCTCAGGCATCGGCGGATTGACTACCGCCGCACTGCTTTCCCGTTTTGGCCACAAACGAGTGCTCGTGCTGGAACGCCACTTCACCGCGGGTGGGTTCACCCATACTTTTACTCGGCCGGGCTACGAATGGGATGTAGGGGTGCATTACGTCGGGCAAGTGCTCGGCGGGCGCACGCTCCTCAACCGCCTTTTCGCCACCATCACCGAAGGCAGGCTGCAATGGGCTTCCCTGGGCAAGGTGTATGATCGCGCCATCATCGGCGACTTCACCTTCGACTTCGTAGCAGGGAAAGAGAACCTGCGCACGGCTTTGCACACAGCATTCCCCAGCGAAAGTGCGGCCATTGAAGGCTATTTTCAAGCCGTGGACGAGACAGTAGCGGCTTCGCAAAACTATTTCGCTGCCAAAGCTCTGACAGGGCTGGCCGGCAAAGCTGCGCAACGCTTGGCGCGAGGTTTCTACCGCTACGCCGACCGCACCGTTGAGGCTGTGCTCGACACAGTGGGAGCCTCGCCCTTGCTCAAAGCCGTGCTCACGGCGCAGTATGGCGACTACGGCTTGCCGCCTGGACAAGCCAGTTTCGCTATGCAGGCCATGTTAGCCCATCATTACTTTGAGGGTGGGGCCTACCCCGTGGGCGGCTCGGCCTCGCTGGCGGCCAACATCATCCCGCTCATCACGGCGGCGGGCGGCGCGGTGCTGGTGCGCGCGGAGGTCAAACGCATTTTGCTGCACAACGGCCGCGCGGTGGGTGTGCAAATGCACGACGGCCGCGAGATTTTCGCCCCGACCATCGTAAGCGATGCTGGCTTCGCCACCACCTTCACCCGCCTTGTGCCCCCCGCAACCGCCCAACGCATCGGCGCTCTGGACACCCTCCAACGGGTGGGGCTTTCCTTAGCCCACTTCGCGCTGCATGTCGGGCTGGAAGGCACCGCCGAAGCACTCCACCTGCCAAAATACAACCTCTGGCTCTACCCCAACGAGCGCCACGACGAAAACGTCGCCCGCTACCTCGCCGACTCCGAAGCACCTTTCCCTATGCTGTTCATCTCCTCTGCTGCAGCACGCGACCCCGACTTCGAGCATCGCCACCCCGGGCGCGCTACGGTAGAGGTCGTGGCCCCCGCCAATTGGGCCTGGTTCCAACGGTGGGAAAACACCACCTGGCAAAAACGCGGGGTAGAATACGAGGCTTTCAAGGCCCATCTGACCGAGCGCCTATTGGAAGCCCTCTACACCGCCCTACCCCAAACCCGTGGGCACGTGCAAGTCGCCGAACTGGGCACGCCGTTGAGCACCTTTACCTTCTCGGGGCACCCTCACGGCAGCATTTACGGCCTGGCCCACAACCCAGCCCGCTTCCGCGAGCCCTTGCTTCGCCCCGCCACGCCCCTCCGCGGCCTCTACCTCACCGGCGCCGACGTTAGCACCGCAGGGGTCGGAGGCGCAGCCGCAGGCGGCTTGCTGACAGCCAGCGTCATTTTAAAACGCAACCTCTTCAAAACCCTGGCCTACCCTGCTACCACCTCTTAGGCTACGGCAAAACAAAAACCGCAGGCCCGCCGACGCAGCACTGCGCCAGCAAAGCCTGCGGCGATTTCAAAACCAACCGCTGCTCGACTCAAGCAGGGCTTCTCAATTCACGGCACGATCCAAGTGCCGGTTTCCCCGCGCAGCGCGGCAGGGATGTGCTCAGGGTCGGTGATCAGGGCCTTGCCGCCCGGCACTGCCTTCAGGTAGCGCAAAATGGCCTCGATCTTCGGCTTCATGCTGCCGGGTTTGAAATGCCCCTCGGCCAAATACTTCTCGGCCTCGGCGACCGTCATCTTGTCCAGCCACTGCTGGTTGGGCTTGCCGAAGTTGAGGGCTACTTTCTCTACCGCGGTGGAAATCAGGAACAAATCGACCTTCATGGAAATCGCCAACAACGCAGAGGCAAAGTCTTTGTCGATGACGGCCTCCACGCCTTCCAGTTCGCCGTTTTCGTTTTCCACCACCGGAATGCCGCCGCCGCCAACCGCCACCACGGTGAACTTGTTTTCCACCAGCGTGCGGATGGCATCCAGCTCGATGATCTTCTTGGGGTCGGGGGAAGGCACCACCCGCCGCCAACCGCGGCCGGCGTCTTCCATCACATGCCAGCCCTGCGCCATGCGCTGCTTGGCAGTTTCCTCATCCATGAACGAGCCAATGGGCTTGGTGGGGTGCTCGAAGGCCGGGTCGTTTTTGTCTACCAACACCTGTGTGACCACGGTCGCGGCCTGGTTGGCCATGCCGCGGCGCTTGAATTCGTTGTGCAGCGCCTTCTGGAACATGTAGCCAATGGCGCCTTGCGTATCTGCGCCGCAGGAATCCAACGGCACGGTGTGCAATTCGTGAGCCGCCAGCTCGGCACGGCGCAAGATGAAACCCACCTGGGGGCCATTCCCGTGGGTGATGACCACATTCCAGCCGCTGGCAATCATCTCGGTGATGTGGTGCATGGTTTCCTTTGCCGCAGCGTACTGGTCGGGAATGGTTTTGTGCTGCTTGTCTTTGATAAGGGCATTGCCGCCAACGGCAACGACGGCGACTTTACGCTCGCTGCTCATGGAGCCTCCTTGGGTTTAGCGCATGGTCAACGCCATCACGGCCTTCTGGACGTGCAGGCGGTTTTCGGCTTCGTCGAAGACCACAGAATGCGGGCCGTCGAGCACCTCGCTGGTGACCTCGATATCGCGGTCGGCAGGCAGCGGGTGCATGTAGATGGCATCCTCTTTGGCCAGCGCCATCTTCTTCGCATCCATGATCCAGTGCTTGTACTGGTCTTGAATGCGCTTGCCTTCGTCGGGGTCGGTGGTGGTCATCAGCGGGCCCCACGACTTGGCGTACACCACGTCGGCGTCTTTCATGGCCTCTTCCATGCCGTTGGGGTCGGAAATGACCTCAAACGACGAGCCGTATTTCGCCGCCTGGGCTTTGGCCTGTTCCACGATGTCGGGCATCAGGCCAAATTCCGGCGGGTGGGCCAGGGTCACGTCCATGCCGAAGCGGGTCATTTGCAAAATGAGCGACTGCGGCACCGAGATAGGCTTGAGGTACGAAGAAGCATAAGCCCAGGAAACCACCAGCTTCTTGCGCCGCAGGTCGCGCCCCTTCTTTTCCATCATGGTCATCAGGTCGGCCAAAATCTGGAAGGGGTGGTAGATTTCGCACTGCATGTTGAACACCGGCACGCGGGAAGCCTCGGCCACCAGGTTGATGTAGCGGTTGCCCACGCCCCAGGTCACATGGCGGATGGCAATACCGTCGAAGTAGCGGCCAAAGATTTCGCCGAGTTCGCGCTCGGTATCACCGTGGGAAATCTGGGTAGTGCGGCTTTCGATGAAGGCCGCGTGGCCGCCCAGCTGGTCGATGCCGGCCTCGAAAGAGCCGCGCGTGCGGGTGCTGGGGAAGAAGAACAGCATCGCGAGCACTTTGTCGCGCAGGTAAGCATGGGGTTCACCCAAAGCGCGCTTGCGCTTCAGATCCCACGCCACATCCAGCACGGTTTCCACTTCCTCTTTGCTGAAATCCAGGTCGCCAATCAGGTCGCGACCGCGCAGGTCGGTTTGCATGATGCACCTCCAGAGAGTCGTTGGTTACTTGAGGCAAGAGAAAGCGCAGGGGCGACGCGCACGCCGCCCCCGGCTTCTGGCAAAAGGGGAATTATTCCATCGCGCCGAGCACCAGCGCCAGCAGCGCCATGCGCATCACCACGCCGTTGAAGGCTTCCTGCCAGTAGCGCGCCCAGCGGGTGCTGTCTACATCGGTGGGGATTTCGTCCATCCGCGGGAAGGAGTGCAGCAAGATGGCGTCGGGTTTGGCTTTGGTTTCCAGCAGTTCTTTGGTGATTTTGTAGTTGGGCGGGGTCAGGCCCACATCGCCGGTGCGCTCGTCGCGCGGCTTGGTGTAGTCGGGCTGCACCACGGGCTCGACCAGAATGACATC
>CAYVHG010000015.1:0-5499 GCA_964450875.1 uncultured Anaerolineaceae bacterium | reverse complement strand
CAAAGCGGGCTGGCGCTCGCAGGCTTCCAGGTCTGCCAGGGCGGCAGCATGCACTACGGCGTCGGGGCGGGCCATGCGGAAGGCAGCCTCGGCAGCGCCTTGAACGGCAAGGTCCAGCGAAAGCACCCGAAACGGGGCGCGGGGCAAGGGACGACGCCCCACGCCCACGATTTCATGCCCGGCTTGCAGGGCTTCCCACGCCAGGTTGATGCCCAACAGGCCCGTGACGCCGGTGAGGAGAAGTCTCATAGAGGTTCGCTCGCTGAAAGGCGGGGCGGCCTAACGGGCCGCAGCGTATGCTTCTTCGATAGGCCGCACAAGCGCTTGAATTTGTTCGATGCTCAGCCATTCGGTGTTGGTGTTGCTGGCATAACGGAAGCCTTCCGGCAAGGGCTTGCCGCGTTGCTTCCAGCTCTGCGCGAACCACGCCTGTTCGTCGCTGGGAAGGATGACGAACATGTCGTCCAGCTCGACGGTGTGGCGGGCTTCGTCTTCGTTGACAAGCACTTCGTGCAGTTTCTCGCCGGGGCGAATGCCAATCGTTTGCAGTTCGGCCTCGGGGGCAATGGCACGCGCCAGGTCGGTGATTTTCGTGCTGGGAATTTTCGGCACGAACACCTCGCCGCCTTCCATCTGCTCGATGCAGCGGATGACGAAGCGCACCCCCTGCTCCAACGAAAGCCAAAAGCGGGTCATGCGGGGGTCGGTGATGGTAAGGCGGCCTTCTTCCCGCTGTTTCAGGAAAACGGGCACCACGCTGCCGCGGCTGCCGACGACGTTGCCGTAACGGGTGCAGCTGAAGCGGGTGGCCGTGCCCGCGGCGTAGGCGTTGCTCTGGACGAACAGCTTTTCCGCGGCCAGTTTGGTCGCGCCGTAGAGGTTGACCGGGTTGACGGCCTTGTCGGTGCTCAAAGCCAGCACCTTTTTCACGCCCGCGTCCAACGCTGCCTCGATGATGTTGGCGCTGCCCAAGATGTTGGTCTTGATGGCTTCCATCGGGTTGTATTCGCAGGCCGGAACCTGCTTGAGCGCCGCGGCGTGAACCACGATGTCTACGCCGTGCATGGCGCGACGCAGGCGGTCGCGGTCGCGCACGTCGCCGATGAAGTAGCGCATCGTCGGGTGGTCGAAGCCCCCCATCCGCATTTCGTGTTGTTTGAGTTCGTCGCGGCTGAAAACGATGACCTTGCGCGGGTGGTATTCGTTCAGCATCACTTCGATGAATTTCTTGCCAAAGGAACCGGTGCCGCCGGTCACGAGGACGACTTGGTTGGACCAATCCATCATTGCTATCTCCTGTAAAGCAAAATTGAGCCGCCGGGAAGGGTGTTTCGCAGGCGAGTGCGCCGGTTTCGGCCGTTGTGAGGGCGGGTGCAACCGGCGTCGGCCTTCCACCTGCCGAAGCAGGAAGGCGGGGCGGTGGTCTGCCCCTCGTTGCGGGCGCGTGCTGCCTGGGTTAGATCCATTGCTCCCAGCGCAGGGGTTCGCCGGCAAAGGCCGCCAGCGTTTCGCGGAAGCGCTCCTCTGCCAACGCTTTGGGCAGCGGCCACTGTTGCAGGCTTTCCTGCCAGAAGGCAATGTGCCACGGGTAGGGGCGGGGGTAAGTGAAGAAGAAGTGGTAGGCGTAGCGCCGGGCCAACGCCACCTGGTCGGCCGAGGGGCGCAGCTTGGCGGGTTGGCTCGCGGCTTGTTCCAACAGGCGGAAATAGGCTTCCCAGCTCGTGGGGTCGAGCGTGAAGCCGCGGCCGCGGTAATGCACCCGCCCGGCGACCACCACCGGCACGCCATCCATCGCCATTTCCAGCCCCAAGGTGGTCGTGTAGACCAGCCCCACCTGGGCCATCTCGACCAGGTCGTAAGAGTTGATGTCGGCGTCGGGCGGCACCACTTTGATGTGTTCGGGCAGCGTCGGGAAGGTGTGAGAGACAATCTCCAACATCGAAGTGCCGCCGGGGGCCAGTTTCGCCTCGCCTGGGTGCACCCGCACCACAACCTGCACTTCAGGATGGCGGGCAAAGAAGCGGAGGGTCTCGGCCAGCCAATCGCCCATGCCGCGCGTGAACACCTGGTGCCCGATGGTGACGGAATCGCCGAAGACGTTGGTGGCGATGAGCACGAGGGGCCGGTCGTCAAGCCCCAAGCGTTCTCGAACCGCGCGAGAGCCTGCCCGGCCGACGTTTTGCCAGGCGCGGGCATGCGTTTCCCATGTGCGGCCACCGCGGCGGGCGGTCATCATCTCTTGCAAGCGGGCGGTTTGGGCGGCGGTCAACGGCTGCGCGGCGGCGGCCTTCCACAAATCGGTGGTGTCCAGTTCCATCACCGGCAGCCCTTGGGAAAGCCAGGCGTGCTCGCGTTGGTACTCGAATTCGTAGGTGACGACCGGAATGCCCAAGCGGCGGGCGACCTCGTAAGCAACGCCGAATTCCAAAATGGCGCCGTTGGGCACGATGAGCACATCGGGGTGCTCTCGGCGCAGCCAGTGGGCCAGCGCCCCGGCGGCAGCGCGGTTGCGCGCGAAACGCAAGCGGTAAAGCGGCGAGTCTTCCCCCGCGCCTTCCCGCTGGTGCGTGTATTCGACATCGTAAGCGCTCAGGCGCGCGAGGAAGGCTTCCCAATGGGCGGGAATGGGAGCGCGCGGCTCGTTAAGCAGCGGCACAGCCTGGAACGCCCCCGCAGCCGGCTTGAGCAGCTCGCGCAAATGAAGCGACCACTTGCGCCAGGCCCAGCGGTCGTCGGGTTGCCACCAATCTTGGTAAGGGAAGTAGCCCAACGTGACCCGATGCCCCTGTGCCGCCAGCGCCAGGCCGAGCACCGCCGTTTGCGCCACCCAAGGCGAGAGCATCGCGAAGATGGCCACTTTGCGCCCCTGCGGAGCCTGCCGCGCCTGCTCGGCGGCCCAAGGCCCCCATTCGGCGAGGTAAGGCGCGGCCGTCTTCAGATGACGGCGCAAAGGGGGGCGCGTGCGACGAATGTGCCAATCCAGTTCGACCACCCCGGGCAGCCGCCCCAGCCAGGTTTTCAAGGTCTGGCGGGCAGTTTCAGGCTTCATGCTCGATCTCCCAATCCAGCCGAGGCCGCACCAACCCCGGCCGGGGTTCCGCCCACTGGCTTCCTGGCGCGCCGGTGGCGTCTACGGTGAAGGCTACCGCGTTGTCTTCCTGAAAATAACGCTTGACGTTGTAGGCGCTGGCGTTGAGGGAAACCAGATAGCGCCCTCCGTTGAGCAAGTCGGCAGGGATGGTGCAGCGGCTCACATAGCGCCCTGCGGGGCGGGTTTCCCATTGCTGGAAGGCTGCTTGGTCGTCGGTGTCGAAGGAAGTGAAAACATATTCGCCCCGCGTGCTGAGCAGGTAAATTCCCACTCGCAGGCCCTGAATGGGCGCGTCGAGAGCATACTCGACCTCGATGGTCAGCGGCTCGGTCGAGCGCACCGCGTCGGTGGTGCGGCCTTTGGCGTCTTTGACCCGCAGCGCGAGGGGGCGGAAAGGCGCCGCGTTGGGCGGAATTTCCTCGGCTTGCCACAGCCGCTCGCCGGAATGGGTCATGCTGGACGAAAGGTAGTAATCTACGGCTTCGGGGGTGGGACCACGGAAGGCAATCTGCCCCTTTTCGAGCACGATGGCCTCTTTGGTCAGGTTGAGGATGGCCGACATGTTGTGGCTCACGAAGAGCACGGTGCGGCCGCCCTGGGCGACATCGCTCATGCGCCCCAGGCACTTGCGCTGGAAAGCGGCGTCGCCGACCGCGAGCACCTCATCCACCACCAGGATTTCCGGCTCGAGGTGCGCGGCCACCGCAAACGCCAGGCGGACGTACATGCCGCTGGAATAGCGCTTCACCGGCGTGTCGAGGAAGCGCCCGATTTCGGAAAACTCGACGATTTCGTCGAATTTGCGGTCGATTTCCTCGCGGCGCATGCCCAAAATCGCGCCGTTGAGGTAGATATTTTCGCGGCCGGTGAGTTCGGGGTGAAAACCGGTGCCGACTTCCAGCAAGGAACCCACCCGGCCGCGCACTTCGGCATAGCCCTCGGTGGGCTCGGTAACGCGGGAAAGGATTTTCAACAGCGTGGACTTGCCCGCGCCGTTCTTGCCAATGATGCCCAACACGCTGCCTTGTGGCACATCGAAAGAAACATGCCGCAGTGCCCAAATGTGGGTGGTGTCGTCGTCTTTGGCCGCGGGCTTGCGGCCAACGAAACGGCCCAGTTTGGCGGCCAACACATCCCGCAGGGTGTCGTAAGCGTTGATCTGCGCGCCTAAGGTATAGCGCTTGCCGAGGTCGTGCACACGAAGAGCAAACATGGGAGAAGATGCCATTAGGTTGCTTGGTGAGTTGGTTGCCTGGTTGCTTGGTCGTGCAGCGGTCAGACTCGGTCGGCGAACTGGCGTTCCATGCGGCGGAAGAAATAGAGGCCGCTGAGGAGCACCAAAATGGCCACGCCGGTGGAGACCCACAAGGAAGGCCCCGGTCCGGTGGGCGTGCCCAGCAGCGCCCAGCGGAAGCCATCCACCACGCCTGCCATCGGGTTGAGAGCATACACCAGCCGCCACTTGGCCGGCACCAAGGTCGAAGAGTAAGCAATCGGTGTGATGAACATCCAAAACTGCGTCAGGAAAGGCAGGGTATAGCCGACGTCGCGGTACAGGACGTTGAGCGCCGAAAGCCACAGCCCCACCCCCAACGCCGTGACCAGGGCGAGAAGCAAGAAGGGAATCAGCGTCCAGATGCGGGGCAACAGGGGAACGTGGTAATAGGCCATCATCCCCAGCAGCACCAGGAAGGCGATGAAGAAATCGACCAGCCCGCCGAAAAGCGTTGCCAGGGGAATGATGAGCCGCGGGAAATACACTTTCGTGATCATGTTCCTGCTGGCGACCAGCGAGCGCCCGGCCTGACTGAGCGCCTTGGAAAACAGCTGCCAGGGCAGCAGGGCTGCATACGAAAAGATGGGGTAGGGAACGTTGTCAGAGGGCACCTTTGCCAGCCGTCCGAAGAACAGGGTAAAAACCACCATCGTGAAGAAAGGCTGGATGATGGCCCACGCGGCGCCCAAGAAGGTTTGTTTGTAGCGCACTTTGATGTCGCGCCAGGTGAGGAAGTAAATCAGTTCCCGATAACGCCATACTTCCCGCAGGTTGAGGTCCAGCCAACCGCGGGAAGGGCGCAGGATTGTGACTTCTTCGGCAGGGGAAGGGGAGGTCATAAGGCAATGCTCGAGGCCATTCGGGGAGCGTTCAGGCGATTTCGTGGCGGTGTTCGCGGAACCATGCCACGGTGCGTTCCAGCCCTTCCGGGAAGGAGGTATGCGCCTGCCAGCCGAAATACTTTTTGGCGCGAGAAACATCCAATGCGCGCCGCGGCTGGCCGTTGGGCTTGGTGGTATCCCACACGATTTTGCCCTGGAAGCCGGTCAGGTCGGCGATGGTTTCGGCCAGGTCTTTGATGCTGATTTCCTGGCCCGAGCCCAGGTTGACGGGTTCGGGGCCGTTGTATTTT
>CAYVHG010000014.1:0-7076 GCA_964450875.1 uncultured Anaerolineaceae bacterium | reverse complement strand
TTTTTCAAATGGAGCGACTGTTGTCATGACTGAATCGGTGAACGCTTTCAAGATGGCCCAAGAGCAATTCGACCATGTGGCCGACCTCTTGGGGTTGAACGAAGATGTGGCTCAGATGCTGCGCCAGCCCATGCGGGAATTTCATTTCCAAATTCCCGTGCGGCTGGATAACGGCCACATTAGGACGTTTTTGGGCTACCGAGTGCAGCACAACGACGCCCGCGGGCCAGCCAAAGGGGGCATTCGCTTCCACCCTTCCGAAACCATTGACACCATCCGCGCCCTCTCGATGTGGATGACATGGAAAACCGCCGTGGCCGACATCCCCCTGGGCGGCGCCAAAGGCGGTGTGGCTGTGGACCCCGCGGCCCTCTCCCGAGGCGAGCTGGAACGCCTCTGCCGCGGCTGGGTGGACCAAATCTGGCGCAACATTGGCCCCCGCATCGACGTCCCCGCGCCCGACGTCGGCACTACCCCCCAAATGATGGGCTGGATGATGGACGCATATTCCAAACTCGTCGGCGAATATACGCCCGGCGTCATCACCGGCAAGCCCGTCGGTGGGGGCGGCTCCTTGGGGCGGGCCGAAGCCACCGGCTTCGGGGTGGTGTATAACATCCGCGAAGCCATGAAACACTTGGGGCTCGATCCCACCCAAACCGTGGCAGCCATCCAGGGCTTCGGCAACGTGGCACAAAATGCTGCCATTGGCTTCATCGAGATTTTGGGCGGCAAGGTCGCTTGTGTTTCTTATTGGGACCGAGACGACAAAAAGCCCTACACCATCAGCCACCCCGGCGGTGTGGATCCCCATTTCCTCAAGAGCATTACCGACCAGTACGGCACCATCGACAAGAAAAAAGCGCAAGCGGCAGGCTATGTGTTGGAAGATGCGATGGCTTGGCTGGCGAAGGATGTGGACGTCCTCATCCCCGCCGCGCTGGAAGGCCAGATTACGGGCGAAACGGTGACTTTGATCAGCGACAAGGTCAAAATCTTGGCAGAAGGCGCCAACGGCCCCACCACACCTGAGGCCGACGCCGTGCTGCAGGAACGCGGCATCTTCGTCATTCCCGACTTCCTTTGTAATTCCGGCGGCGTGACCGTGTCTTACTTCGAAAGCGTGCAAAACGACATGAACTTTTATTGGACCCGCGAAGAAGTGCTCGAACGCCTTGACAAAAAGATGACCCAAGCCTTCCAGGCTGTGCTCCAAATGTCACTGGACGAAAAAGTGTACACCCGCGACGCGGCCTACATGGTGGCCATCGACCGAGTGGTCAAGGCCATGGAAATGCGGGGTTGGATTTAGGTCAAAACGCCGCTTGTCAACACAAGCGGCGTTTTCTTCCCGACCTTTGGTTAGCACACCCTTTCGGGAAGGCGGAACCTATGTCCAAACACAACCCCTTTGCCATCGCACAAGCCAGTTAGACGAAGTCGCGGAAAAATCAGGGCTCGATGCAGCGACCCACGAAATGCTCCGCTGGCCCATGCGCGAATTCCACGTCACCTTCCCAGTCCGCATAGATGATGGCTCGGAGCAAATCTTCCACGGCTTCCGTGTCCAATACAACAACTCGCGAGGCCCGACGAAGGGCGGCATTCGCTTCCACCCCGACGAAACCATTGACACGGTGCGTGCCCTGGCCGCCTGGATGACGTGGAAGACCGCCGTGGTCGACATCCCCCTGGGCGGTGCGAAGGGCGGCGTGATCTGCGACCCGCACAAGCTTTCCACTGCCGAGCTGGAGCGGCTTTCGCGGGCTTATATCCGAGCCATTGGCACCGCGCTCATTGGCTTGGAAAAGGACGTCCCCGCACCCGACGTTTACACCACCCCCCAAATCATGGCCTGGATGATGGACGAGTTTTCCGTCATGCAGGGCTACAATGAATTTGGCATGATCACCGGCAAGCCCATCCCGTTGGGTGGTTCGCAGGGTCGCGGCGACGCGACCGCGCGAGGCGGCATGTACACGCTGCGCGAGGCGGCCAAAGTGCTGGGCTTGGACCTGAACGGCGCGGCCACGGCCATCCAGGGCTACGGCAACGCCGGTTACTTTGCCCACGTGCTCGGCAGCGAAATGTTCAACCTCAAGGTGGTGGCCGTTTCCGACTCCAAGGGCGGCATCTACAACCCCAAAGGGCTGGATTACAAAGCCGTGATGGCGCACAAGAAGGAAACCGGTTCGGTGATCGACTTCCCCGGTGCCGACAACATCACCAACGAGGAACTGCTGGAACTGGACGTGCCGGTGTTGGTGCCCGCCGCGCTGGAAGACCAGATTACCGACGCCAATGCCGACCGCATCAAAGCCAAGGTCATCGTGGAACTCGCCAACGGCCCCACCACGCCGGAAGCCGACCGCATTTTGCACGAGAAGGGCGCTTTCGTCATCCCCGACTTCTTGTGCAACGCCGGTGGGGTCACGGTTTCCTACTTCGAGATGGTGCAAAATGCCTACGACTATTACTGGGACCTGGAAACCGTCCACGAGCGGCTGGACAAGAAGATGACGGCGGCCTTCCACGCGGTGCACGAGATGGCGAAGAAGGAAGGCGTGCACAACCGCTTGGCGGCCTACATGGTGGCCGTGGCTCGGGTGGCCGAAGCCATGAAGCTGCGCGGCTGGGTGTAACGCCCGTGCGGCCTAAACCTCGACGGCCTGGCAGGAAGCCTGCCAGGCCGTTCTTTTGCTGTTTTTGGGAGAGAGATGGTGGCGTTTTGCCTTCGAGGCGGGGCTGCTCACACCTGCCGGAGGCGTTGCACGAAGCGGGCGATGCGGGTGAGGGCTTCCTCGATGTTGGCCTCGGAAGTGGCATAAGAGCAGCGGACGAAGCCGCGCCCGGCCTCGCCAAAGGCCGAGCCGGGCACCACCGCGACTTGTTCTTCTTCCAACAGGCGCCAGGCAAAGGTGTCGTCGTCGACGCCGGTGCTGCGCACCTCGGGGAAGGCGTAGAACGCGCCGCGGGGCTCCACGGTGGGGAAGCCGATGGTGCGCAGGCCGTCTACGATGAGGCGGCGGCGGCGGTCGTAGGCCTGCCGCATGGCTTCCACCGCGTCGTCGGCTTCCTCTAAAGCGGTGATGGCGGCCACTTGCGCCGGTGTGGGAGCGGTCATCACGGTGTATTGATGCACCCGCAGCATGGGTTGCAACAGCGCTGCCGGCGCGGCTGCATAACCCAGCCGCCAGCCGGTCATGGCGTAATCTTTGGAAAAGCCGCCCAGCAAAATCGTGCGTTCGTGCGCGCCTTCCAGCGCAGGAAAGCAGACGTGCTCCACGCCATACACCAGCCGGTCGTAAATCTCGTCGGAAATCACGATGAGGTCGTGCTTGGCGGCGAAGCGGGCCAGCGCTTGCATGGCCTCGCGGTCGGCTGCCGCGCCGGTGGGGTTGTGGGGGTAGTTGATGAGGATGGCTTTGGTGCGCGGCGTGACGTGGCGTTCCAGAATGTCTACATTGGGTTGGAAATCGTCTTCGGCGCGCAGGGGCACTTCTACCGCCACGCCGCCCGCGAGCACCACTTCGGGCTGGTAGGAAACGAAGCACGGTGTGGGCACCAGCACTTCGTCGCCGGGGTCGAGCAGAGCGGTCATTGCCAGGTAGAGTGCCTCGGAAACCCCGACGGTGAACACGATTTCTCGGTCGGGGTCGTAACGCACGCCGTAGCGGGCTTCCAGGTGCTCGGCGAGGCGGCGGCGCAGGGCGCGGATGCCTGCATTGCTGGTGTAATGCGTATAGCCATTTTCCAGGGCGCGGATGCCCGCCCGCCGGATGATTTCGGGCGTGTCGAAATCGGGCTCGCCGATGCCAAGGGAAACCACTTCGGGCATTTCGGCGATGATGTCGAAGAACTTCCGCAGCCCGGAAGGTTTCAGGCCGGCCACGCGGCGAGAGGTTTTCGGAGAGAACTCGCCGTTCATGCCACCAACTGCTCCAGGGGGGTGTGTTCCATGCCAAAGGTTTCGGCCACGGCGGCGTAGGTGATTTTGCCTTGGTAGGTGTTCACCCCGCGGGCCAGAGCGCGATTGCGGCGCACGGCTTCTTCGAAGCCCAGGTTGGCGAGCAGCAAGGCGTAGGGCAGCGTGGCGTTGGAAAGCGCATAGGTGGAAGTGCGCGGCACCGCGCCGGGCATGTTGGTCACGCCATAGTGCACCACGCCGTCCACGAGGTAGGTGGGGTTGCTGTGGGTGGTGGGGTGTGAGGTTTCCACGCAGCCGCCCTGGTCGATGGCGACGTCGACGATCACGCTGCCGGGCTTCATTTGGGAGACCATCTCGCGGGTCACGATGCGGGGGGCGCGTGCGCCGTGGATGAGCACAGCCCCGATGACCAGGTCGGCGACGCCCACGGCATGGGCGACGTTGAGAGGGTTGGAAGCCAAGGTGGTCAGGTTGCCGTGGAGGACGTCTTCCAAATAGCGCAGGCGGTCGATGTTCTTCTCGATGATGGTGACGTGGGCGCCCATGCCCAGCGCCATTTTGGCTGCGTTGGTGCCCACTGTGCCGCCGCCGATGACGACCACGTCGGCGGGGCGCACGCCCGGCACGCCGCCCAGCAGTTTGCCGCGGCCGCCGTGGGCTTTTTCCAGGTAGTGCGCGCCGACTTGCACCGCCATCCGCCCGGCGACTTCGCTCATCGGCGTCAGCAGCGGCAGGCGGCCGTCGTCCAACTCGACGGTCTCGTAGGCCACGCCGATGACCTGGCGCTTCAGCAGTTCTCGGGTCAGTTCTTCTTCGGCGGCCAGGTGCAGGTAGGTGAACAGCAGCAGACCGGGGCGCAGGAAGTCGTATTCCTGCGGGCGGGGCTCTTTCACTTTCATGATCATTTCGGCCTGCTCCCACACCTCGGCGGCTGTGGGCAGAATTTTGGCTCCGGCGCGGGCGTATTCTTCGTCGGAGAAGCCGCTGCCCGCCCCGGCGCTGGCTTGCACCAGCACGGTGTGGCCGGCTTCGCGCAGCATGTGCACGCCGCCGGGCGTCATGGCGACCCGGTATTCGTTGTCTTTGATTTCCTTGGGAATGCCGATGATCATCGAAGGTCCTCCTGGGAAGAGTGAGAGGGGTGTGGTAAGGTTCGTTGCTGCGTCACCGTGTGACTTTGTTGCCCGAGGGGCGTTTCGAGGGTGTGCTCATGGGGTGATTTGCCATGCGTCGCGGGCTTCGTCGTAGCGGAGCACATAGACGCCGCCGTCATGGCCCAGCACGCGAAAAACTGGCCCATTGGGCTCGCGCCATTGGGCCAGAATGCGTTGAATTTGGACATGGCGGCCTTCCCAGAGCAGCGCGACCGGCCGCTCGGCGTAGTGGCGTTCCGAGCGACACCAGACGGTGGCTGTGGGGGTGGGCGAAGGGCTCATAGCGTGATTTGGGTGTGGTCGCCGATGTTGAGGTGCAACGGGCGGCCTTCCACATGGGCATGACGCCCGATGAGGGATTTTTCCAGCGAGGCGCGGGTCACCTGAGCGCCATCGTCCAGAATGACGTCTTTGAGGATAGCGCGCGAAACATGGCTGCCTTTGCCGATGGAAACGTAAGGCCCGATGATCGAGGCTTCGATTTGCGCTTCGGGGTGGATGTAAACCGGCGGCACGATGGTGATGCCCGGCCGCAGCGCTTCGGCGCTGTTGTCGCGCCCCGATTCCAGCAGGTAGCGGTTGGTTTCCAGCAGCGCGTCGGGTGTGCCGGCGTCCAACCATGTGCCGACCTCGACGGTGCGCATTTTTAGCCCTTTTTGCAGCATGATGTTGATGGCGTCGGCGAGGTAATATTCGCCTTTGGTTTGGATGTCGTTGGCGATTTGCTCATCCACCGCCGCGGCCAAGTCGCGCCCTTCGGGGAAGTAATAACACCCCACCACTGCGAGATTGTAGCGGTCGTCGTCGGGCTTTTCGATCAGCCGCTGCACATAGCCGTTTTCGTCGGGCACCACGACCCCAAAGCGGCGCGGGTTGTCCACCGGTTTGACCCATGCGATGCCTTCCGCGGGTGGGTTGCGCAAGAAGCCGAAGTCGGCTTCCATGATGGTGTCGACGAAGATCATCAGCACCGGGCCTTCCAGGTAGTCGCGCGCCAGGTAGAGGGCGTGCGATTGCCCTTTGCGCTCTTTCTGCTCGACGAAATGGGCTTTCAGGTGGGGGTAGTGCTCGGCGAGGTAGGCGGTGACCTGTTCGCCGAGGTAGCCTACGATGAAGACGAGTTCCAGATCTTCCGGCGGCAGCTCGGCGAACATATCCAGCACGTGGCCGAGCACTGCCTTGCCCGCCACGCTGACCAAGGGCTTGGGCTTGCTCCACGTGTGCGGGCGCAGGCGGGTGCCCAGCCCAGCCATGGGGATGACAACGGTGAGTTTTGGGTTCATGCAATGCTCCATGAGCGGAGAGGTTGATGAGGATATTTTACCATCCTTGGGGTTTCGGCTGGGGGTTGTGTGCGCTTGTTGCCCAAGTTTGTTGTACAATGGGGATGCATGGGTTCTCGACTTTTGCCCTCTGGCCGAGGGGGGGGCCGTAGGAGTTTTGGGTGATGAAACGTTGGTGGTGGTTCGCTTTGCTTTGGCTCGTTTTGCTGGCGGCAGTGACGCGGCCGGCAGCGGCACAAGGGGAAAACACCGCCTTGGTGCTGCGTTTGAAAGGGCCGTTGACGCCGGTGATGGTGCAATATTTGGAACGCGGCTTGGCTGCGGCGCGTCAGCAGCACGATGCGCTGGTGGTGTTGGAACTCGACACCCCCGGCGGCGGCATGACGTTGATGGAAGAGATGGTGCAGGATATCCGCAATAGCCCGGTACCGGTGGTAGTGTATGTGACGCCGCGCGGGGCAATGGCGGGCAGCGCTGGGGCCATCGTGACCCTGGCCGGGCATTGGGCAGCCATGGCGCCGGAAACCGCCATTGGCGCGGCCAGCCCCGTTGGCCCCCAAGGCGGCGACTTGGGCAAGACCATGGAGACCAAGGTCAAGGCGATTTTGAAAGCCTTGGCCCGCTCGCTGGCCGAGCGCCGCGGCCCCCAGGCGGTGCAGGCCGCAGAGGAGATGATCGAATCGGCGCACGCCCTTTCGGCGCAAGAGGCTT
>CAYVHG010000013.1:0-16847 GCA_964450875.1 uncultured Anaerolineaceae bacterium | reverse complement strand
TCGTCGTCTTTTGGCTGGCGGTGGCGGCGGCCATGGTGCTATGGGCCCCACCGCTTTCGAAAGTCGGCATCACCAACGAATCCGACTTCCTGCCCAAGGATTCCCCTTCTCTGCGAGCGCAAAAAGTGCTGGAACGGGAATTCCCGAAAATGGCCTCGGGAAGCGACACCCTCGTGGTGTTGGCCAACCCTGACGGCCTCGACGACGCCGACCGCGCCTACGCCAAAGCGCTTGCCGACTGGCTCCAGCGCGACCCCGACGTCCAGCAAGTCACCACCGTGTTCAACCACCCCGAAATGAAGCCCATCCTGCTCAGCAGCGACGGCCAAGCCATGCTCATGCAGGTGGATTTGAAATCTCAGCCTTACAGCGATGAAGCCAACCTGACCGTCGATCGCATCCGCGCCCACATCCAGCAAACCCGCCCGCAAAACCTCACCATCCACCTCACGGGGCAAACGCCCATCGGGCGCGACCTGATGCACCACATCCTCAAAAGCGTAGACAGCACCACCTGGGCGACCATCCTGCTGGTGATCGTGGTGCTTCTGTTGGTGTATCGCGCCCCCATTGCAGCGGGTGTGCCGTTGGTCACCATTGGCGTGGCTTACCTCACCAGCCGCGGCATTTTGGGCTACCTTGCAAAAGCCAACATCATGAAAGTGTCCACCATGATGGATGCGTTCCTGGTGGTGCTCATTTTCGGGGTTGGCACCGATTACGCGCTCTTCCTCATTTCGCGCTACCGTGAGGAAGTTGCCCGCCGCCCCAACCACGACCGCGAGGAAGCCGACCGCGAAACCGTCACCCGCATTGCGCCGGTGCTCACCGCCAGCGCTGCCACTGTGGTCATCGGCACCCTCAGCATGATGGTGGCCCGCTTTGGCATGACGCACACCCAGGGCCCGGCGATGGCGCTCGCGGTGGCCATGGCGTGGTTGGCTTCCATCACCCTCACCCCGGCGCTGCTTTCATTGCTGGGGCCCTACCTCTTCTGGCCCTTCCATCGGAAAATCCGCGACCAGCAAAGCGAGCACCGCTCCCCCTTCTGGGAACGCGTAGCCCACGCCATTACCGCCAAACCGGGGTTGATTGCCGTGGTGACCACCGTGGTGCTGTTGCTGCCTTACATCCTGCTGCCGCAGATGCACCGCTCGTTCGACATTTTGAACGAAATCCCCGCCAGCGCCGATTCGCGGCAGGGCTTCGAGCTCATCAAAGCCCACTTCAACACCGGCGAAATGATGCCGATCATCGTCGTGCTGGACGGCGACCATGACCTGCGCTCGCCGCAGGGGTTGGAACGCATCGCCGCCGTCAACCAGGCCTTGGCACAAGTCGATGGGGTTGCCAAAGTACGCAGCGTGGTGCATCCTACCGGCGGCGAACAGCCTCAACTGGAACAAGCCCTCCTTGCTCCTGAGCAACTTCGCACCCTGGCTTCTGGGCTGCAACAAGGGCTCCAAGCCGACCCCCAAGCGCTGGCCCAGGCCAAAGGCGACCCCGCGGCAGCGTTGCACACGCTGGAAGCCTACCTCGACGACTTCGGCAGGGCATTCCCCCAAGCCGCCCAGAAGCAGGAATACGCCGACGCCCGCCAACGGCTCGAAGACCTGCGCGCTCAAATGGACAGCCTCATGCAAGGGCTGCAAGTCAGCACCCAGTTGGACTTGCTCGTCCAAAACATGGGCAACCTGAAGGCCGGCGTACCCAATGCCAACGCCGCCGAAGGCCGGCAAGGGCTCGAGGCGTATTTGCAAGCCCTGGCCCAGGCATATCCCGAAGTCAAGGACGACCCCGGCTATCAGCAAGCCATGCGAGCGCTCGCCGCGCTGCAACAAGGCGTGGCACAAGCCGAGAAAATGCAACAGGCAGGCGCCCAACTGGCAATGCTTGCCCAGGCCCTCGACGAAACAGCCACCCAACTCGACGACCCCGCTGCCTTGCAAGCCCTGCTTGCTCCCCAAGGGCAACAAGGGGAAAGCCCCCTCACCGTGGTGGGCGGCTACCTCGCCGCGCTGGGGAAGGCTTACCCGCAAATTCAAGCTCAGCCCGCCTACACCGACGCCCTCACCCGCCTGCAAGCCATCCAAACCGTTCAGCAAGGCCTACAACAAGCCCAAGCAAGCGGCAACGCCGCCTCCGCCCAACAGGTTCAGCAAGCGGTAACCACGCTGCAAATGGCCTTCCAGGGCTTGAGCCAAGACCTCGGCGCGCTCGCGCAGACCTTCGCCGGGAAGGATGCGCCGTTCTCCTACCCGCCGTTGATGCAACTCCCCGCCGCGCAACAACAAGCCCAGCCGCTGCAACAAGCTGCCGCGGCCCTGAAAACCGGCATCCAGACCTTGGCAAAGCGCTTCGCAGGGCGCGACGCCCGCTTCGTGCCGCCTGCTCTGCCCGGCATGGATGCCGCGGCAACACACCAAGCCATCGCCGCGCTGGAAGCGGACGTCGAGGCGCTCACCCGCGACCTCGATGCCTTAGCCGATGCGTTGCCTGCCGATGCCTACTTCCTCCCCAACGCGCTCATCCAACAACAACCCGAGGCAGCCACGCTGCTCAGCACCTTCCTGAGCCAAGATGACCGCGCAGCACAAGTTCAAGTGCTGGTGAAAGGCGACCCTTACGGCGAGCAAGCCCTCGAAACCGCCGGGCGCATTCGCACGGTTGCCCAAGAAGCCGCCCAAGCCCAAGGCTTGCAAGCCCACGTCACCGGCCCCATCATGCAGGTGTACGACATCCGCACCATCGTGAACGAAGACTTCCCCAAAGTGATGGCTGCGACCACGGTGGGCGTGCTGCTCGTGTTCATCATCCTGCTGGGCAGTTTGGTTGCGCCGCTCTACCTCATCCTCACCGTGCTGCTCTCTTACGGCAGCACAATGGGGCTCAGCGTGCTCGTGTTCCAGAAGCTCATGGGCGCCCCAGGGGTAAACTACTCCATCCCGGTGGTGATTTTCACCCTCTTGGTAGCGCTGGGCGCCGATTACAACATCTTCCTGACTTCTCGCCTGTGGGAAGAGGCGGAAAAGCGCGGCAGCGTGCGGGAAGGTGTGCTGCGCGCCTCGGCCTACACCGGCGGGGTCATTACCTCCGCGGGCATCATTCTGGCAGGCACGTTTGGGGCGCTGATGACCTCCTCCATCACCAGCCTCTTCCAAATCGGGGCCGCCATCGCCATGGGCGTGCTGTTAGATACCTTCATCGTGCGAGCCGTGCTGGTGCCTTCCATTGCAGCCGTGCTCGGCCGCTGGAACTGGTGGCCGGCCAAACACCCCATCGGCCACGGCGGATTGTTCCGCCTGCTGGCCGAGCGGGTCAGGCACAAAGCGTGACCCCTCGACTTTCGACCGCCGAGGCGTGGCTTTCCCGCCTCGGCGGTGTTTTTTCTGGTAACATGTAACCTACAGCCTCCCTCCAGCGTCTAAGAAATACCACAGGGCTTTCCCTCACCCGGAGCATGTCACCATGAGCGCTTTCCCCTATGCCGACGAAGCTACCCTGATCGCCGCCCTGCGCCGCGGCGAAGCCGAGGCCTACGAACAGCTCATCGAGCAATACGCCGACGGCGTTTACCGCACCGCTTACCGCCTGCTTCAAAACCCCCACGACGCCGAAGACGCGATGCAAGAAGCCTTCCTCACGGTGTACCTTCGCATCGGCGATTTCCAAGGACAGGCCCGCCTCAGTTCGTGGCTTTACCGCATCGTCACCAACAAAGCGCTGGATATGCTGCGCAAACGCCAACGCAAAACCGACGCCGCCACCGACTCGCTGGAAGACCTCAGCGAAGACGCCGCCGAGCTGCTTCCCGATACGCAAGCGGTGCTGCCCGAAGACTGGCTGGCGCGTCAGGAAATCAACGCCCTCATCAACGCCGGGCTGGAAACCCTTTCCCCCACGCTGCGGGCGGCCTTCGTGCTTTTCGAGATGGAAGACCTGAGCATGGAGGAAGTCGCCGACGCGCTGGAAATCTCGGTTTCTGCCGCCAAGGTACGGGTGCATCGCGCCCGCAATGCCCTGCGCGCCTTCCTCAGCAGCCACTTGGCCGCCGCCTGACCCCTTTCTGGAGTGTGCCCCATGACCCCCAAAAACCCCTCGGACGACAAGCTGATTGCCGACTACCTGGACGGCCTGCTGCCCCCCAAGGTGCAAGCCGCCTTCGAAGCACGGCTCAAAAGCTCGCCCACGCTGCGGAAGGCCGTGGACGAGATGCGCGCCCTGCGTGAGAAAGCGCGGGAAGCCACCGCGAGCGCCCTTCCGCCGGAAGCCAAGCTGCGGCTGTACGAACGGCTGAATGCCGAGCGCGCCCGCCGGGGAGAGCCCTTGCTGCGCATTCCGCAGGAACTGCTGGCGTTGGCCAAGGCGAAAGCCATCGCGGCGGGGAAGGCCGCGACGGAAGTCGCTTCGGCCAGCGCCAACGCAGCCCAAACCGCGGCGCAGGCCGGCGCGGCCACGGTCCAAACCGCGGCGCAGAGCGCCAAGCAAGCCGCGCGGCAAATGCAGCAGACCGGCAAAACCGCCCTCACAGGCAGCGCCGAGACCTTGAAAACGGGCATCCAAGCCACGACCGACGCCGCCAGCACCCTGGCCGAAACCACGGAAGTGCTGGACGACATCGCGGAAAAGCCTCTCAAAGGCGCCCTCACCGCGCCGCCGAAAGTGGCGGCCAAGGTTGCCAAGGCAGGGCTCCAAGCCGCCCACGGCGCTGCGAAAACCGGCGCGAAAATGGCGCAAACCGGCGCCAAGGTCGCGGCCGAGAGCGCCAAGAGCGCGGCCGAGATGGCAAAAGGCGGCTTGAAAACCACACTCACGGCCGCAAAAGGCGCCGCTCAAACAGCCAAGGCCGGCGCGCAGGTGCTCGGCACCGCCGCGGCTGGCGCAAAGGAAGTGGCCCGCGCGAAAAAAGAAACCGAGGCAGAAGACGCCGACGCCCCCGACGAAAATTGACCGCTGGCTTCCTACCTCCTACATCGGCGCACAACCTGCTCAGCGCCTGCGCTCTTTTCAGCGCAGGCGCTTTGACTTCCTACCCCACCACCGCCCGCCTTCGCCCGCCTGCTTTGCGGTCACTACCGCCTTGCAGTTACTGGCTATACGAAACGCGCCCCCTTCGCCTCAACCACAACACCGCCAACACCGCCAACGCCAACAGGCTGCCCGCCGCCCCTACCGGCCACCACCACGGCCGGTAAACCAGCACCACGCGGTGCCTTCCCGCAGGCACCGCTACCGCCCGGAAAAGATAATCGGCACGGTACAACGGCACCCGCCGGCCATCGACCTCCGCCCGCCAGCCAGGGTACCATGTCTCGGCAAAGACCACAAAGCCGCCGTCTTGCGGCGCGTCCACTTCCCAAACCTGCCGCTGAGGCGCCTTTTCCACCAACGATACCACCGCGTCGGTGCTGCAAGCAGGCTCGGCAGGCCGAGGCGGGCCTTCCAACACCGCCACACACTGCCACGCCGCGCCGCCTTGCCGCGCCCGACGGACGAGTTCCCCCCAGGCAGCCCGAGCATCGCTCACCCACGCCGCCCGCGGCACCCATCGCGCCAGCGGCTCCGCGGGCAGGGCTTCCCACTGCAGCGCGTAAGGCGGCCCTGCAGCCACGCGTCCCACCGCGCCTACGCCCAAGCGCTCCCAAAGCCGCTGCCGAGCGAGAGGCGGCTGGGCAGCGCTGGCCGCCGTGTACCACGCATAGCGGGCCGGCAGCAAGGGGTCGAAATTGTTGGCCGAAGCGAGGCCATCCAGCAGGCTCAAGTTGGGCAAGAGGGCAGCGCGCAAACTTCCCCAGCCCTCGGGCGGCGGGGAAAAATCGTCGAAACGGAAGAACCGCTTGAACTTCAGGCGTTCCTCATCGTCGGGCGGCAGGTAAACCCGCCCCCCGGCCGCCAGCGCCTCGACCTGCCGCACGGCGGGCGGCGTCGCGCCGTAAATGGGCTGGGCCTGCGCCGCAGGATTCAACCCCCAGCCCGCCACCAGCAAATCGGCCAGCACCCACAGCGCCACCGCCCAGCGCCACGCCGCGCTGCCGCCTTCCCTGCCGGAAGCACCCTGCTTCGGCGCGCTCAACGCCAGCGCGCCAACCCCCAACGCCCACCAACCCGCCAACGCCGCCGAACGCACCATGGTAGGCCGCACATCCCCCGCGAGCGCCCAGGCCAACCCGGCCCCCAGCGCGACCGCCAACGCCCCGGCCGTGCCCAAGCGCGTCCAATACAGCGCCCGCCCCTGTGGACGCCGCCAAGCCGCCACCCCCAAGCCGCCCAAGAGCGCCAGCGCGGTTTCCGGCCAAATCGACCAGCGCGCCGGGGCCTTGAACATCGCGAACGTCGGCACGTGGCGGTAGAGCGCCATGAAAACCGGCGTAAACTTGCCCAAAGCAAGCACAAAGCCGATGACGACCACCAGCGCGCCCCAAGCGACGACGCGCCGCGGCCTGCCCCGCCGCAACGCCAGCCCCGCCAGCAGCAACGGCAACACACCGAGATACACGGCGTCTTCCCAAAACGCGCCATAGCCCCAATAGTTGCCATGCGCCGGACTGCCGAACGCGTCGGGCATGAGCAAGGTGAGGAAATGCCACGGCCAGAAGGAATAATCCAGCGCCCAGGCAGGCGCGCCGCCCGCCCGCTGCGACTGCCACAAATACACCGCCGTGGGAAGCCACTGCACCGCGGCAAGCGCCACTCCCAGGAAAGCCGCCGCCGCCAGCGCCGCCAGCCGTTTTCCCAGCGGCCTGCGCAGCCAGAAAAGCACCCACACCCCCACCAGCAAGGCCGTGTACCAGGCTGTTTGGGTGTGCCCGGCCAGAAGTTGCAAGCCCCACAGCCCAGCCAGCCCCGCCACCCGACGGCGCGTGGGCTGCTCGGCCACCCGCCGCGCCGCCCATAACAGCCACGGAATCCATGCCGTCGCGGCGTTGATGCTAAAAAAGCCCAGCCGCGCCACCAGATAGCCCGAAAGGGCATACGCCAGCCCGGCCACGGTGGGCGCAGGCTCAGGGGCATCGAAATCGTCCACCACCTTTGCCATCCCCCAGCCTGCCAAAGCCAAGTGCAAGGCGGCCAAAAGGCCGTGCGCCCACGCCAGCCCCACCCGACCACCGAGGGCGGCAAACGGCACCAACAAGCCGTTCAGGGGGTAAAACAGCGCACTCTGGTCGTTCGCCGCCAACGGCGCCCCCGCGCCCAACAGCGGGTTCCAGAGCGGCAAACACCCTCGACGCAGCGTTTCCCAAGCCCACCAATGCCACGGCACGAACTGCAACGCGGGCGTTCCCCAAAAGAGCGCATAGCCCGGCCGAAGCGCAGGGGCAAGCAAAACGAAAGGCGCAAACCAGAGCAACACGCGGGGAGAAAGACGGCGCAGGCGGTTCACCGGCACACCTCCCAAAAGGCGTAGCCCTCCTGCTCATAGCGCAAGCAAAGCCAAGCGCTTCGATGCGGGTCCCAACTGCCCAGGGCACGCTCGGCAGGCCCCCAAAACACCCACTGCAAGTGGTTCTTCTGCAGGAAGGCGCGCCGCCAGCCGTCGGGCGTGTCAGGGGAGAAGAACCGCCGCAGCGCGGCTTCCTGCGCGGCGAGGTGCGGACTTTCCGGCCCCAGCCCCGCGACGACCCGCACCGGCGCCCAAGCAGGCAAGGCGTTGCCGGTCGCATACGCCGCCAAGACGCCATCGCCCGATGCAGCCTGGGCCCGCAGCGCCTGGAAAGCAGCCACCTCGCGCTGGGGCAAAAAAGCCGGCGGCGCGTGACGGAAGGCCAGCCCCACAGCCCCTGCCAGCACCAGCACGCTGGGCACCACCGCTACCGCCAACACACCCCCCGCCAGTTTGCGAACGCGGGAACGCCCCCCGCGGCGCGCGGCTTCGGCCAAGCCAGCAGCCGCCAGCACCGACCACGCCACCCAAACGCCATCGGCCAGGCGGCGCTGCACGGTGAGCGGGGCATAAACCAGCACCGGCAAAAGCGCCACCCACACCACAGGCAACACCTTTCGCCAACCACCGCGCTGCCAACGCCGCCTGCCCCACCACGCCAGCGGCAGCAACCAGCCATACGCCAGCACATACTGCCACAACGGCGGCGAGGGGATCAGGTTTTGCGCCGTCCAAACGCGCAAATAGGGGTCGACGCGCGAAAGCCACGCGTACCCTGCAGCCGACAACCCAGCCACCGCCAACGCCGGGCCTGCCTGCCGGGCTATCTGGTGAATGCGACGAGCGGCTTCCGGCTTACCATGCTGCCGCCACGCCCAGAGCACCGCGCCGCCGCCCCAGCCGCCCAGCACCGCCACCAACGGCAGCAATTCCAGCGGGTGCAGCCATGCCAGCAGGGCAGCCAGCACCGCACCCTGCCACGCCAGCCCCTCGGGCGGGGCAAGCAACACGCGGCGTAAAATCCACAACAGCAGGGCCCGCGCCCAGAGCAAATGCGGCAACAACAACGCCGCCAAAAAGCCATACGTTTCAGGCGAATAAAAACACAACGGCCCGGCCCAACTCAAACGCGCCCACGGCGCAAGCAACCACCCCAGCCCCGCCCCGGCGGTGGCCAGCACCACCGCCCAACGACGCCAGCGTTCCGCAGGCAGGAACAGCGCTGCAAAGTCGTACGTCGCCAACACCAACGCCACCACCCCCGCCAAGCGCGCCCAGTGAAAGAGCACCGCCAACTGCAAATGCAGCCCTGCCCCCCCAGCCAATTTCCCCAGCCAGAGGTAAGGCAAAAACACCGGCAAAGCCCCGGTGCGCCAGGTGGTATAAGGCGGTCGAAAGAACCACGCGCCCTGAGCCCCCAAGAGCATCTTGGCAAGGTAAGAATTGCCGTCTTCCACCCCCATCAAAAAGCCGCTAAACCGCCACGCCTGCCCCTCTGCCTGCCACGCCACGGCATAGGGCAACGCCACCAACGCGGCCAGCACAAGCCCGTAACCCAAAGCCCAGCGGCGGGAACGCAGGTAAGCCTTCATGCCCCGATTATAGCCCAAACACCGGCAGCCGCCACGCCAGCAGCGCCCCCAACAACGCCAACGCCAAGCCAAGGTAGAGGTCCCACGGGGCAAACCGCCACACCACCACGTGCCTTCCGGCCGGCAAGGTCACGGTGCGCAAAACGCCGTAAGCCGTCGCTGCGGGGGCAGGGCGGCCGTCAACCGTCGCCCGCCAGCCCGGGTAAGCGATTTCGGAAAGCACCAGCCTGCCAGGCCCTTCGGCCGTCACCGCCACTCGGTTGGGCTGCCAGGCCACGGTCTCGGCCGGATGCCACCCCGCCGCCGTCTCTACCCACGCTCGCGGGCGCGCCAGGGTGTTGCGATAAAGCCACAGCCCGTCGGCCTGCGCCAAAGGCCTCAGCCCCGCCGCCTCTACCGGATAAGCCGCAGCCACCACCGTAACGTTCAGCAGGCCCAACAAGGCCGCATCGGGCCGCGCGTTGCGGTCGGCTTCCAGGTCGCCATCGGGCAAAGGCGGCAACACCACGCTATAGCGCTGCACGGGAACCCCGCTGGCCTTGGCCATAAACCGCGCATAAGCATCCAGCGCCAAAGGGTCCACGCCGTTGGCGAGTTCCCAACCGTGGGCGGCGGCCACCTGCTGGGGGATGCTGTACGAGGGCGTGTAAAAGCGAAACGGTGCGGGGGAAGAAGCCGCGGCGGCTTCCAGCACCGCGGGGGTGGAAAGAGCGCGCTGAGGCGGCACCGCCATCACCTGCGCCGATGCCATCCACAGCAAATCCAGCGCCAGGAAAGCCCCCCAATAGCGCCAACGCGCCGCCGGACGCGCTCGCTGGCGGGTCGTTTCCCAAGCCAGGAAAGCCGCCGCGCCCCAAGCCAAGACGCCGTGCAGCCCCACCTCGAAAGCACGCAACGCCCACCCCAGCGCCGCCGAAACCACCATGCCCAGGGCAATCGCCCCAAACCAGAGCAAATTCCTCCGACGAGCCGAGGGCAGCCCCATCTCGGCCAGGCTCTCCCAGCCAGCAGCCGCCGCCACGGCAACGGCAAACCCCAACAAAAACAGCCCGCGCGGCGGCACCCGCAGCAAACTTACCCCCGGCAAGCGGGCCAGCCACACCTCTCCCGGCAAACGGCTTCCCAAAGCCCAAAGCAGCGCCACCAGCGCAACCCCGCCCCAAAAGCGCGCCCGCCCCGCCGCCCACGCAGCCACGGCCAGCAAAACGACACCCGCCCCCAAGTAAGCCACCCACTCCGTCATGCCGCCAGCGGGGGCTACCAGCCCCAACAGCCGTTGCCAGGGCAGCGAGAAAGCCAAGACGTCGCGCGGTGCCAGATGAGCGCGCGTGCTCAAGCGGGTCAGGTGCGCCAAAGGCACCCAAAGAGGCGCGGCCAGCAACCCGCTCAGCGCCCCCTCGCCTGCAAGGACTTTTACACGCTGAGCGCAAGCCCGCTTCGGGCCGGGGCAGGCGTCTGCGAGTTCCCACACTGCCCACAGCCCCCCGGCATATGCCGCCCAGCGCGGGTCGGCCAAGAAAATCAACGCCAGCACCACCCCCGGCCGCAGCCACCGCCGCCGACGACACGAAGCCAGCAACAGCCACGGCGTCCAGGCTACAGCATAGACCAGCGTCAGGTGTCCTCCGCCCCAATGCGCCCAAACCTTGCTAAAGCCCAGCCAGGCCAACGCCCCCAAAAAGGCGCTCTCTTCTCGCCGCCCCAAAACCCGCAAGAACGCGTACATTCCCGCGGCGCTCAAGAGCCAATGCAAGCCCACGGTCAGGCTCAACCCCCAAGGCAACGGCAGCGCCACCCCCAGCCAGCCCGGCGGATACCAAAGCCCCGCCAACGGGTCGGCATAGAAGGGATAGCCGCTGTAATAAGTCGGCGCCCAGAGCGGCAACGTGTGCCACACCGTGAGCGCCCGCCGCAGGTAGAGTATCTGGGGCAAATGAGCCACCACGATGTCGGAAACCACCGCCAGCGGCGGGTAGGGGAATCCCCCGGCCTTGGGGCCCAACAAAGCCGCCAGCCAGCCCGCCCACACCGCCCACATCCACCAACGCGGCTTCGGCATCTGCCCGGCAGGCTGCTGGCCGTCTGCAAGGGCAGGTGCAGTGTCACGGCACACGGTAAATCACCACCTCTCCAAAGCGTGCCGCCACCGCGCTCGGCGGCAGATAAATCGGCAACCCGCCCAAAGCGCGTTCCCGCGGCCCCAAGAAAATGTAATCGACCCCCTGGTCGTGCAGGAAAGCCCATGCGGCGCGCCCCTTCAAACAGCGGCGGAAGAAATCGCCCACCAGCTCCCGATACCGAGGGCCGTCGATGGTTTCCATATCGTGGCCGTACACCACCCGCCGCCCGCTCCACGCCGGAATGACCGCGCCGGTCTGCGGGGCAGCGAGCACCACGGCATCTGCAGGCGTATGGTCGCGCAACCAAACCATCGCCTGGGCTTCTTCGCGCGTCAGGAACCACCATGAAGCCTGCCGCTGGCCCATACGCCACGGGAAGAGCACCCACACCATCAAGAGGCTGGGCACGACCAAGCCGCCCAACGCCAGCGCCCACATGCCCCGCCGCCGACGCCCTTCCAGCCACAGCGCCGCGAGCCCCACCAACGGCACCTCGAACCCCAGCAGAAAGCGCCGTTGCACCGCCAGCGGCAACACCGCCAACCCCAAAGCGACGCCCGCCCACAACGCCAGCCTGCGCCTTGCCGGATGCCGCCGCCACAACCCCGCCACAGCCACCACCCCCCAGGGCGCCAAAGCCGCCAACAAATTCCACCACGGCGGCAAAGGGGTGCGGTTCTGCGCCGTCCATTGCGCCAAAACGGGGTCGGCGTGGGTCACCCAATAGACGTAAGCCGTATAAGGCACGCCCCCTACCGCCACCCACAAGCCCCGGCAGAACGTTTCGGCACCCGGGAAACGGAAAACACCGCACCGAGCGCCCTCCCCCGTCGGGAAAGTGTATTCCACCGCAAACTGCACCGCCAGCAACAGCCCCGCCAACACCACCCCAAAAGGCGAAAGCAGGGCCACCCCAAAGGCAAGCAACGCATCCCACCAGTGCGGCTCGCCCGGCCGCAGCAACGCGACCACCCCCGCCAGCGCCCAGGGAAAATGGGCATTCGTGAGCACTATCAGAAAAGGGTAAACATCGGTAAACCACAAATCAGCAGGAGCCGTCAACCCCGTCCAAGGTAACACCATCCACCCCATGCCAAGCGTGAACAAGGCCACCGCCCAGGCAAAGCGCCGCGCGAACGCCCGCCGGGGGAACAAAGCGCCGAAAAACCATCCCAGCGCCCACACCAGAGCCGCGTCTCCTGCCAGGCGGGCGAGGTTATAAACCAAAGGCAGCGAAAGGCCCACCCATCGCGCCAAATGCCCCAGCGCAAGGTAGAAAAGGTACAAATACGCCCCTTGCCCCGGCCGCGGCGTGTAAGGCAGCGTAAAGCGCCACGTGCCCATCCATCCCTCGCGCATCTTTGCGAGGTAGCTATAACCGTCCGCGGCGTTATAAACCAGCCCGCTGAAGACAAAGCCCCTCCCTGCTCGCAGCCAGAGGGCGACGTAAGGCGCTGCAGCGACCACCAAGACCAAAGCGGTCAAGCCCCAATACCAACGGCGGTCTTGCTTCAGGTTCATGCTTCCCCCTCCGGCAAGCGATAGGCCTGCGGGCAGCGGTGCGCCCACACGGGGAAGGCTTCCCGATAAGCGTCGGCCTGCGACAAATCGACCTCGGCCAGCACCAGCGCCTCGTCTTCCCCCGCCTGCGCCATCACTTCACCCTGCGGCGTCAACACGACGCTGTGACCGCCGAAGCGCGTGGCGCCCTTGGCGCCTGCCCGGTTGACCGCAGCCACGAAAACCTGGTTTTCCACTGCTCGGGCGCGCAAGAGGGCGTCCCAGTGGGCAATGCGGGAAGCCGGCCACGCTGCCACCAGCAAGGTCAACCGAGCGCCGGTCTCCCGCTGCACCCGAAACACCTCGGGGAAGCGGAGGTCGTAACACACCGCCAGGCCAGCCGCGCCCCAGGGGGTTTCCACCACCCCCACGGCGTCGCCAGCAGCCAAGACGCCCTCGCCCAAGGGCAAAAAGCGGTGGATCTTGCGGTAGGCCCCCCAGCGGCGGCCATCGGGGCCGTAGAGTGCGAAGGTGTTGTAAAGGCGCTCGCCGCGGCGCTCTACATGCGAGCCCCCCACCGCGATGCGATACGCGGCCGCCAAAGCAGCCATGCGGGCGAACAGCCCGGCATCCAACGCGTCGGCACAGGCGGGGAAATGGGCAGCGCTGTAGCCGCAGCCCCACAGTTCCGGCAACAGCACCAACGCCGCACCGCTGCGCGCCGCGGCGGCAACCATCTCGGTCGCCCGACGGAAGTTGGCTTCGCCCCCCTCCGCCGCCACCGCCATTTGGGCCAATGCAATGGTCAGACGCTCGCCCGCCATCGTGGCCTCACACCATGTAAGCCATCGGCGCTGGGAAGAGCGCCCGCGCAATTTGCGCCGCTACGACGGCGTTGTTCTTGAGCAAAGCCAAATTGGCTTGCAGGCTGGCGTGGCCGGTCAATTCGCTGACCCGCGCCAGCAAGAAAGGTGTGCTGGCCTGGCCGCGCACGCCTTGCGCTTCGGCTTCCCGCAATGCCTGCTCGATCGCCGCGTCGACCCGCTCGCGCGGCAGTGCCGCTTCGGCAGGGGGCGGCACCACCACCAGCACCGCGCTTTGCAGCCCCAAGGCCCAATGGGCCTTGGCAATCTTGGCCACTGCTTTGGGGGTGTCGGCGCGAGCGGGGGTTTTCAGCCCGCTTTCCCGCGAATAGAAGGCCGGGAATTCGTCGGTCTGGTAACCCACCACCGGCACGGCCAGGGTTTCCAGCATTTCCAGCGTGGCGGGCAAATCGAGAATGGCCTTTGCGCCCGCGCAAACCACGATGACGGGGCTGTTTGCCAAAGCGGGCAAGTCGGCCGAGACATCGTGGGGCGGCCAGCGATGCACGCCGCCGATGCCGCCGGTGGCAAACACGCGAATACCCGCCAGGCGCGCCGCCAGCAGTGTGCCCGCCACGGTGGTGCCGCCATCGGCTTTCTGGGCTATCGCAGGCCCGAAATCGCGCACGCTGATTTTGCGCGGGGAAGGCGCGCCCGCAAGTGTGGCCAGTTCGGCGTCGTCCAGCCCCACGATCACCTTTCCCCCCAACACGCCCACGGTCGCCGGGGTAGCCCCCGCGTTCTGCACGGCTGTTTCCATGTCGTGGGCCAGCGAAAGGTTGTCGGGCTTGGGCAAGCCGTGGGTGATGACGGTGGATTCCAGCGCCACCACAGGCATCTTTAACGAAAGCGCCCGCGCAACATGCGGGGCGATTCGAAATCCAGGGGGGAGTTGATGGTTTTCCATAGGCACCTCGTTAGACCACCAATTGGTCATAGAGTCGTTCCAGCGAAAGGTCGGCAGGCACGTTGCCCTCGGCATTCAGGGCAAGGGAAGCCGCCGAGATGCCCAATTGTATCGCATCATCCACGGGGAAGCCATGCAGCAAGCCGTAAAGCACCACGGCGGTCAGTGCGTCGCCCGCGCCGGTAGGGTCGATGATTTCGGTGCGCAGCGCGGGCAACCGCCCCTGCCCCTCGGAAGTAGCATAGCACAGGCCAAACTCGGCCAAGGTAATCACAGCCAGCCCAACGCCCTGTGCCACCAAATCCTTGGCCGCGCGCGCGACCTCGGCGAAGTCGGTGAGGTCAAGCGAGCGCTCCAACAACGCCGCGGCTTCCTGGTGGTTAGGGGTGACGAGGGCAAGGCGGGGCAGGTAGCGCCGCAGGTTGCGCGCCAGCTGAGGCGAGGTAGGGTCGGCGGCCACCGGAACCCCGGCCTTGCGGGCCAGAGCAAAAGCGGTGCGCAAAGTCGCCTTGGGAAGATTGGCATCCATCACCACGGCCGAGGCTTCCATGAAGAGGCCTGCGTGACGATGGAGGTAATCGGGCGTCAGCGAGCGGCTGGTGCGCATGTCGTAAAAGCCGTGGTAAAGGCCGCCTTCTGGCCGCAGCACTCCCACGTAGCGGCCGGTGGGGTAATCGGGCACTCGCAACACCGCTTGCACGTCTACCCCCAAGGCAGCCAGTTCCTCCAACAGGCGGTCGCCCGCTGCGTCGCGCCCAACCGCCGAAAGGAAAGCCACCGGCTGCCCCAAGCGCGCCAAGTTCTCGGCGATGTTACGCGCCACACCGCCGCTGGCGGTGCGCATGTGCGCCGGCACAGCCGCGCCTTCTTCCAGTGACGTTTGCGGGTAGGCTATCGTATCTATTGCAGCGCTGCCAAGCACCAGCACAGGGCGGTCAGGGTCCACGTTCTCCCAAACGGTCATGGCGACCTCTCTTCGTCGGGTGGCGTGCGAGCAGGGCGGTTGCCGCTCTCGCCGTGCTCCTCGCTTCCGGCAGGGCCTTCCGCGGCGTGGTCGACGTCGCGAGGAACGAGCGACTGCAGGTAAGCAATCGTCCGCCGCCATTCCGAAGGGGCCAAGGCCACACTGCCGTAGCGCGCCAGTGCGGCGACCTCCAACCGGCGGACGAAATAACGCAACAGGGCAAGTTCGCGGGCTGGGGGCGCTTCCCCCTCGGTGCTCTGGAACCAGGCCAGCAGTTCCCGCACGTATTCGGTGAAAGCGGAAAGGCGCCGTTGGCGACGAAGCTGGTTCAAGGCCACGTCGCTGGAACGCAACACATTGGTCACGCTCAAGCGCCAGGCCTCCAAGTGCTGGTCAATGACTTTATCCACCGGCGTATGCCACGCGCCCAGGCCAATCCATTGCAAGCCCACCCCGCGCTGGCGAGCGCGTTCACCTTTAGGGCCATTGGCCAGTGCATCGAAGCGTTCGGCAATGCGCGGACGGGGCACGAAATTCGGCGTCCGCGGCAAAGCGGGCAAGATGGGCGCGCTGTGGTCCTCCGGCGCCGCGGTCTCTTGCGCCAGCTCGCGGTAAAAGGTCTGCAGCGTTTCCATGTCCATCGGGGCCACGCTGGCCAGGAATTCCACCACCGTCTGGGAGCGGATGAAACGCGTGAGTTCCGAGCGGGCCATGACCCGCATGGCGTTGGTCAGCAGTCGGCTGCTGCTGAGGGCTTCCCACCGGTCGACCACCGGCGAGGCCAGCTCGCCATACACCAGCTGCTCCAGCGCGGGGGGGTAGAAGGGGAAAGGCTCTTTTTCGGTCGGCTGCCGGCCGCCGCGATAGATGCTGAACAGCAGTTGGACGTCCTTCACTTCCACAGGGATGCCATCGCGACTGCGGGCTTTAGCGCTCAGCGTCATCTGATGCTCTCGCAAGCTGACAATGCGGCGAAGGCGCTCGAACCCTTCGAGCAGTTCCAACCGTCGGGTGGTAGGGGCCACGACATGGGGCATCCCATCCGGCCGCTCGAACAAAGCCGCGCTATCGGTGCTCACGAAGACGTACCCCGGCCCGCCGATGAGCAACAAAGGCGAACGCCGTTCCTTGACCTCGCCCCCCACAATCGCCAAAGTATGGGGGCAGCCCACCGGCGCGCCGCGCACGAAATCCCATAATCGGCGCAAGAAAGGCACTTTGACGCCATACTGACGGCTACGCCCCCACGAAAGGCATTCCTCTTCGGTAGGGCAGACCATCGGCCGCAGCCGCCCCAGCAAACGACAGGCAAAAGTTTTGCGCTTCCTCACCCTCCCATAACTATGCGCAAAAGCCGCCCGCAGCAAAAACTCCTGCGCCACCTTCAACCCTTCTGCGCGGTCTTTCAGCGCATCGCTCACCTCGAAAACATCTTCCACATAGCGCGCGGCGACATACCAACCCAGCAAATAGGGCAGCAACACCGGAAGCCATACCATCAGGCTATCGGGCAGCAAGAA
>CAYVHG010000012.1:0-7202 GCA_964450875.1 uncultured Anaerolineaceae bacterium | reverse complement strand
AAACAGAGGGAGCTCCCTTCCTTACCTTGTCATTGTCATTCAAGCAAGGTCTGGAGTGAGTTATCATGAAATCTTACCGTCGCCTGGTTGAGTTGCTGCCTTGGTTGCGCCCTTATCGCTGGTGGATGGTTGCTTTACTATTAGGAACAATTGTATTTTTTGGATTGGCTCAAATGCCACCCTTGTTTATGAGATGGCTCATTGACTGGGCATTGCCAAGTAGGAGAGCATCCTGGGTGTTAGGTATTGTGGGAGGATATTTTGGGGTGCTCTTATTGCGTCACATTTTTTCTGTCTTGATGGACTATGCTTACACATGGTTGGGTGCCCGAGTGGCTGTAGACATCCAACGCAGCCTGTTGGTTCATGTCTTGAATGCCGATTTGCGCTCTATCAGGCAACAACAAGTGGGGGATCTATTGGCGAGATTGAAAGATGATGTTGAGGTGGTCAAACAATTTATCTCTGAGACCACAGTGGATATACTTTCACAGGTGCTCACCCTGGTGATTTCTGTGGCTATTATGGCGTGGTTTGACTGGCGCTTAGCAGTAGTGGTCGTCCTACTGTTGCCATTGATTCCGTGGCCGTTTCAAAAATTGCGCGGCTCGCTTCGAAGGGCCTTTGAGAAATATCGTAGTACAGTGGGCGAATATACAGCCTTTTTGCAGGAGATGCTTTCTGCCATTCTGCCTATTCAACTTGCGGCCTCCCAAGGGGAAGTTTTGAAACAACATTATCGCATGGCAGAAAGGTATATTGAGTCCTTAGTCTACATGCGCGTTAGGCAGATGTGGGCTGCTTATGGCGCTGAGATCATGGGCAATATTTTGTCTCCTCTCGTGGTATTAGGTTTGGGCGGCATATTGGTTTTACATGACCAACTCAGTGTAGGAGAGCTTGTAGCCGCAGAAATGTATGCTACCCAGCTCGTTGCGCCTGTTGTAGGGTTATCCAAAGTGGGCATTGTGATACAAAATGTTTTGGCCGCATTAGATCGCCTGGAAGGGATATACACCCTACCACAAAGGGCCAAAGGCACACGAAAGTTGTCTTTTACTGACGTGTCAGCGAAAAATGTAGTGTTGCGGGCGCAGAATATTAGTTTCAGCTATGGAAAGCACCCAGGCCAGGCCTTGCAGAAGGTTTCGCTGGAATGCCAAGCAGGGCACATTGTGGCTATCGTTGGGCCAAGTGGAGCCGGAAAGTCTACGCTGGCCTATGTGTTGAGCGGTGTGTTTCTCCCAGATGAGGGCAGTGCATACCTTGGCGAGGTGGAAATAGCCAGCATACAGAACCGTGAGCGTTGGGTCTTCTTGGTGCCTCAGGAACCTTTTCTCTTTCATGCTACTGTTCGGGAAAATCTGTGTTTTGGTTTGGAAAACTTCCCCTCTGACGCGGAGATAGAGCAAGCATTGGCAAGGAGCCAAGCATTAGAGTTTGTCAAAGCGTTGCCAAAAGGGCTTGAGACCGTACTTGGTGAGCGTGGCGGCACTCTTTCAGGAGGAGAAAGACAGCGGCTGATGCTGGCGCGTGCCTTTTTGCAACAGCCTTTATTCCTTATCTTGGATGAGATAACCTCAGGATTAGACACATCTACAGAGGCCAAACTACTGCTGGCCCTGAGGGAGTGGGCTAAAGAAGGGAAAGGGATTATCTTAGTTACTCACCGCATGAGCACAGCGATGAAAGCTGACCGAGTGTATGTGCTCTCTCAGGGTAGAGTGGTGGAAGAAGGTGCTCCCACTACCTTGCTGAGGAATGAAGGGATATTTGCTCGTCTGTATCATGATCAGTACAAGGAAGTGGAATAAAAGCTTATCCAATTGGGAGGGGTGTATCTAACCCCGCGCCCAGCAGCCGCGGCTTTGCCGCGCGGCCAGCGGGCGCGAAAATCGGGCCGAGGCTCTGCGCCAACGATGGACTGTGGACGCCTACGCCGCGCCACTGAGGCCCTCGTTAGCGCGCCAGCATGCGGGCCATGGTGTAATATTCCATGTTGGCCCGCCGTTGGCGGCTGACCACATCTTGCAGCGGCACGAGCACCATCTCGCGGCCGCGTAAACCTACCATGACATCGAACTGGCCGCTTACTGCCGCTTCCACCGCACGGACCCCCATGCGCGACGCCAGCAAGCGGTCGAAAGCCGTGGGGCGTCCCCCGCGCTGAATGTGCCCTAAAATGGTGATGCGGGTTTTGAAGCCGACGTCGGCCTCGTCCAAATAGCGGGCGAGGTCTTGGATTTTAATCTTGGCCCCCTCGGCCACGATGATGATCGCGTGGGTCTTGCCGCGTTTGTACGCGTCTTCCACCGAGTTGGCAATCTCTTCCATCGTGGTTTCCACTTCGGGGATGAGCACGGTCTCTGCCCCGCCGATGATGCCCGCCATCACCGCCAGATAGCCGCATTCCCGCCCCATCGTTTCGATGAGGAAAGCCCGCTGGTGCGAGGAAGCCGTGTCGCGCAGTTTGTCCACCGCGTCCATGATGGTATTGAGGGCGGTATCCACGCCGATGGCCATGTTGGTGCCCCAGATGTCGTTGTCGATTGATGCGGGAATGCCGATGACGTGGGCGCCTTGTTGGGCCAGGGCGTGGGCGCCGCGCAGCGAGCCGTCGCCGCCGATGACGATGAGCGCGTCGATGCCGTGTTTGTTGAGCTGGTGGATGGCTTCCCTTTGGCCTTGTTCGGTGCGGAACGCTTTGCTGCGGGCGCTGAGCAGCATGGTGCCGCCGCGCTGCATGATGCCGCCGACGTCGCGGGCCTCTAACCGCTGGAAGGCGCCGTGAATGAGGCCTTCGTAGCCGCTTTCCACGCCATACACTTCCAGGTCGTGCGCGAGCGCTGTGCGCACGACGGCGCGGATGGCGGGGTTCATGCCGGGGGCGTCGCCGCCGGAGGTGAGTACGGCAATTCGTTCGATGTCCAATACTTTCGTCATGGGTGCGTATCCTTCTGAGCCCGACGGGAAGTCGAGGGGCAGGGTTTAGAGCAGGGGTTCGACGCGGATGTGCTCCGCGCCCACGATTTCTTGCAGCCGTGTCAGCAGTTCGTCGCCTATGCCGGTGGTTTCGTCGAATTCGATGAGGTAGGTGCGGTCGGCTTCGAGGATGTAGAAGGCAAACCGATCGTCGCCCGGGTAGGCGATGATGTTGTCGTAAAGCCGCCGGAGGCGGAGCTTGTCGCGCGCGGTGTCGCCGGTGGGCGTGATGGTGACGACCAGCCGCCGCCGCGGGGTGGTGGGCACCGGGATGTCGTGCGGCGGGGTGGCCTTGGCAGCCTCGGCGGGGGGCGGGGCGTCTTCAGGGGCGGGCGGTGTGGGTTGGGGGGAACTCGCCGCGGCCGTGGGCGTCCTTTCCGTGCCCGCGGGGGCGAGGGCTGCCGCGGGCGGTGTTTCTTCGACGGCGGCGGGCTTTTCCTGGGGCGAGGGCGGGGGCGCGGCTTCCGTAGGGGTGTTGGGCACGGGAGGGGGCGCGGCTGCTGCCGCCGAAGGCGGTGGCGGCGGCGTGGGCTCGGGCGGTGGCGGTGCGGGAGCGGCATACGCGGCAGCCGGTTCGGCCACGGTGCGGGGGAGGGCCTCGTCTTCCCGCAGGTCGGCGAGGGGCGGCGGCGCGGTGGTGGCTTCCCACGCTTCGGGGAAGGCTTCGGGCGGCGGGGGCGGCTCGTTGGGGCGCGCCGCCCGCGCGGCCGGTTGGGGTTTGCCGCGCCGCTGCTTTTTGCTTTTGCCGTTGCCCTTGGGTTTGCTTTTGCCGTTGCGAGGGGCGGCTTTGTGCTTCGCCCCCCCGTTGGAACGCGCCGCCGCTGGCCGTTTCACGCCCACCACTTTGCCTTCCTGCGTGGTGATCAGGTGCAGGTCGGTCTCCACCCGCTCGACCAGGATCTTTGGCGTGCCGCCGTAGGTGTCGACGCGGCCATAGACCAGCACGACTTTGCCGGTGTTCAGCAGGCCGGCAAATTGCGCCCACGCCTGCGGGAAGAGCACCAGTTCGATGTGCCCTTCGAGGTCTTCCAGCGCGGCGAAGCCCATTTCGTCGCCCTTTTTGGTGCGGGTGGCGCGGCGGTTGGTAATCATGCCGCCGACCCACACGCGGCTGTTGGGGGGCAGGCTGCCGAGCTGTTGCGAGGTGTGGGTGATGGCCTTGCGCAGCAGGTCGCGTACCGGGGCCAGGGGGTGTTCGGAGAGGTAGGTGCCGGTGAGCTCTTTTTCCCATGCGAGCACGGCCAGGCGGTCTTCGCGATATTCGGGTTCGCGTAGCCGCACCGGCTGGCGCAGGCCGGTTTCGGGCCCGAAGAGGGAAAACTGCCCGGCTTCTTGCGCCCGGAAGTGGGCTGCGTTGATGCCCATCATGTCGTCGAGGGTCGCCAGCAGGGCCTGACGGTCGCCGAAATCGTCCAGGGCGCCGGCTTTGATGAGGCTTTCCAGCGCTCGGCGGGTGACTTTGCGCAGGTCGACGCGATAGACGAAGTCGGTCAGGTCGGTGAAGGGTTGCTCGCCGCGGGCTTCCAGAATGGCCTCGACGGGTGCTTTGCCGACGTTTTTGATGGCGCCTAAGGCGTAGCGGATGGCGGGTTTGCCTTCGTGGTCTTCGATGAGGAAATCCCAGCCGCTGGCGTTGACGCTGGGCGGCAGCACGGGAATGCCCATCCGCTGGCAGTCGGCGACGTAGAAGGCGATTTTGTCGGTGTCGTGTTTGGCGACCGACATCAGCGCGGTCATGTATTCGGCCGGGTAGTGGGCTTTGAGGTAAGCGGTTTGGACCGCAATCACGCCGTAGTCGGCGGCGTGGCTTTTGTTGAAGCCGTAACGGGCGAATTCCAGCCAGTCGTCGAAGATGGCCGTGGCCGTTTCGCGAGGAATGCCGCGCGCGACGGCCCCTTCGATGAATTGCTTGTTGTGCTTTTCGAGTTTCTTGACCTTTTTCTTGGCGATGGCTTTTCGCAGGTCGTCGGCTTCCGAAGGTGTGTAGCCCGCCAGTTCCATCGCCGCGAACATGATCTGTTCCTGATAAACCGGAATGCCGTAGGTTTCCTTGAAGATGGGTTCCAGTTTGGGATGGCGGTAGGTGGGTTTTTCTTCGCCGTGCATCCGGCGGATGTAAGCGGGGATGAATTCCAGCGGGCCGGGGCGGTAGAGGGCGATCATCGCGATGACGTGCGAGAGCTCTTTGGGCTTCATTTCCATCAGGTAGCGGCTCATGCCTTGGCCTTCTACCTGGAAGACGCCTGCGGTTTCGCCTTTGCCCAGCAGCTCGTAAGAGGCCGGGTCGTCGGTGGGGATGTTGGAGAGGTCGAAGTGCACGCCGTGCCGCGCTTCGATGAGTTCGCAGGCGCGCGCCATCACGGTGAGGGTGGCCAGCCCCAGGAAGTCCACCTTCAGCAGCCCCAACGATTCCAGGATGGACATTTCGTATTGGGTGATCTTTTGAATGGGCAGGTTGGGGTCGTTGCTGGTGGGGCGGTGGAGGGGCACATATTCGGTGATCGGTTTGTCGGTGATGATGACGCCCGCAGCGTGGGTGCCGACGTTGCGCACTACGCCTTCCATAGCCCGAGCGGTGTCGAGCAGTTCGCGGATGTAGTCTTCTTGCTCGTAGCGCGCCACCAGTTCGGGCACCACCAGCTTCTCTTTGTCTTTCCGCTTTTTGGGGTCGGTTTCTTTCTGCGCCGAGAAGCCGAGGACGTCGTCGAGGGAGACCGGCTTGCCGGGGACGTTGGGGATGAGCTTGGCGACCTTGTCGACTTCGCTGAGGGGGATGTCCATCACGCGGCCGACGTCGCGCACCGCGGCGCGGGCTTTCATGGTGCCGAAGGTGATGATTTGGGCGACCTTGTCTTCGCCGTATTTGACCGCGCAGTAGCGCATCATTTCGTCGCGGCGGTCGTCGGGGAAGTCGAGGTCGATGTCGGGCATGGAGATGCGGCCGGGGTTGAGGAAGCGTTCGAAGATCAGGCCGTGTGCCAGGGGGTCGACCATGGTGATGCGCAAGGCGTAAGCCACGATGGAACCGGCTGCCGAGCCGCGAGCGTTGTACCAGATGCCTCGTTCGCGGGCGTGTTTGACCAGATCCCACACGATGAGGAAGTAGGCGTCGAACCCCATTTTGTGGATGATGCCGAGCTCGTGCTCCAGCCGCTGGCGCACTTCGGGGGATTGGGCGCGCTCGCCGTAGCGTTCTTGCAGGCCTTGCTCGCACAGGTAGCGGAGATAGGTTTCGGCGGTGTGGCCTTCCGGCACTTCGAAGCGCGGCAGTTTGTAGCCGGTTTTGTCTTCCTCTTTTTGGGCGTCGGCAAAGCGCAGGTGCACATCGCACATTTCGGCAACCAGCAGCGTGTTGCTGATGGCTTCCGGCACTTCGGCAAACAGCGCGGCCATTTCTTCCGGCGGACGCAGGTAGTAGGTGTTGTCGGTCATCCGCATCCGCTTGGGGTCGTTGAGCAGCTTGCCGGTTTGGATGGCGATGAGCACGTCTTGCAGACGGGCGTCTTCGGGTTTGAGGTAGTGGACGTCGTTGGTGGCGATGAGTTTGAGGCCGAATTCCCGCGCCAGGTCGATCAGGGCGCGGTTGACGGCTTCCAGTTCGGGGATCTGGTGCGTTTGCAGCTCCACGAAGAAGCGCTCGCGACCGAAGACGTCGACGTACCAGGCGAGTTTTTGACGGGCTTGCGCTGTTTTGCCTTCCCGCAGGGCGCGCGGAATTTCGGCGGAAAGGCAGCCGGTGGTGGCAATCAGACCTTCGTTGTGCTCGGCAAGGATGTCGTGGTCGATGCGGGGGTAGTAGTAGAAGCCTTCCAACTGGGCTGCGGTGGCGAGTTTGAGCAGGTTCTTGTAACCGGTTTCGTTCTGCGCCAGCAGCAAGACGTGCGAGGACCTTTTGTCTTCGCGCGTGCGGTCGCTCATGCGGCGGGCGGCCATGTAGGCTTCGATGCCCAAGATGGGCTTGATGCCCGCGGCTTTGGCGGCTTTGTAGAATTCCACCGCACCGTACATCACACCGTGGTCGGTGAGGGCGAGCGCGGGCATGTTCATGGCCGCGGCGGCTTGCGCCAGCGCTTGAACTTTCGGCAGGCCGTCGAGCAGGGAGTATTCGGAGTGGACGTGCAGGTGAACGAAGGACATGGGGGAATGAATGGAATGAGGGATGAGGGGGTGAAGGGTGAGGGAGTGGGGAAGGTAGGGGGGTAGGAGGTTAGGAGGTTAGG
>CAYVHG010000011.1:0-2117 GCA_964450875.1 uncultured Anaerolineaceae bacterium | reverse complement strand
CCCACCAACACCCCCACACCCACCAACACCCCCACACCCACCACCGCGCCCACCGACACCCCCACACCAACACCTACCACTTCGACCCCCTGAGGAACACCATGCCCATCGACCTTTCCGAATTCCTCCCCGAACTGCTCCGCCAGCCGGGCCTTTCGGGCACCGAAGCGCCTGTGCGCGACTTCCTCGCCGAGCGCTGGCAGCCCCTCGCCGACGACTTGCTGGTTTCCCCCCTCGGCACGCTGACCGCGCACCGTCGCGGCAGCGCCCCCGAACCCCGCCCCCGCCTGCTCTTCGCCGCCCATATGGACACCATCGGCATGCTCGTCAGCCGCATCGAGGGCGAATTCCTGCACATCGCCCCCATCGGCGGGCTCGACCCACGCGTGCTCCCCGGCCAGGCCGTCACCGTGTTCACGGAAAGCGGCGCGCTCCCTGGCCTGCTGGTCGCCCCGCCCGACCGCCTGCTGCCCCCCGAAATGCAAGGCAAGCCGGTGCCTCTCACCCACCTGCTGGTGGATGTCGGCCTGACCGCCCGCCAGGTGGCCCGCCGCGTGCGCATCGGTGACCGGATTGCTTTCGCCCAGCCCCCCGAAATGCTGGGTAAGGAAACCATCATGGGCCCCGGGCTGGACAACCGCGCCTCGGTGGCCGCCTTCACCCTGGCGCTGGAAGCCATGCAAGGCCGCATCCCCGCGTGGGACGTGTATTTCGCCGCCACCGTGCAGGAAGAGGAAACCTTGGGCGGCGCCAAGACCATTGCCTGCGAACTGCGCCCCGACGTGGCCGTGGCGGTGGACGTCAGCTTCGCCACCGGCCCGGGGGTGAGCGAAACCGACGGCTTCCCCCTGGGCGAAGGCATTCTGCTGGGCTTCGGGCCGAACGTCCACCCCAAAGTGCACGAAGCGGCAAAAGCCGTGGCCGAGCGGCTGGAAATCCCCTACCAGGTGGAATACCTGCCCACCCACTCGGGCACCGACGCGATGGCGCTGCAAGTCGCCGCAGCGGGCGCGGCCAGCATGGTGGTCGGCATCCCCCTGCGTTACATGCACACGCCGGTGGAAATCGTCTCGCTGAAAGACGTCCGGCGCGCCGCCCGCCTGCTGACCGAATTTGCCCTCACACTGGCAGGCCCCGCCAGTGACCTCACCGCCTGGGAGGCATAGCCGATGATCGCGCGCCTGTGGCACGGACGCGTGCCGACCGCCAAAGCCGCCGCCTATCGCGCCTTCCTCAATGCCCGCGCCATCCCCGATTACCGTGCAGTGGCCAGCAACCTGGGCGTGTACATCCTGGAACGCCGCGAGGGCGACGTCACCCACTTCGTCACCCTGACCTTTTGGGAAAGCCTCACGCACATCCGCGCCTTTGCCGGCGACGAGGTCGAAAAGGCCAAATACTACCCCGAAGACCGAGACTTCCTGCTGGAATTCGAGCCCACCGTAGAGCATTACGAAGTCAGGGGGCAGGAAGTGCCCGCAGCCTTCCTCCGCGCCGTGGGCTTGGCGTCATGGTGAAGACGATGAACACGATCTTTGCTCATTCGAGCGAGCACATGCCCGAACTGGCAGACGACAGCGTCGCCCTGACGGTGACCTCGCCGCCCTATTGGAATGCCATCGACTACGACCGGCACGCCGCCGACGCGAGCCAATATTACCGCACGCGCCAATACGCCACCGGCTTCCAAGCATACGAAGATTACTTGGACTGGTTGGACCGCATTTTCGACGAAGTGCTGCGCGTCACTCGGCCCGGGGGGGTATGCGCTGTGGTCATCGGCACGGTGTTGCTCAAAGGCAAGCTGTATCCCGTGCCATTCGACTTCACCAGCCGATTGGTGCGCCGCGGTTGGGAGTTCCATCAAGACATCATCTGGCACAAATGCACCGCAGGCGTCAAACGCGCAGGCGTGGCCATTCAAAACCCCTACCCCGGCTACTATTACCCCAACATCATGAACGAATACATCTTGCTCTTCCCAAGCCGGGGCCTAAAATCTACGAGGGACGCACCAAAGCAGAGAAGGAAAACGCGGCCTACCCCATCGACCGCATCTTCACCATGGACATCGCCAACAACATCTGGCACATTGCCCCCGTGCCGCCGAACACCAT
>CAYVHG010000010.1:0-10219 GCA_964450875.1 uncultured Anaerolineaceae bacterium | reverse complement strand
CCCATTGGAAAACATGCTATAATCACCCCATGCGACTCAAACAGCGGCGCAAGTGGAACTTGCTTCTCTTGCTCATCCTCGGCACCGCGCTTGCCCTCGCGCTCTCGGCAAGCCGATTGTTCGCCGCGGAAGACGTCCGCTATTTCCCTCAAACGGGCCACACGGTGCAAGGCGACTTCCTCGACTTCTATCGCGCCTGGCCCGAGGCGGCGCTGCTGTTCGGCTACCCCATCACCGAGGCCTTCCAACGACAAGGCCAAACCATGCAATACTTCCAACGGGCGCTCTTCCAGCAGGGGCCTGACCACGCCCCCCCCACCCTTGCCAACTTGGGGCGGTATTTCTACGAACACCCCGGCAAGGGATTGCACCGCGAACCCCTGGCGCAAAGTTTCCTCAACGGGGCTGGCTGCAAAGCCTTCCCCGACGTGCGCGGCGAGCTCCACCCCGTATGCTATGAATTCCTGCACTTCTATCAGGAACACCGCGCGGTGCTGGGGCAGGTCGTCAGCGACCCGTTGCTGGAAAACGGCGTGCCGGTGCAATATTTCGAAGAAGCCCGCCTGGAATACCACGCCCGCGAGGGGCGCGTGGTGCTCAGCAATTTAGGGGAGTGGTACTTCCAGCAGAACGAACGTGACCCCCAACTGTTGCGCCCCCTGCCCGCAGGTGGGGAAGCCCCGTTACGCCGCGCGGTGCTGACGCTCCGCGTGATGGCGACCATCACGCCGGTGCTGGCACACCCTGGAGACCAGGTTCATCTCATCGTATGGGTTACCAACCAATTAGGCCAGCCCCTGGAAGGGGCAACAGTGCATCTCCAATTCACCGACACGCTGGGCCAACCCCTCACCGCCCCCCTCACCCCGCAAGCCTTTACCACCGACGACCACGGCTGCCTCGACGTCTGGCTGCCCGTGCCGAGCTATCGCGGTCACATCGCCGTGCATGTGCGCGCCACCTTCGACGGCATCACGGGGGAAGCCGAAACCGCCTTCCGGGTCTGGTATTGACCTCCGGGCAAGAACGCGCGCCAGGGAAAAACCCGAAAACAGCGAGTGCAGATGGCCGCAGAGGGAACCTCCATGCGTACAAATTGCACAGCTCCCCAAGGGGGCATCTCGCCGCGGCGCAACGAGCAAGGGCAAACGTCACCTCGAAAGCCCCCCGCCTCATGCGTGAACGCCGCCCCTCGGATTGCACGAACAACCGTGCTATAATCGTATCATCCTGATCCTCTCCTCACTTCCGCGCCTTATGCCCAGAAAATCTCAAACCCGTTCCGCCTCCAAAACCGGCAAGCGCAAAAAGAGCGCCAAAGCGGCGCGGCCTGCGTCGCGGCGCGTCAAAAAGTCAACGAAGCCAACGCCCGCCGCGACGCCGCCCAAGCCCCGCCTTTCCCCAGAACGCAAACGCGACCTGGGAGGCGTCGCGCTGACGATTGCCGGCTTGCTGACCCTGGCCAGCCTGGTATGGCCCCAGGGCACGGCGTTGCATCCCTGGGCAGCCTTCTGGCAGCGGGCGTTAGGGTGGGGGCTGTGGTTGTTTCCGCTGTGGCTGCTGGCGCTGGGGCTGGGCATCGTCTTCCGGCGGAGCACGCGCTTCCCTGCGCTCAATGCCGAGCGCGTCAGCGGGCTGATGCTGCTCTATGCCGCCGTGCTGGCCGTGTTGCACCTGCCGCTGCTGGAAAGCACCCGCGGTGCCACTTTTGCCGCAGCCGCAGGAGGCCGCGGCGGGGGGTACGTCGGCGCGCTGCTGTTGTGGGCGCTCACCACCACCCTCGGCCGAGCCGGTGCAGCCGTGATGCTCCTGGCCGGTGTGGTGCTGGGGCTGGCTTTTACCCTCAACCGCCCCGTAGCCGACTTGTTCCGGTGGCTACCGCCGACATTCCGCCGCTTCCGTCGCCACAGCACGATGCTGTGGTTGCGGCTACGCGCCCGCCTGTGGCCTTCCCCGCCTACGCCCGCCTTCCCCGCGCGCCCGCTGGCGCCTTCCCCCCTCGCGCCTTCCGGCGAGGCGCCCCCCCAAGCGGAAGCCGAAGCGCCTGCCCCCGAAAAACCGGTGTGGGTCTTGCCCGACGTGGCCGAAATGCTCGACGAATCGCCCACCGAGGCCTATCAGCAGGAAGAAACCGAAGCCCGCGCGCGGGTCATCGAAGAAACGCTGGCCCAATTCAACGCGCCCGCCAAGGTGGTCGAAGTGCTGCGCGGCCCCACCGTCACCCTCTACGGCGTCGAACCCGGCTATGTAGAAAGCCGCAAGGGGCCGATGAAGGTGCGGGTTTCCAAAATTGCCTCGCTGGCCGACGATTTGGCGCTGGCGCTTTCCGCCAAACGGGTGCGCATCCAGGCCCCTGTGCCGGGCAAAGGCTACGTGGGCATCGAAGTACCCAACGAAGAAGCCGCCCCCGTGACCCTGCGGCAAGTCATCGAAAGCCCAGCCTTCCGGAAGGTCAAATCGCCGCTCCGCTTTGCCCTGGGCAAGGATGTCGCCGGCCGCGCTGTGGCCGCCGACCTGGCCGCCATGCCGCACTTGCTGATTGCCGGTGCCACGGGGTCGGGCAAGTCGGTGTGCGTAAACAGCATCATCACTTGCCTGTTGCTGCACAACACGCCCGACGACTTGCGTCTGCTGCTGGTAGACCCGAAGCGGGTGGAACTGAGCGGCTACAACGGCATTCCGCACCTGCTGGCGCCCGTGGTGGTCGATCTGGAACGGGTGGTCGGGGCGTTGCAATGGGTCACCCACGAGATGGAACGGCGCTACAAGCTATTCGCCAAAGCAGGCAAGCGCCACATTACCGACTACAATCAGGAAGTCGAGCGCGACGGCGGCGAGAAGCTGCCTTATTTGGTGATCGTCATCGACGAACTGGCCGATTTGATGATGCTGGCGCCGGACACCACCGAGCGCACCCTCACCCGACTGGCGCAACTGGCGCGCGCCACCGGCATCCATGTCATCATCGCCACCCAGCGCCCCTCGGTGGATGTGGTCACCGGGCTGATCAAGGCCAACTTTCCGGCGCGGATTGCCTTTGCGGTGGCTTCCAGCGTCGACAGCCGCGTGATTCTCGACCAACCGGGGGCAGAGCGGCTGTTGGGCCGCGGCGATATGCTCTTCATGGCGCCCGATGCGCCGGAGCCTGTACGCCTGCAGGGGGTGTTCGTCGCCGACCACGAAATTCGGCGGGTGGTGAACTACTGGCGCGGCTTCGGCAACGCGGCCGTGCCGGGCATCGGCGGCATTGTGGACGCCCCGCCCGCGGGCATTCCGCTGAAGCAAAAGCCCATTTGGGAAGAGATGGAAGCAGAAGCCCAGCCCCAGAAGCCCAAAGACCCGTTATGGGAGCAAGCCGTAGCCTTGGTGCGTCGGGAAGGCAAAGCATCGGCCTCGCTGCTGCAACGGCGCTTGCGCATTGGCTATACCCGCGCTGCCCGCCTGGTGGATGCGATGGAAGACGAAGGCATCGTCGGGCCGCCCCACCCCGGCAGCGGCGTGCGCCCCATTTTGCCATCGAAAGATGAAGCGACAGACGAGGGTGAGGAAGCCTAAAGCGTTTTGGGCTTCGAGAACCCTCTCAGGCCCTACCCCCTGCCCATACCGAAACAAGAAACGCCCGCTGGCAGTTACCGGCGGGCGTTTGCATACGGTCAAAGGGGTCTTGAGCCTTCAGTCCATGCGTCCCGTCATAATCGCTTTCTTTACCTCACCGATGGCCTTGGTAATTTGAATGCCGCGCGGACAAGCATCGGTACAGTTGAAAATAGTGTGACACCGGAATACCCCTGTGCTTCCGGCCAAAATCTTCAACCGTTCTGCAGCCCCTTGGTCACGGCTATCGAAGATGAAACGGTGAGCATTGACGATCGCCGCAGGCCCCAAATAACGATTATCCAACCAGAACGAAGGGCAAGAAGTGGTACAAGCGCCGCAAAGGATGCATTTCGTCGTATCGTCGAACCGCTCTCGCTCTTCGGGCGATTGCAGGCGTTCTTTTGCCGGCGGTGGATCGTAGTTGATAAAGTAAGGCTTCACGGCCTTGTAGTGCTCGAAGAAAAGCGTCATGTCCACTACAAGGTCCTTAATCACCGGCAAACCCAAGATAGGCTCTACCGTAACGTGATCGGTTCCCAAATCTTGGATGAGAGTTTTGCATGCCAAGCGATTGCGGCCATTGATACGCATAGCACAAGAGCCGCAGACACCATGGGCACACGACCGACGGAAAGTGAGGCTGCCATCTTCATGCCCTTTGATATACTCCAACACATCCAACACCCGCTCCGTCGGTTCCGCCTCTACGGTGTAAGTTTCGTAGTGCGGCTTTTTGTCTTTTTCAGGGTGATAGCGTAAAATTTTGACTGTCAGCTGCATGGCTATCTGCCTCCTTAGTACACCCGTTCCTTCGGCTGGTACTTCGTGATAACCGCTGGCTTATAACGGAATTCTACGCCTTTTTCTCGCAACCAAATCAGCGAGTGTTTCAGCCAGTTTTGGTCATCACGTTTGGGGTAATCATCACGGGCATGAGCGCCGCGGCTTTCCTTGCGGTTCAAGGCTGCCGCTGCCGTCACCTCAGCCACATCCAACAAGTTGCTCAATTCCCATGCTGTCATCAGGTCGGTATTGAAAATTTTACCGTGGTCATCGATGTGGATGTGTTTGAAGCGTTCTTTGAGTTCACGGATCTTTTCCAGCGCTTCCGCCATACCTTCTTCTACGCGGAAGACACCCACCTTGTCCATCATGACATGCTTCATCTCAGCCGCGATATCGGCAACTCGCTCCTGCCCTTTGCTGTTGAGAATGGCTTCCAACTGGGAACGAGCAAAGTCGGCAGCATCATCCGGCAAAGGCTGATAATAAGCGCCTTGGGCGTACTCTGCAGCATGAATTCCGGCTTCCTTACCAAAGACAACGATGTCCACCAACGAGTTCGTCCCCAAGCGGTTAGCGCCATGCACCGAAACACATGCCGTCTCACCCGCTGCGTACAGCCCAGGCACAATCGCTCCGGTCTCATCTGCCAATACTTCTGTTCTCACGTTGGTAGGAATCCCCCCCATCGCGTAGTGTGCTGTAGGCTGCACCGGCATCGGCTCCGTCACCGGGTCCACACCCAGGTAGGTTTTGCAGAAGTCGATAATGTCGGGCAATTTATGGAGGAGTTCCTCAGCCGTGATCTGATAAGGCGTGCCATCGGGGTTGGTGCGGCCGTCGATCTTGGCATATTTGTTGACGGTTTCGGGGCGCACATCCAAGTAAAGGTAGCGCTGGCCGTTGATGCCGCGGCCTTCTTTCATTTCGATGTACATAGCGCGGCTGACGACGTCGCGGGAAGCCAAGTCTTTGACGTGAGGGGCGTACCTTTCCATGAAGCGCTCGCCCTTGTCGTTGATGAGCACGCCGCCTTCCCCACGGACACCCTCGGTAATCAAGATGCCCAAGCGGTAAATACCCGTGGGGTGAAATTGGAAGAACTCCATATCTTGGACAGGCAACCCCTTACGAAGCACCATTGCCGGGCCGTCGCCCGTGTAGGCGTAGGCGTTGGAGGTAATTTCCCATACACGTCCCCAGCCACCCGTTGCCAGAATCACGGCCTTGGCGTGAATGATGTGGAACTCGCCCGTCGCAAGCTCTACAGCAACAACGCCAGCGGCAGCGCCGTTGACGATGATGAGGTCAACAACCTGAAACTCGTCAAAGAAAGTGACGTTGTTCCGAATACACTGCTGATAGAGAGTTTGCAAAATCATATGGCCAGTGCGGTCGGCCGCATGGCAAGCGCGGCGCACTGGTTTCCCGGTTTCGTTGTTGGTGTGACCGCCAAAGGGGCGCTGCATAATGCGCCCTTCTCGCGTTCGGTCGAAAGGCAACCCCATATGCTCGAGCTCGTACACAATTTCCGGCGCCTTGCTGCACATAAACTCAATAGCGTCCTGGTCACCCAGATAATCACTACCCTTGACCGTGTCATAGGTATGCCACTCTACACGATCTTCTTCCAAGTTGCCCAAGGCCGCGCTAATGCCGCCCTGAGCCGCGCCAGTGTGAGAGCGAGTAGGGTACAGTTTGCTAATAACAGCGGTGCGGGCACCTTTAGAAGCATAGAGTGCAGACATCAACCCTGCACCACCTGCCCCCACCACCACGACATCATACTGATGGGTCTTCATAGGCCAAATCCTCCATAATTTCTTAGTTCACGAGGCCAAGATCACAAAGATCGCCACGACCAGTGTTCCAAGCCATAAAACGCCCAAGATAAGGCGCCAAAAAGTCACCCAGAACGGCCGATGGATGTATTCCTCCAACACCACCCGGAGGCCGTTGAACCCGTGGGTAGCCCCAAAAAACACGATGAGCATTTCCATTGTCTGCCAAAAAGCATTCGACCATCCCTGCGTAATATCAGGGATGTTGCTATTGACGACGTGGTTCGGATTGGGGAAAAACGTCCATCGCATCAAGGTGCCTAAGTCCATCTGGGAACGCGCCCCCATCACCAACGCTGCCGCGAACCCGATGAACGCCAACAAAGCTATCGCTGCACCTGAAACACGGGTGAAGACCCACATGATGTATTCCAAATTCCAACCAGGTGTGGGTAAACTGCGAGTGCTCATAGACTGCTCCTCTAACCAAATAATTTGTTACCGCAGGGCATGTTGCACCATGACGAAAGCCGTCAATCCATAGACGGGCAAAATTACGAGCCATTCCAGCCAAATGGCTTCATGTTCGAAAGGTATCAGCTTTGGCCAAGTATCTTGTATCACGATACGTAGGCCGTTCACCGCGTGGAAAATCACACAGAATACAATATAAAGCTGAAACCACACATTCTCATAGAGAGTGTTGTACCATACCCCCCACCCGCTTGTAAGTTGCTGAGTAGTAAAGCCTGCGTACACGTGAATGGCTACAAAAATTATCATCGATAGGCCAGAGATACGGTGCAAAATCCACGCCCACATCGGTCCTCCCCCTTTATAACCCAATGCGGTCCAAAAACTAACTTTGCCTTTTAGCAAGCTCATCTATAAACCTCCTCGCTTAAAGAAGATGGGGATACAAAGCCAAGGCTCCCACAACTCTCATTTTGCTCTATCATGAACAATCTTCCCAGTGACAGTTGTCATCTGGTTTGGTGACAACTGACCTCTTCCCAAATCCATGCTCTTGGCTTATACTAACATCCCGTGACGGTATTTTACAACACTTTCCCATTTTAGAAAACAGGCAAAAAACACTCCAATTCGGAGGTATGCTATGAGCGGTGAGCATCAGTCGTCTTCAGAAATAAGCCGGCTCGACTTTGTCAACATCGTGCTGGCTTTCACAGGGGGGATTATGGGGATAATTCTGGGTATACCCCTTGTGGGCTACTTCTTAGGGCCTGCGCTCAAAAAGGAAAGGGGGGAAGCGTGGATTCCGGCAGGCCCGGTGAAGAAGTATCCCAAAGATCAACCCACCCTCTTTAGCTTCACTCGCACTCAGCAACACGGATGGGAAAAAACCGCTGAGAGCTATGGCGTTTACATCATCCGCAAATCGGACGACAAGGTCGAGGCTCTCTCTAACATTTGTACTCACTTGGGGTGCAGAGTAAGGTGGCATGCCGACGTCGGGGAATACATTTGCCCGTGCCACAATGCTCACTTCACCAAAGACGGAAAGGTCATTTCCGGCCCTGCTCCTCGCCCCTTGGACCGCTTCCAAACCAAAATCGACAAGGGAATGCTCTACATTCACTTCATCGAAGGGAAAGGGTAAACCATGAGCAAACACCAACAACCCCACAAACCCGCATGGTTGGAGTGGCTGGACGAACGGTTAGGCCTCACCACCATCTACAAAGTCACCTTAGACCGCAAAGTCCCCAAAGTCAACTGGTGGTACTGCTTGGGAAGTGCCACACTTTTCGTTTTTATAATGCAGATCATCACGGGAATGTTCCTTCTGGTCTACTACACCCCGTCACCTGACCACGCGTACGACAGCATCCAATATATCATGACAGGCGTGCCCTATGGATGGCTTATTCGAGGAATCCATCACTGGGGCGCCTCGCTGATGGTCTTGCTCGTCTTCATACACATGCTCAGAGTTTTCTACATGGGGGCTTACCGCTATCCCCGAGAGCTCACCTGGGTGATTGGGGTCTTCCTCCTCTTGGCCACTCTGGGCATGGGCTTTACAGGCTATCTCTTGCCTTGGAACCAGCGGGCTTTCTTTGCAACGGTGGTGGGCACCAACATCGCAGGCACGGTGCCTTACATCGGAGATTTCATCCGAAGGGTTCTGCGCGGCGGTGAAACGGTAAGCGCATTGACACTCAGCCGCTTCTTCGCCATCCATGTGTGGATCTTGCCCGCCATCATGGTCACCCTCGTGGCTATTCACATTTACCTCATCATCCGCATTGGCATTTCCAATCCCCCTACCAAAGACGAGTAAAAGAGGCCCAGCCATGAATGAAGAACAAAAGAAAAAATACTGGGAGCGCTACCTTCATCTAAAACACAAAGGGGTCAAGTTCTACCCCGATGTCGTCTATAAAGACATTGTGGTCATCTTCGGTCTCTTCTTGTTACTTGTGGGACTGGCAACTTTCTTGGGCGTACACCCAGAGCCGCGCGTCGACCCCAATGACACCACCTATATTCCTCGCCCTGAGTGGTATTTCCTCTTCCTCTTCCAATTTCTCAAGTACGTTCCCCCTCAGCTCGAATGGGTAGGCGCCATTGTAGTGCCCTCCATTGCCATCCTCGTTTTGTTGCTTTTGCCTTTCATCGAAAAGAACCCTTACCGCCACTGGTCTCGCCGCAAAATTGCGACAGGCACCATGACGCTCATCGTCATCGCAATGGTAGGGCTCACAGTTCAAGCCGTCGTCACCACTCCCCCACAGAAGGAAAAAGTAACGGCCCTAAGCCTCCCCGCCCAGATTCAGGAAGGACAAGACCTTTTCTCGACCTACTGCGCAGAATGCCACGGGCCCGACGGCGGCGGCGGCATTGTGCAAGGCGTGGAAGGATTGAACGGGAAATACATCAAACCCATCAATAGCAAAGACGAGATGTACACCCGCACCGACCAGACGTTGTTCAACATCATCAACTATGGCCAACCCGATTTGGGTATGGTGCCTTTCGGGAAGGCTTACGGCGGCGAACTCAGCCCCGATCAAATCAAAGCCATTGTCACGTTCATGCGCTACACATGGGATGATCGGGCACAGCTGCCTCCTGAAGCCAAACAAGCCGCAGCCAAGCCTACTTTGGCACCTAATCAAGTGCCTTCCTACGACGACTACATTGAACCCATCGTCAAACACTATTGCGTATCATGCCATCGCCCTGGGAAGAAGAACAATCACTATTTGATGACATCCTACGATGAAGTCCTCCACACCGGAGACCATGCCCCTGTCATCGTTCCGGGCGACCCCAATAGCCTCTTGCTTCAGCTCATCCACCGCCAGAAAGTGGATGGCATCGACCCCATGCCCCCCACCAAACCTCTGCCTGACGACGCGGTGGACCTGTTCACGCGGTGGATCTTGGGCGGCGCACCTAAAACCGCCGAAGACGCTGCCAAAGCGACACTCCCAGCCAACGCAGGCGCTACGCCTACCCCCTCCCCCTAAACCATTGACTTTTGCTTCGACACAACAGCCCGCCCCCTTCTGGCGGGCTGTTGTGTTTCCACCAAAGCCCCGAATTTACGCTCCCTGCCACTAAAGACACGTCGAACGAACACTTCTACCCAAAATCACATAGCACCCCCTTTCGAACAAACGAGAAGCCAAGCGGTAACCAACGCAGCCCCTGAAAGGGAAAACAACGCGAGCGCGCCGAACACCCTTTCGCTGGAACCCTTGAACCCTCGCTTCTCTTCATTTCATCCCGAATGACAACAGCCCTCCGGTTCACCGGTCTCTTCAGACCAGCGGCCAGAGGGCTGTGCTTCTTACCCTATTGCCTTCACTCGGAAGGCCAATTTCCCTTCAGCGGGAGGACCTCAGTCGTCCATGTGCTGGACGATGGCTTCACCAAATTCCGAGCACTTCAGCAGGGTCGCGCCTTCCATCAGGCGATGGAAGTCGTAGGTCACGGTCTTGGCTTTGACCGCACCGGTAATGCCCTTCCAGATCAGGTCAGCCGCTTCGTCCCAGCCCATGTAGCGGAACATCATCTCGCCGGAGAGG
>CAYVHG010000009.1:0-5457 GCA_964450875.1 uncultured Anaerolineaceae bacterium | reverse complement strand
AAACGAGCGCCGCGCGGAAACTTCCGCGCGGCGTGGTAGGCTATCTTCCCGGGAAGAAGCAGGAGGAGGTCAGACCGATTGGCGTAGGCGACGGGCGAGGAAGATTACCACGATGAGCAACGCAGCCACAGCCACCAGCCCTGGCAAGCCGACCTGGTCGGCAAAGCCGGTTTGTGCCAGCGAAGTGGGTTGGGCGTTGGCTGCCGCGGCGGCATTCGTCACCGCGATGGAGGTGGCTGTGAGGGCAAAGGCCGTCGCGTTGATGGCGGCTACCGGCGTGGGCGAAGCTTGGGCTACCACCGGTGTGGGCGTGGCGGGCGCGGCCGCGACCACGGTGTTGGTGGGCTTGGGCGTGGGGGTGAGGATGGGCGTGGGGGTTGGGGTGTCCGTCCACAACGCCGCCGCTGCGGTGGCTGTCAACCCCTGGGCGATGGCCGTGTTTTGGGCGTTGATTTGGGCGGCCTGGGTAGCCTGTGCCCTTTTCTTGGAAGGCAGCACGAAGAAGGCGTAGGCTGCCATCAGCGCCATCGCCAGCACGAGGAAGCCAATGAGCCCCGCGACGGCGATGATGAAGGTCTTGTTGTTGCTGGGGCCGCCGGGTTCCTCGCCAAAAGGTTCTTCGCCCTCGAGGGTCGCGCCCTCTTCGTCGAAGCCCAGGTCGTCAGCGGGCACTTCTTCTTCAGGGAAAGGTGGAACGGTGGAATTTTCATCGAAAGCCATCGGCTACTCCTCCTGGGGCAAAACAACGACATCTTTATGATTGTACCAAAACTTCGACGTTGGCAACAGGCACAGTGACGCGTTCGCCGCTTTCCAGCCGCACGTCGACGGCGGGGGCACGTACGCCATTGGCGAAACGGACGACTCCTTTGGGCAGGGCGACCACGGTGCCCACCGCGCCCAGGTAAGGCGCTCGCACCACCCGCACCGTGGTGCCTTCCTCGAGCGGCGCGGCCGCTGGGGGTTCCGGCGGAAAATCGGCGCTGGTGAGCGGAATGGCGATCACCGGCCGCTGCCCTTCGTACGGCGAAGGGGTTTCGGCCAGCACCGCGGCCTGCCGCTCGGCGCTCGTGCTCAACAGCCGGAATGCCCGCGCATTCATCCCGCCGTTGCCAAAGCCGTCGGTAACTACGACGGCAAACGAGGCTTTCAGAGCCTCGGGGATGAGCGCAGCCCGCATGGTGCCCACGATCAGCGCACGCGCCGGAAGCCCTTCGGCCAGCTTGAGCACACGAGCATCTTCCAGCACACCGCCGACCAGCACCAGCCCGCGAAGTTCCACGCTCAACAGGTCAGGGGTGACGGGCTGGTCGGCTGCTTCGGTGAGGGGGTGTACCAGCCCATAGGCGATCTTCCCGTTGCCCCACGCGCCGTCGATGACCGTGCCTTTGGTACTCAGCACCACGCCGCGCTCGGCAAACACCTGGGTGACCTTGCCCGGCAGGCCGGCAGGCAGTTCCCACGGTTGGCGGTATTCCCGCAACAAGACCTGGCCGTCGCCAGCCACCACCACTTCGCCGTCGACGGGCGAATGCACGACTTGGCGCACGACGCCTTTTTTCTCGGCAAGCACATCGCCTTGGTGCACGACGTCGCCGGCGCGGCAGGTGATGTACTCGTCGGCGCGGGCGCGCGGCACTTTGAGCGCCTGCGCCACGTTGACCAGCCGATAGTGGGGCTCTAAATGAGCTTCGGCCACGGTTGCCGTGGCGCTGACGGCCTGCCCCTGGTTGACCACGACGCGGCCGGGCACCGGCAGCATTCGGGGCTGCTCGATGGTTGCCAGAGGCATCACCCGCACGACCGGTCTTTCGATGCTCATGCTGCTCCTCTCACTTCAGGGTTTGCAAGAAATGTGCCTACCCGCCGAGGGCTTCCAGCCACTGGCGGTGCAAGGCGCGGCGTTTTTCGGCTTCTTTGGGTAGGATGATGGGGCGGCCGCGGCCATCGAGCACCAGCCCGAGGGTACTGCCGTTGAGGACGGCCGACCCGCGGCGGCCTGGCCCGAACCCGGCATCACTGCCGCGCAATGGCTGAATTTCGACCTTGGCCGTTTGCCCGGGCCGCAGGCGCACCACGCGCAACTGGCCGGTTTTGAGTTCCACTTTGCCTTTTTCACCGCTGTCGGTTTCGATGCGAAGCCGCAAGATTGGCGTGCCCATTTTAGCCACCCGATGCGCTGCGGTGATGACCGTGGCCAGCGGCACGAAATGGTGCGATTCCAACACTTGCACGCTGAGCACTGGGTTGAGGTCGGCGGCCGCCCCCAGCGCGGGCAGCAGGTGGTTCTCGTCCAGCACGAAGGTGGTGATGCCGCTGGGTTGAATGCCGTCGAGCAGGGTCAACAGCGCCTGGGCGTGGGTTGCGCCGCGGGTGAGCACGCTGCCGGAAGCCAGAATGGGCTCGAAATAGGGCAACAGGGCCCCAAACTTTTGGCGTTGCTGCAACGGGAAACTGCGCCAGGCCCGCTGGACGGCGGTTCGCAGCACCAACCGCGCCAGCGCTTGTTCTACGGCCAGGTCTTCTTCGGTCAGGGGGATGCTTTCGGGGTGCAGGGCTTTGTTGTAGAGGTAATCGACCAGGTCATCCGCCGGCACATCGATGGGAAGCCAGCGCAAGATGCGCTCGGCGGGCACGTGGCGCAGCAGGTCGGGTAGGTTGCTGCCCAGCCCCAGCCCGGCAAAGGTTTTGAGCACGCCTTCGCCGCCCCATGCTGCGGCCACCGTTACCGCTTCGGCGCCCACATCTACCCCCAGCACCCCTTTCGAGGGGTCATACACACGGCTGAGAAAGCGCACCATGCGCCCGAATGCAAACCCTGTGGGGTAAAAGGCGCTTCGCCCGTGCAAGGGGGCCAGCCAGTCTTGCAAGCCGGGGGTCTGGCGTTCCCGCACGTGGCGGTAGATTTCCAGCAGGGCTTCCTGCGCCGGGCCGAGTTGCTCTTGTGCGAGGGCGGGCTGCACGTTGGCCGCGGTGTAAAGCGGCGTGATGCCTTCCAGCATTTCTTTGATGCGCCCTTGCAAGCGGCTGTTGCCGGCAAAGAGCACCTCGGGCCGTTGCCCTTGGGGAATGAGGTACGCTGCCAGCCCTACGGCTTCGGCCATTTGCAGCACGGCCTGTGAAGCGCCGTTTTCCAGCCCGCCAGCCAGGATGACCACATCGGGCCGCGCCTGCACCACCGCGTTGATGCGGCCTTCCGTGCCCAGCCGGTCGTTGAGGTGCAGCTGGGCGGCGATGCGGCCGTAGATGGTCTCGGCGAGGCGGCGGGCGCTCCGCACGGAGACCTGGGGCAGCACCCCCGCCACCACGATGCTGAGCGGTTGGCCCGCCGAGAGCGTCATCACCACCTGGTCGACGCCAGCCCCTTCTTCGGCGGGGATGACAATTTGCCCATCCTTGTCGAGCATCTTGCGGCCGGTGACTTCGGCCACCTGGTCGAGGGCCTGGCGGATGCCGGCGCGAACATCGCGCTGTGGGGCACCCGCGGTGGTCGGCGCAACCCCCATGGCCACCAGGCGGTAGCGGTCTTCCACCGCGTCGAAAAGCATCGCCCGGGTATGGGTGCTGCCTACATCGAGGGCCAACAGGCTATCGGCGTCCACTAACGAAGTTGCCATCATACCTCAATCAATGGGGAAGCCAGCGGAGGATGAACTGCCACACGGTGCTGGCGCTGGAAGCCAGGGCGGTGGCGGCCGCCAAGTACACCCCCGCGAACAGCGCCCCGAAGGTGATTGCGATGAACCATTCGCCCACTACTCCCAAGGCAGAAATCCACTTGAGCCGCTGCGGTGGGCGGTTCTTGCGCGCGTGGGCCCCGAAATGGAAATAAGCCAGGGTCGTCACGGTGCCCACGAGCATGAAGATGCCGGTGGTGAGGAATTCGACCACCCCGATGCCCCGCGCCGTCATCAGGTGGAAGTTGAAGGCATCCATCGTGCTCAGCGTTTGAGGCAAGATGGTGCCCTGCACCGCGCCGCCGACGGCAACCGCAGCCCCTACCCCAACCAAGTAAGCCACGGCCACGTTGCCCCAGCGGCTGATCTTGCCCTCGAAGGCTTTGGTCAGCAGCAAGAGCACCAAGAAGAGCGGCACGAGCAACAACAGTTGCCGGTCGAAGATCAACGGCTGGAAGAGCATCGGCCACAGCACGCTGCGGAAGGCCACTGCACCGGCATAGCCGGCCGTGACGCCGATGAACACATACATCACCAGCCGAAACAGTGCCCAATCGTGGAAAAAGACGTAACTGAGCACCGTCACCGTGATGAGAAAACCTACCAGAGCGCCAAGCAAGGACGCCATGCGTTATGCCTCTTCTTCTTCCTCGGAATCTACCTCGGCCATCTCGGCTTCGGCGGCGGCTGCGCGTCGGGTGCGGGCTTCCTTCCACCCCAGCGCAAGGTTGTAAAGCCCTGCTGCGGCTACCATCAGGGCGGCAAACAACACCACATAGCTGTAACTGCTCCACTGGCCGCGCAACGGCGCCGCGGGCTGTTGCCCCCGCGCGGCGCTGTAGGCCAGGCTGCCAGCCATGCCAGTGACCACCCCCGCCACCTGATGGGAGGCGGTTTCGTAATACGGCTCGATCATCGGCTCGGCCTGCGCGCTGATGAGCGCGATGAGCGGCGTATGGGTGCCCAACGCGGGACGCACCTGTTCGATCCACGCCCGGGCGGTGTCGGCATCTTCGGTAATGACCACGACCATCGCGAAGTCGCTCATCTGATGGACGGTGTTCAGGAAGGGCGTTTCCCACAGGTGGGCGTATCCGGCGGCGTGGGTGAACACCAGGCGGGGGTTTTGGGCAAAAGCGAACAGCCCGGCCGTGCCGCCCGGCAGGTAGCCGAGGTCGAGGTATTGCTGGCCTTCCTGAGCGCCCAGCCCCTGCCGGAAGAGGCGCGTAGCCAGCGCTGGGCCGGTGGGTTGGGTGGAAACCACGGTCAGCCGCGCGCCTTTGGCCAAGAGGTCGTGCAACAGCGGTGCAGCGGTGGTTTCCATTTCGGCGGCGAAGGCTGGGGAGTAGTCTACCCCGACGAGCACCGGCGCGCCTTGGGGCACGGCATCGACGGCCTGCAGCGCGGCGCGCGCCGCCGGCAGGATGCGGTTGGGAGGCGGGGCCTGCAAGGGGGGCACAATCAAAGGCAGGAGGGCCACCGCCAACAACACGACCCCAATGAGCCACCGCAGGGCGCGCTGTCGGCTGAGCACGGGGGGCTTCTCGGGCTCGCGCGGGGCAAATTCTTCGGCCAGCAGCGTCTGCAGGGTCTTGGCCTGGGCTTCTTGCTGGTCGGTGAGGAACAACTTGCCGCCGATGGTGGCCACTCGGCCGGGCTTGACCAGCGTCGGCTCGGGTGGGGCGATGACGCCGCGCAATCCGGCCAACGGCCCCTCGGTTTCGACCGCTTCGTCTTCCTCTGCGCCGCCCACCGAGACAGCCGAAATGGGGCGCATGGC
>CAYVHG010000008.1:0-2323 GCA_964450875.1 uncultured Anaerolineaceae bacterium | reverse complement strand
GTAGGTGCGGCCTTCGATGTTGGGGATTTGCGTCGCGGTGAAGGCCACAACTTCGTAGTCGGGGTTGTCGCGGAAGAAGACGTTGAAGTTGTGGAAGTCGCGCCCTGCGGCGCCCATGATGATGGTGCGAATGGGAGACATACGAACCTCCGATGAGGGAATTGGGAAAACAGCAGCCATCTTGGCGATGGCTGCTGTCTTTTCATAAGGTAAAACTGTCGTTGAGGTTGGGGTAGGAAACCTTCATGCCGTGCTCGCGCAGGGCTTCGATGAGCGGCTCAGCGCCGCGTGGCTCGCCGTGGACGATGAACACCTGCTTGGCTTGTCCTTTGAGGCGCAGGGCATAGTTCAGCAAAGCGTTGCGGCCTGCGTGGGCTGAAAAGCCGTTGATGGTGACCACTTCGGCGCGGACTTCGTATTCTTCCCCGAAGATGCGCACTACCGGCTCGTGGTCGGCCAGGCGACGCCCCAGGGTGTAGGGCGCTTGCCACGAAACGATGAGCACGGTGTTGCGGGGGTTTTCGATGTTGTTCTTCAGGTGGTGAAGGATGCGGCCGGTCTCAGCCATGCCCGAGGCCGAAAGGATGACCATCGGGTCGCGGCGGTCGTTCAGAGCTTTGGATTCTTCTACCGAGCGGATGTATTTGACCCGTCCGAAGCCAAGCACATCGTCGCCCCGCAGCAGCATTTTGCGAGCCTCTTCGTTGTAGCATTCCTGATGGGCGTGGTAGATTTCCGAGGCGTTCACCGCCAGCGGGCTGTCGACGATGATGGGAATTTCGGGAATATCGCCGCTTTCCATCATGCGGTGGAGAGCATAGACGAGCTCTTGGGTGCGGCCAACGGCAAACGACGGTACGATGACTTTGCCGCCGCGGTCCACCGTGCGCCGCACGACGTCGCGGAGCTCTTTGAAGGCTTCCTGGACGTCGCGATGGGGCTTGTCGCCGTAGGTGGATTCCATGAGCAGGTAGTCGGCGTGGTCGGGCAGCACCGGGTCGCGCAAAATGGGGATGTGGCGGCGGCCAATGTCGCCGGAAAACCACAGCCGCACTTTGCGGCCTTTTTCTTCCAGCTCGAGCACGATGGCCGCCGAGCCGAGGATGTGCCCCGCATCGACGAATTTGGCGCGCACGCCCGGCGCGACCTCGAAGGTGTAATTGTAGGGCATGGCGATGAAATGCTCGGCCACGCGGGCGGCGTCTTCGATGGTGTAGAGCGGCTCGACGGGCGGCAGCCCTTTGCGGCGGCGCTTCTTGTTGAGGTATTTGATATCGGATTCTTGAATGTGGCCGGAGTCGAGCAGCATGATGTTGGCAAGGTGCGCGGTGGCCGAGGTGGCAAAAATTGGCCCCTCATAGCCGTTTTTGACCAGGAGGGGCAGGTTACCGCTGTGGTCGATGTGGGCGTGGGAAAGCACCACCGCGTCGATGCTGCGCGGGTCGAACCCACAGTGGAGGTTGCGTTCGTAAGTTTCCTTGCGCCGGCCTTGGTAGAGGCCGCAATCCAGCAAGATGCGATGGCTGTTGACTTCCAGCAAATGGCGAGAGCCGGTAACGGTGCGGGCAGCGCCGTGAAAGGTGATGCGCATGGGGAAGCCTCCTTGGTAGCATGCCGTGGAAGGGCAACAGGGTGCGTCGATGCTCTGCTCTCATTATAGCCCTAAAGGTGGTTTTATGGTTAACTGTGCATAAGAAGGCAGCTATGCTAAGGGCAGGGGCAAGAGGAAAGTTCGCGCGGCGGCATGTTGAGAAGAAGTGTTGGGCGGCGTACTTTTTTTGTGACAGTGACTTGCGATAGTGGCTTCTCTCGAAAGTACACGCCCCCCGGTTTCATCCAGGGGGCGTGTGGTAGTGCGTGGGTTTAGCGTCGGACTGTTGCAGACATTTAATGTTCTGGTGTCACCTTTACCAGCACGGCTTGCACTGCCAAGCGCCATCGGTAGCTATTGGTGCTTTCGTTGTAGCCTTGGCAGGTCAACAGGGTCACCCAGTCTCGGTCTTTATGGCGCAACACGCTGACATTATCAGGAGCGACCAAACGTGCTTTGCGCACTTCATAGATGTATTGTTCGCCGTAGGCATGGATGATGATGCGGTCGCCCCACATCAGTTGGCGCAAGTTCACGAAGGGGCCGGGTTCGCCGTCGGGAAGATAGACGTGTGCGGTGAGAACAGTGTTCCCTGCCCACGTGGGGTAAGCTGTGCCTTCCAGCCAGCCGGCTTGATCCCACAGCCAGGTGAGATCCCAGCCGGTTTCGGTGCGCGGGATGCCTACGATGGGCACTTTGACCCCAATCTTGGGGATTTCCAAGGTCATGGTG
>CAYVHG010000007.1:0-5642 GCA_964450875.1 uncultured Anaerolineaceae bacterium | reverse complement strand
CGCAAAAAGCCCGGCCTCAAGCGCGCTCGCAAAGCCCCGACCTACACCAAGCGCTAAATCGCTTGCGGGCGGTGATGTTGGCAACGCGTTCCCCTGCTGGTTGCGGCAGGGGCGTGTTGCGTTAACGACCGGTTGGCACTGTGCGCCCAACCAGGTAACCAAATAACCAAGCAACCAGCCACCCCTCTAACCCATTCGGAGCCAAGCATGTCATCCATTACCCTGCTGGGGCTGGGCCCCGGCAACCCCAACCAACTGACCCGCGAGGCGTGGGATGTGCTGGCCGCGGCCGAGGAGATTTACCTCCGCACGGCGAAGCATCCCACGGTGGCGGCCTTCCCAAACGATTGGGTCGTGCATTCTTTCGACCACCTTTACGAGCAGGCCGAGAGTTTCGAGGCGGTGTACGCGGCCATTGTGGAGCAGGTGTTGGCGCTGGCGCAGCGGCCTGAGGGCGTGGTGTATGCCGTGCCGGGGCACCCTTTCGTGGCCGAGATCACCGGCCCGGAAATCGCCCGCCGAGCGCGAGAAGCCGGCATCCCCGTGCGGGTGGTGGCAGGGCTGAGCTTTCTGGAGCCCACGTTTCGGGCTTTGGGCCGCGATGCCTTCCCTCACACTGCCCTGGTCGATGCCCTGGAACTCGCGGTGCGGCATGTGCCGCCGTTTCCCCCTTCCGCCCCGGCCTTGATCGCCCAAATTTACGACCGCACCATTGCTTCGGAGGTCAAACTGACGCTCATGGCCGCTTATGCCGATGAGCATCAGGTGGCGTTGGTGCACGCGGCTGGCACTGCCCAGGAAACCGTCCGTTGGATGCCGCTTTACGAAATCGACCGCGACGCCGAGATTGGCCTGCTGACCACTCTCTACGTGCCGCCTCGCAGCCCAGAGGCCTCTTTCGAGGCCTTCCAGGAGGTGGTCGCCCGCCTGCGCGCCCCCGACGGCTGCCCGTGGGACCGCAAGCAAACACATCGCAGCCTGCGGCGCTATTTCTTGGAAGAGGTGCACGAAGCCCTGGAAGCCATCGACGCCGAAGCGTGGGAGCACCTGGCCGAGGAACTCGGCGACGTGTTGCTGCAAATTTTGCTGCACGCTCAAATCGCTGCCGAAGCAGGGGAATTCACCATCACCGACGTCTTGGAAGGCATCCACCGCAAGATGGTGCGGCGGCACCCGCATGTTTTTGGCGACGTGCAGGTAGCCGATGCCGACGAGGTAGTGCGTAACTGGCAAGCGATCAAAGCCCAGGAACACCCGCACCCCCGCCCCGAAAGTGTGCTGGATGGCATTCCCAAAGGGCTGCCGGCCCTCATGGAGGCGGAAAGGATTCAAGATAAGGTGGTGGCCGTGGGCTTCGACTGGCCTGACATCCAAGGCGTGTGGGATAAGCTGGCCGAGGAATTGCAAGAAGTGCGAGAAGCCGAGACGCCCGAAGCGCGCGAAGACGAAATTGGCGATGTGCTCTTCGTGGTCTCGAACCTGGCCCGCTGGTTGGGGGTCGATGCCGAATTGGCCTTGCGGAAGGCCAATGCTCGTTTCCGACGGCGGTTTGCCGTCATCGAGCAGGCGGCGCGGGAGCGCGGCCAGCCCGTCGAAGCGTTGACGCTGGATGAGATGGAGGCCGCTTGGCAGCGCGCCAAGGCGGCCGAGAAGGCCGACCGAGGCTGAGGCGCCTCCCCAGGCGGCGTTCGTGAGCCTTCGGGCACATGACACATAAAACGGAAACAGCCAGGCATTGCGCCTGGCTGTTCGTGTTGGGGTGGGGGGCGTTGCGCTGCTCAGGGTTTCGGCGTGGGGGTGGCCGTGGCGGGTTGGGTGGGACGCGGCGTTACCAGGTTCACCGGCACGATGAGGATTTGACCGACGTAAATCGGGTCGGTGGCTTTTTCCAGCGTGTCGTTGGCTTTGACGATGGCTTCGACGGTGGAATTGAATTTCGCCGCAATGCCTTCCAGCGTGTCTCCCGGCAGCACGAAATATTGGATCTCGAAGCCCCGCGGCATGAAGGTGGGCAGCGGTGTGGGGGTGGGGCGCTTGGTGTTGGGGGCGGGGATGGTCAGGGATTGGCCGACGTAAATGGTGCTGGTGTTGTTGAGATTGTTGAGCAGCATCAGGGTCACCAGGTCGGCGTTGAACTTCTTGGCAATGCCGACCAGGCTATCGCCTTCCTGCACTGTGTATTGGAACGGCGCAGAGGGGGTAGGGGTGAGGGTGGGCGTTGGCGAAGGGGTGATAGTCGGCGTCAGCGTGGGCGTGGGTGTGGGCGTATCGGTGGGCGCTGGTGTGGGGGTGAGCGTGGCTGTGGGTGTGGCGGTGGGTTTGCTCAGCAGGGGAATGCTGCGCCCCTGGCCGAGGAAGGCCAGCACCAGCACTATCCCCACGACGACGAACACCACCGAAAGCGCGCCTAACAAGAAAGGCAGCCAGGCTTGTTGGGGGGAGGCAGGGGGCGGTGTGGGCGGCGCGGCTGCAGGCGGCGTGACCGGCGTGGGTTCCTGCGGGGTGGGTTGTTGCGGCTGCGACGCCTGCGTTGTGCTTTCCTGCTCGGCAGGCTCTTTTGGGGTGGCGTCCGGCGAAGCCAGAGGTGTGTTTTGGTTTTCTTCGCTCATAAAGCACCTCAGAAGGGTGTGGCTTTCGGGGTAACCTATGGGCCGGGAAATGCCCGGCTGTTTTCCCCATTATACCCGTTTAATGACCGGCGGCAAGTATCACAAGCGGACGGCAGGTTGGAGCGGCAAAGCGCTTGTAACGGAATTGTTATGGAATTGTAACCCGAAAGATGACCAAACAAGTTTATAATTGCGCTACTCAAAATTACTCTTTCTATCGCTGTTTGCATTCGTTAGTCTATTTGGAGGTGCTCGATGCAAAGGAAGAAAGCCCGCTTGTTGGTGCTCACGACCTTGTTGGTTTTGCTGGCGGTGTTGGCCTATGGTTTTGCTGCACAGAACACTGTGCCGGCGAGTTACGCTGGTGACGGCAGTGCCGCGGTGAATGGTTACACCGTTTCTGGCGTGCATTACACTTTGAATTCTTCCGACCCCTCGATTATCGATGGCGTAAGCTTCACTTTGGACCAGTCGGCTACCGAGGTCCATACGGCGCTGGGGATGGATACCGACCAGGACGGTGCGGTGGACTCGTGGGAATGGGTGACTTGCACCGTGACCGGCGGGACTTCGGTGAGCTGCGATTACAGCGGCGCAAGCGACCGCAAGGTGCTGGATATCGTTCAGCTGCGGGTCGTTGCTTCGCAGTAGTAAGCCACGCGGTGGCTGGCCGAAAGAGCGTAAAACAAGGCGCGGCGCACCGCCGCGCCTTTTGGTGCTGAATGATGGGTAAGCGCGGCTGGCTGGCGTGGGCGGGGGTGATCGCTTTTCTGATCGCCCTTGGGGTGTTTTTCTTCCCCGCGCGGTTGGGGGGCGAAATGTATTACGTCATCCTGACCGGCCCCAGCATGGAACCGCGTTTCCACGTCGGCGACTTGGTGCTGGCGCGCCGCGCCCCGTTTTACCAGCCCGGCGACATCGCCATTTACCGCCATCCGCGCATTGGTTTTGTCTTCCACCGCATTGTGGGCTATGATGCCGAGGGGCGCTTTCGTTTCAAGGGCGATAACAACTCTTGGGAAGACCCCTACCATCCTCGCCCCGACGAAGTCATGGCGCGTTACGTCGTCCGCATTCCGGCGGTGGGGAAGGCGCTCAGGCAGCTGCGCTCGCCCTGGGTCATTACCGCCCTGGTGGTGTTGATCGGCTGGCTGCTGTTCGGCGACTGGCTGCGGATGGAGCCGGATGAAGAAGAGGAAAACTTTGTGATGCCACGTGGGGAGACGCTTTACGATTGGATGATTGCTTTTGCCGTGCTGCTGGTGCTGGCGGTGATTTTGGGGGTAGTGGCTTTTACGCGCCCCAAGACGATACAGGTCCAAGAGCCAATTTCTTACACCGAGACGGCGGCGTTTTCGTACACGGCGCGGGCCCCTGAAGGGCTTTATGATTTGCCGCAAGTGCAGCCCGGCGAGCCGATTTTCACGCAACTAATGGGGGCGATTACGGTGGGTTGCGCTTATCATTTCACCGCTACGGCGCCCTTCCAGTTGGAAGGCACTTACCGCCTGATGGCCCGAGTCAGCGACGCGACGGGCTGGAAGCGCACCCTTCCCCTGACGGAAACCACGCCGTTCCAAAACGGCTCGTTCACCGCGGAAGCGACCCTGCAGTTGGAAGACATGCGCCGCTTCATCGACGAATTCGAGCAAATTACCGGCCGCCGTGGCACTTATACGCTGGCCGTGATTGCTCACGTCGAGACCCACGGCACGGTGGGCGGCGAGGCGTTCCGGGAAACTTTCGAGCCTGCCCTGCGCTTCCGCTGGAACGGCAATGCGCTGGTGCTGGAAACCTCTGGCGGTGTGCCGCTGGGGGAACAGAAGTCCCGAGACCCTTTGCACGTCGTGCGGCAGAACGCGCTGGTGCACACAGTGCCCCGGGTCAACACCTTGTTGATTTTGGGAGCGCACGTGCCGGTGCCGCTGGCGCGCACGGTGGCTGTGGCGGTGGGCGTGCTGGCGGCTGCCTTGCTGGCTGGGGCGTTGTATTATGAGCATCAGGTCGTGGAAAACGACCCGGTGGCCCAAATGCGCCTGATGGGCGGCGTGACGATGGTGCCTCTCGACGCCCTGCCACACTACACATTGCCCCTCGTCGAGGTGGGCAGCCTCGAAGACATGGCTTCCCTTGCCATGTTGCACCGCGCCCCGGCGTTCTATTTGCGGGAAGGCAACCAAGTGCATTTCTGGCTCAAAACCCCCGACGCGGTGTATCATTACCTCGCTGAAGGGCAAGCGCCCGGCCTGCACAAGCCCCGGCCGTGGCTGCCCCGCCCTCCCTTTTTGCGCTCGCGCGCCGAGGGCGCTCCTGCGCCTTGTGAGAGCCTTTTGGAAGAGTGGGCTCAGACGGTCGATAGCCAAGTCGTGCGCGACGCCGAGCATTCCCGGCGTGTGGCCCGGTTGGCCGTTGCCGTAGGCAAGGCTTTGGGGCTGTCGGAGCAAGACCTGCATGATTTGCGGTTGGCGGCTTTGCTCCATGGGTTGGGCTTGATGGAAATCCCCGCCGAGATCGTGCAAAAGAAGGCCCCGCTCACCGAGGAAGAACAACGCATCCTTCGGGAACATGTTTCGCGGTTGCACGTTCGGTTCGAGTCGGTCGAAGAGCTGGCCGGCGCGTTGCAAATCGCCTCTCACCGCACTGAGCGGTGGAATGGCTCGGGATACCCCGATGGCTTACGGGGCGAGCAAATTCCCTTGGGGGCGCGCATTCTGGCTGTGGTCGACGCGTGGGATGCCTTGCGCCACGACCGTCCCCACCGAGCGGCCTGGCCGGAAAGCGCTGTGGTCAGTTTTCTCCGTCAGAAAGCGGGAGAGTGGTACGACCCCCATGTGGTGGATGTTTTCTTGGATCTGGTAGAATCTTCTGGGGAAGACGAGCCGCAGCAGCCCCCTTCACCCGCCCACACCCCTTCGGCGGAGGCTGGCGATGATCAGGCGACGTCTGCGACGTAAACGCAAGTGGCGGTGGTTGCCGCTCATCGCTTTGTCGCTCATCGTTTGGAGCGCGGTGGGCTCCTACGCCGCGACCAAT
>CAYVHG010000006.1:0-8051 GCA_964450875.1 uncultured Anaerolineaceae bacterium | reverse complement strand
GGCCCAGCGTTCGTCTTCCAGCCCCAGCAACCGCACCCAAATGTGCCCCTTCTCGGTAAATTTTACCGCGTTCCCCAGCAGGTTGGCGAGGATTTGGCGCAGCCAGTAGGGGTCGCCGTAGACGGTTTCGGGAAGGTTGGGATCGATTTCGAGGTGCACTTGTACGCCTTTGGCTTCGGCAATGGATTGGGTGGCAGAGATGGTTTTGAAGAGTTCGCGCGGCGGGAATTTGGTGATGTGCAGGCGCAGGCGGCCGCTTTCCAGCTCGGCCTGGTTGAGCAGGTCGTTGGTGAAGTCGATGAGCTGTTGGGTGCTTTGTAAGATGTGCAAGATGGCTTTGCGCTGTTCTTTTGTGAGTTCGCCCAGCGCGCCCTCGAGGAGCATTTCGCTATAGCCCAGAATACCGCCTAAGGGGGTGCGCATGTCGTGGCTGACGTTGCCCAACAGCTGGGTCTTGAGTTTGTTGGCTTGCAGGGCTTCGTCGCGGGCCCGTTGGAGCTCGGCTTCCATCTCTTTTTGCTGGGTGATGTCTTCTTTGACGGCGACGAAGTGGGTGATGCGCCCGGTGTCGTCTTTGACGGGGGCGATGCTGGCGCGTTCCCAGTAGAGGCTGCCATCTTTGCGGCGGTTGACGAACTCGCCGTACCACACTTCCCCCCGCTGAATGGTGTTCCATAGCTGCTGGTAGAATGAGCGCGGGTGCTTGCCTGATTTGAGGATCCGGGGGTTTTGCCCAATGGCCTCTTCTGCGGTGTAGCCGGTGACGCGTGTAAATGCCGGGTTGACGTATTCGATGGTGCCGGTGCGGTCGGTGATGACCACGCTGTGGGCGCTTTGTTCAATGCCGCGCTGCAGCTTGCGGATTTCTTCCTCGGCTTCTTTGCGTTGGGTGATGTCTTGCTTGATTGCGACGTAGTGGGTGAGGTTGCCTTCTTCGTCGAAAATGGGGGCAATGGTTTGGGCTTCCCAATAGAAACTGCCGTCTTTGCGGCGGTTGATGAGTTCACCTTGCCACGTTTCGCCGCGGCGGATTGTCTCCCAAAGGTTGGCATAGAATTCGGGGGGGTGTTTGCCTGATTTGAGGATGCGAGGGTTCTGGCCGATGGCTTCCTCGGCCGTGTAGCCCGTCATTTTGGTGAAAGCGGGGTTGACGTATTCGATAGTGCCGGTGCGGTCGGTGATGACGACGCCGTGGGCGCTTTGTTCCAGGGCGCGGGAAAGCTTGCGCAGCTTGGCTTCGGCTTCCAAACGCCAGGAGATGTCGCGCAGGCTGAGGGCGAGGGCGCTTTGGCCTTCGTAGGTCACCATGCCCAGGCTGGCTTCGGCTTCAAAACGGGTGCCGTCGCAACGCAGGGCTGTGGAACGGATGATGGCGTTGGGCTTGTCGAAATTTTTGATGAAGGCTTCCCATGCTTTCTCGCGTGCTTCGGGAGCTACGAATTCCATGGGCGCACGCCCTACGGCTTCGGCTTCCGAACATCGGAACATCCTCTCGAAGGCGGGGTTGACGGCCAAAATCTGCACCCCGTCGTGAATGACCAGGGTTTCGAGGGTGCTCGAGAAGAGTTCGCGAAAACGACGTTCGCTTTCGGCCAATTGGCGGGCGTGCCGCTGACTGGCCCCGGCAATGCCAAAGAGCAACGCGGCTTCGGCCAGGAAGACCAGAGTCAAGTCGCCGTACCATGTCCAAGGCGCTTTGCCCGCGGCACTGGGGACGCCCAATAGCAGGACGTTGAATAGTATCACTCGCAGGAATTCCCGTCGAGAGACCAGCACCCCTGCCATGATGAGAGCGCCTAAGTTCCATCCCGAGGCCAGTATGTAAGTGCTTTCGGTAAGATGGGGGAGTGCCAGGTTGATAACGACGGAGCCGAAAGAATAGGTCAAGATGGTAAGGTAAAGGCCGATTTTGTAACGCGGTGTACGGCTGAGGAAATAAGTGCCAAGGATGATCAGCGCGGTGAGGTAGGCATACCAGCGAATGGGAGGAGGCGTAGGCCAGAAGGTAACGCGCACCAAGGCTGGGATGATGATGACAACGAATGTGCCCATACTGGTGAAAGCCAGCATTCGCGCGATGATGCGCTCTTGTGAGTCTTTGAGCGCGGGGGAAGGCGTAGCAAGGCGGCGGACGAGGCGTAAGAAACGCTCGATGAGGCGTCGCGAGAGAGGAGAAGTGTCCATGGGAAATGCTTTCCTGAGTGTGGATTGCCCGGCGTGACGATCGTTTGGCCGAATTGGAGTATCGAGAGGTGTGGCTTTAGGTGTTGAGAATACCGGCCACGAAAGCGTCGGGGTCGAACGGCTCCAGGTTTTCGGGCTTTTCGCCCAGGCCGGCAAACAAAATGGGCAGGCCGAGCTCGCGCTGGATGGCGAAAGCCATGCCGCCTTTTGCCGACGAATCCAGTTTGGCCAAGATGACGCCGCTCACGCCGACGGCTTCTTCGAAAGCCTTGGCCTGCTGAAGCGCGTTTTGGCCGGTGGTGGCGTCCATCACCAGCCAAACGTGGTGCGGTGCGCCGGGAAGGGCCTTCCCGGCCACGCGGCGCACTTTTTTCAGCTCTTCCATCAGGTTGAAGCGGGTGTGCAGGCGTCCGGCGGTGTCGACGAAGAGGAGGTCGGTGCCGCGGGCGCGTGCGGCTTGGACGGCGTCGTAGGTCACCGCGCCCGGGTCGCCGCCGGGCTGCCCTGCGATGACCGGCACATCGAGCCGTTCGCCCCAGGTTTTGAGCTGGTCGATGGCGGCGGCGCGGAAGGTGTCGGCGGCGGCAAGCATGACGCTTTTGCCTTCCCGCGTGTAGCGCCAGGCCAGCTTGGCCGCGGTGGTGGTCTTGCCTGAGCCGTTCACGCCCACCAGCAGCACCACGCTGGGATGGTTTTCCCATTTGAGGGGCGGGGGCGTTTGCAGGCGGCGGCGCAGCTCGGCGTGCAGGGCTTCTTCCAACTCGTCGCTGCGCACCAGCGCTTCCCGCGCGGTGGTTTCCCGCAGCGCTTCGACGACTTCCAACGCGGTTTCGACGCCCAAATCGGCCTGGATGAGCAGGGCTTCCAGCTCATCCCATGTTTCATCGGTGATTTCGGTAGCGCCCAGCAGGGTGGCAATGCGCCCGAACGCGGTTTTGCGCGTGCGGGCCAGCCCTTGTTTCCATTTGGCGAAGAGGTTGTTGCTCATGGGGAAGATTATACCAGCAGCCGGGCTTAGCGCAGGCCTTTCATTTTGGCTACTTCGTCCAGCTTCAGGCTCATCACCTGCGAGGTGGCATCGGGGGCCAGGGTGATGCCGTAGATGACTTCCGCGGCTTGCACGGTGTTGCGGTTGTGGGTGATGATGATGAATTGGGTGTGCTCGCTGAGTTCTTCCAGTAGGTCGCGGAAGCGGCCGACGTTGGCTTCGTCGAGCATGGCGTCCACCTCGTCGAGCACGCAGAAGGGCGTGGGGGAGGCCTTGAGCAGGGCGAAGATGAGCGCCACGGCGGTCAGGCTGCGTTCACCGCCGGAGAGCATGGCCAGGCGCTGGGTGCGTTTGCCCGGCAGGCGGGCTTCGATTTCCACGCCGGTGCGGGTGATGTCGTCGTCTTCGGTGAGCACCAAGCGGGCGGTGCCGCCGCCGAAGAGCCGAGTGAAGATCGCGCTGAATTCTCGATCGACGACCGCGTAGGTTTTGCGGAAGGCCTCTTCCATCAGCCTTTCCAGCTCGGCAATGACCTGCCGAATGTCGGCTTCGGCTTTGCGCAGGTCTTCCATTTGGGCGGTGAGGAAGTCGTAGCGTTCCCGCACTTCTTGGTATTCCTGCTCGGCTTCGGGGTTGACCGGCCCCAGGCGGCGCAGTTGGGCGCGGCGCTCTTTGATGCGCTGTTCTAACCCTTCGGGTAAGGATGCCACCCGCGGCAGGTGGGCGACCATGCCTTCCAGCGGCAAGGGCTGCGGCCCGGCCACATGGGGCGCGTATTCCAGCGCGACGGGGCCGAGGTCTTCTTCCATCCGCCGACGGAGGCTGTCGAGGGCTTCTTGGGCGCGGGTGAGGGCCAGCTGGGCTTGGGTGTGGTGGCGCTCGGCGATGTGGACGGCTTGGGCGAGGCGTTCGGCTTCGGCTTCGAGGGCGTCGAGGCGTTGCTGGTCGGCTTGCAGGCTTTCTTGGAGGGGGGTGATTTGGGCGTTGAGCCGCGCGATTTCGGCTTCGAGCCGCTGGATTTCCGTCTGCTGTTGGGTGCGTTCGGCTTCGAGGGCGGCAATCTGCTCGGCGGCTTCCGCCAGCCGCTTTTGGCGCGCTTGCCGCCGCTGTTGCAGGGCTTCCAGGGTGCGCTGCTGCTCTTTCAGGCGGCGGCGGGCGGCTTCCAGGGCTTGGGCGGTCAGGGCGACCTGGGTGCTCCAGTGGGCTTCCTGGGCGTTGGCTTCGGTGGTGTCGAGGGCCTGGAGGGCGCGGCGGCGGTCGCGCAGGGTTTGGCGCGCTGCCTGGAAGTCGGCTGTCAGGGCTTGGCGTTGGCGTTGCAGTTCGGCGGTTTCTTTTTCCAGCGCTTCCAGTTCGGCTTGCTGGCGTTGCAGGTCGCTTTGGTGGACTTCCAGCGCCCGCTGGGCTTTTTGGGCTTCTTGCTGGGCGCGGCGTTCGGCCTGGGCGGCAGTGCGTTCTTCTTGCTGGGCTTGGGAAAGGTTTTCGGCGGCGGTTTGTGCGTCGGCGCGCGCTTGGGCGGCGGCTTTTTCCGCGGCTTCCAGCGCAGCGGCCTGGCGCTCGGCGCGGGCTTGCAGGGCTTCCAACTGGGCGGCGATTTCGCGGCGCTCGCGCGTGCGGCGAAGGGCTGCTCCCCGCGTGGGTTTGCCGGTGCTCACGATGCCTTGCGGCGAGAAGGCTTCGCCTTCGAGGGTGACTACCCAGGCGTCGGGCGGCAGGTGCGGAAGGGCGCGCAGGGCGGCTTCGCGGTTGCGGGCCAGGAGTACGCGCCCCAGCAGGGCTTCTACGGCCGGGCGGAAGGTCTCTTCGGCCTGGACGTGCTGCGCGGCCACGCCGAGGATGTCGGGGTCGTTGGGCGGCTGCAGGGGCGGCGCGGGGCGCAGCGCCTGGAGGGGCAGCAGCACCGTGCGGGCGGGGGCGTTTCGACCGAGGTCGAGGGGGGCGGCGTCGAGGCGGCTTTCTACCAGCACGGCCTCGGTGAAACGGTCGAGCGCGGCGGCGATGGCCGTTTCGAGCGCCGCGGGCACTTGCAGGTGTTGCCCCAGCGCGCCTTTGAGGGGCAGGCGTTGTTTGCGGCCTTCGGCGACCAGCCAGCGGGTGCCTTCGGCGTAGCCGGTGAGGTTGCTCTCGGCTTCGGCGAGGACGCGGGCTTTGGCTTGCAGCGCTGCAAGGTCGGCTTGCAGGCGGTCGTAGGCGCGGCGGGCTTCTCGGGCTGCGGCTTCGGCGGTGCGTTGGGCTTGGTGGGCTTCTTCGAGGGCTGTTTGGGCTGCGGCGCGTCGGGCTTCGGCGGCTTCGCGTGCGCGGGTCGCCTCTGCAAGGGCTTTTTGGGCTTTTTGGAAGGCGGCTTGCAGGGCTTCGGTTTGCTGTTGGGCCTGCGCGTAGGCGGCCTGCAGGCGCTCGCGGCGGCGGGCGAGGTCTTCGAGGCGGGCTTCGAGGGCGGCTTGTTTGCGGGTTAGGGCTTCGAGGGCTTGCTGGGCTTCTTCGAGGGCGCGGCGGGCCGCTCGGCGGCGTTTGAGTAGGTCTTCCAGCGCCAGGCGGGCTTGCTCGCGCTGTTGCAGCGCCTGGGCGTGATGTTCTTCCAGCCGAGCGATCTCGGCTTCGGCTTCGGCGGTGCGGCGTTGCTGGTCGCGAATTTGGGCTTCGAGGGCTTCGGCTTCGGAGAGCCATTCGTCGCGGCGGGTTTGCAGGGCGCGGCGGCGTTCTTCCAGCACAGCGGCTTCGCGGGCCAGGGTTTCCAGCTGGCGGTGGTGGGCGGCCAGCTCGCGGTGCAGCGCGTTCAGCCGTTCCCGCTGGGCGGCCATGGCTTCTCGCAGACGGGCGATTTGGCGGGCGCTGGCCTGCTGGCGGTTCAGGGCTTCTTGCCGTTGGGCTTCCTGGCGGGAAGCCACGCGGCGGGCCTCGTGGAGGCGCTGTTGGGCGGCGTGCCAGTGGTAGCCGTACCATTCCCGCAGCATGAGTTCCAGGTCGGCTTGCAATTGGGCGGCTTCGCGCGAGCGCCGGGCTTGGCGTTCCAGCCGCCGCAGGCGTGGTTCCAGCTCGGCCAGAATGTCTTGCACGCGCTCCAAGTTGCGCTGGGTGGTGTCGAGGCGGCGCAAGGTTTCTTCGCGGCGCTGCCGGTAAACGCCGATGCCCGCGGCGCCTTCCAGCATTTGGCGGCGCTCGTCGGGGCGCAGCGCCAGCGCGGCATCGACCAGCCCTTGGCCGATGAAGGTGTAGGTGTGTTCGCTCAGCCCGGCATGGCCGAGGAGCTCCCGCAGGTCGCGCAGGCGCACTCGCTGGCCGTTGAGCAGGTAGACGTTCTGCCCATCGCGGGCTGCACGGCGGGTGAGGGCCACTTCGGTGTAGTCGATGGGCAGCCAGTGGTCTTCGTTGTCGAAGGTTACCGTCACGGCGGCCATGCCGGCGCGCGGCCGTTGCGCCGAGCCGGCGAAAATCATGTCTTCGGTTTTGTGCGCCCGCAGCAGCGCGTAAGATTGTTCGCCCAACACCCAGCGCAGGGCGTCGGCAATGTTGGATTTCCCAGAGCCGTTGGGGCCCACGATGGCCGTGATCCGCGGCCCGAACTCGAAGCGGGTGCGGTTGGCGAAGGTTTTGTAGCCTTGGAGGTCTAACGATTTGAGGCGTCGAGGCATGGGGAAAGTCGCGTCGTGGGGGTGTCGAACGGCCGCGTCGGGGCAACGCGTGGCGGGAGCATTTTACCGCGAGAGTGCGGTTTCTAAAATGCTGCGCACGGCGTCGTGGCGCGGCAGCAGCACATAAGCCCCCTGAGGTGTGATCCACGGCTGCAGGGCGGGCGGCTGGATGACATAGGTGCGGATGGCGTCGCTGCGGAAGCGGCGAGCCTGAGCCAGCATTTTCAGGAAGGCCGCCAGGCTGATGTCGGTTTCCACGCTTTGGCGATAGGTGCGGTAAAGGGCAGGCGCTTGGCCCAACGCGTCGAGGGAGAGCAGCTTGTGAATGACGGCCAGAATCAGCGCCTGTTGGCGGTGGGCGCGGTCGAAATCGCTGGTGGTTATGCGGGAACGCGCGTACCACAGCGCCAGGCTGCCGTCCATGTGCACTGTGCCCGGGCCGATGCAGTAGTGGTCGCTGTAATGCGTGCGGCGGTCGCACAACTGACGGGGAACGGCGACGTCGACGCCGCCCAATTGGTCGATGAGGGTGGCAAACCCCCGAAATTCTACCAGGACGTAATGCGAGGGTTTGATGCCGAAGTTGTATTCCAACGTTCGTTGCACCAGCGGGAAGCCGCCGAATTCCATCGCGGTGTTGATGCGGTTGTAGCCCACCCCGGGCAGGTACACGAACGTGTCGCGCGGGAAGGAGATGATGCTGGTGGCGCCAGTTTTGGGGTTGTAGGAAAGCAGCATGAAGGCGTCGGTGCGGAAGTCGGCATGGTCAGGCCGCCTGTCGGACCCCAGCAGCATGATGTTGATGCGCCCTTGGGCTTGGGGCAGCGGCGGCACGGCTTGGCCGAGGCGGCCTTTGGGGGTCGGTGTCGGCGTCGGGGTGGGCGTGGGCGTGGAGGTCGGGGTCGGCGTAGGGGTGCTGGTGGGCAGATAAGTGGCAGTGGGTGAAAGGGGGGCGAAAGGGGTCCACGTGGCCGTCATGGGCCATGTCGCGGCGCGGCGGTCGGGTGAAGGGGAACCTCCCAGCAGGCCGCAGCCGCTGAGCAGCAGCATTCCGCCGGCAGCCAGGGCTGCCAGGGCAAGGAGCGGACGCGTGAAAGGCGAGATGGAAGCGCGAAGGCGCATGGGGGCGGGGGGGGGGGGGGGGGGTGTTGGTTGCGGGGGGGGGGGGCGTGGAGGTCGGCGTAGGGGTGGGGGTGTTGGTGGGCGTTGGGGTTGGTGACGTGGGCGGCGGTGTGTTGGTCGCGGTGGGGGTG
>CAYVHG010000005.1:0-2458 GCA_964450875.1 uncultured Anaerolineaceae bacterium | reverse complement strand
GCTGGTGTGGCTGCACGGCGGCGGCAGCGGCGACCGCGCCGAAATCAACCTGCGCGGCGCAGCCGAAAACGCGGTTTGGCAGCGCATTTCTGCCGATGCACCTGCCTGCACGGCCGACAACTGCATGCGATACAGCAGCGGGCAGTGCCCCTTCCAGCGGGCGCGCACCGCGGCCGAGCACGCCCACCTGCTGGTGGTCAACCACGCTCTGCTGCTCAGCGATGCCGCTACCGGCAACCGCGTGCTCCCCGAATACGACTACCTCATCGTCGACGAAGCCCACCACCTGGAAAGTGCCATCACCAACGCCCTTGGCTTCAGCGTGACCCGCGAAGACCTGCGCCGCCTGCTCTCGGAACTCGGCGGCCTGCGGGCCGGCCTGCTGGGCGCGCTTGCTTCTCAGGCCCGCGGTTGGCCGGCAGCCATCGGCGCAGAGTTCAACGCCGCCATCGACGACATCACCACCCGCGCTTTCGTGTTCCAGGAAGCCCTCAACGACACCTTTCGCGCCCTCACCGACTTCATGGAAGAAGCCCGCGAAGGCCGCCCCCTGGGGCAATATGCCCAGCAAGTGCGCCTGACCCCCGCAATGCGCGCCCACCCCCAATGGGAAGCCGTGGAAATCGCCTGGGACGACGCGGCCCGCGCCCTCGCCGACCTCAACCGCGCCCTGCGCAGCCTGCGCGAGGCTTTGGCTTCCGGGCAGGTGCCTTCCGACGAAAAGACCCTCGATTTGGCCAACGAGATTGCCAACATCCGCCAGCGGCTGGAAGAAAGCGGCCGGCTGCTGCACGCCCTGATCAGCGAGCCGGAAGACAACATGGTGTATTGGGTCGAGCTGCGGCCGCGGGGGCGCTGGTTGGCGCTGCACGGCGCGCCGCTGGAAGTGGGCGAGGGCATTCGCAAGCACATCTGGGAAAAGAAAGAAACCGTGGTGCTCACTTCGGCTACGCTGACCACCGGCGGCGAAATGGATTACCTCCGCCAGCGGCTTGCCGCCGAAGACGCCGACGAGCTCATCCTTGGCTCTCCCTTCGATTACGAACACGCTGCTTTGCTGTACGTCGTCAACGACATCCCAGAGCCCAACCGCCCCGGCTACCAGCAGGCCGTGGAACGCACGCTGACCGACCTCGCCAAAGCCACCCGCGGCCGCATGATGGCGCTTTTCACCTCTTACGCCCAATTGCAGCGCACCGCCCGCGCCATTCGCCCCGCGCTGGAAGAGGCTGGCCTGGCCGTGTACGAGCAGGGCGGCGGGGCTTCCCCCCAGGCTTTGCTGGAAGATTTCCGCACCAGCGAAGGCGCGGTGCTGCTGGGCACCCGCTCGTTTTGGGAAGGCGTAGACATCCCCGGCGAGGCGCTTTCGGTGCTCGTCATCGTCAAATTGCCCTTTGCCGTGCCCAGCGACCCCCTGGTGGCTGCCCGCGCCGAAACTTTCGAAGACCCTTTCAACGAATACCAACTCCCCGAGGCCATTTTGGCCTTTCGGCAGGGGTTTGGGCGGCTCATCCGCACCAAAACCGACCGCGGCGTGGTGGTGGTGCTGGACAAGCGGCTGCTCAGTCGTCGTTACGGTCAGGTGTTCTTGGATTCCCTGCCGCCATGCACCCGCCACCAGGGGCCGATGCACCGCCTGCCGGCCGTGGCTTCCCGCTGGCTGGCGCGTGGCTTTCCCGAAACCAAGGGCAGTGGGCAATGACGAAACCGCCCTCAGATGCGATCGCCCTTTTGCAAGCGGCGGGCTTTGGGTGGCCTGCCGACGCCCGCCTGGTGATTGGCTCGCTCGGCGCGCGGCTGGTGGGCTTTCTGGCGCGCCTTTGGGATGCGCCCCCCGCGGCGGTGACGCTGGGGCGCACGGTGTTCGTGCCCGACGCGGCCTATTTCGCCCGCCTCGGCCCGGTCGAGCAAGCCGCCTTGCTGGCTCACGAGGCTGTCCACATTCGCCAGTGGCAGCAAATGGGGGCATGGGGCTTCCTGCGGCGTTATTGGCGGGAATACCTCCGCACCCGCCGGGAAGGCATCGCGACCCACGACCCCCTGCGCGGCATCGACCTGGAACGCGAGGCCATTGCCGTCGAAGACCGTGTGCGGCTGGCGTTGGTCGCTCTGTTGGGGCAACCGCCGACCTTGCCGGCAGGATGACCTCGGCGTACTACGAAAGCAACCAGGGGGATGTCGTTGGAAAGCGCGGGAACGCGCCCTATAACTCGGCTCCGAAGTCCGACTTTACGCGGTTCGGCCTACGCGGCGGGCCGCAGTCACAGCACGGCGCACATTCCCGCCGGCGCGGCGCAGGTGCTCGCGGGCTTCTGCAGGTGCACAGCCCAACAGAGTGCTCACGATGGCCACCTTCACATCGTGGTCGCAACGCGCCAGCACCTCCGCGGCCTCATCCAGTGGGATGTCGCAGGCCTGGGCCACGATGCGCCGGGCCCGCTCTTGCAGTTTGGCGTTG
>CAYVHG010000004.1:0-19815 GCA_964450875.1 uncultured Anaerolineaceae bacterium | reverse complement strand
CGGTGTCGGTGGGCGTGGCCGTTGGCGGTTGGAAGGGCGTCGCGGTGGCGGTGGGGCTGGGCGTGGCGGTGGGGGTGAGCGTGGCGGTAGGGGAGGGCGTGGCGGTAGGGGAGGGCGTCGCGGTCGCGGTAGGGGTGAGGGGGGTGGGGGAAGGCCCTGGTGTGGGGTAGTAGTAGCCCGGCGTGGGGGTGGCGGAGGCTGGCGGGGCAGACGTGGTCGGGGCCGCGTGGGTGGGGGACGGGGTGGCCGTTGCGGCAGGGCGCGGCGCATTCCAGGCCGCCGCAAAGCCGATGCAATAGCACGGCACCGTGGCCACGATGACCAGCAGCAACAGATAGCGCAACCGCAGTCGCCAGGGCGTCTCGTTCATGGCTTGGTGTGGAAAAGCGCCCTGCCCCCTGCTCGGCGGGGCTGGACGGCCGTGGTATTCATGGTGTAATGATACCACCATCGCCTGCAAATGGGGCTCTCATGGTATACTTACCTCAATAGAAGAAAACGACACGCTGCTTTGGGAGGGTAGCCATGAAGGTCATCGTCAAGCGGGAAGATCTGGCGCAGGGGCTGCGGGCGGTGGCCCGCGCCATTTCCAGCCGCACCACGTTGCCAGTGTTGAGCAACGTCTTGGTCGCTACCGACGAGAACCGTTTACGCCTTTCGGCCACAGACCTGGAACTCGCCATCACCGCGTGGGTGCCTGCCCAAGTGGAGGAAGAAGGCGCAACCACCGTGCCGGCGCGCACTTTTTCCGATTTGGTCGGCATTCTCTCGGCCGATGTGCTGCGCCTGAGCTATGACGATGACCGGCGCACTTTGCATGTGCATGGCGGCTCTTCCGAAACCGACATCCGCTGTATCGAGGCCGACGAATTCCCTCCCCTGCCTGCACCTGAGCTGGACGAAGGCGTGGTGGTGTCGGTGGCCGATTTCCGCGAGATGGTGCAGCAAGTTGGTTTTGCTGCTTCCAGCGACGATGCCCGCCCCGTGCTGACCGGCGTGTTCCTGCAGGTGGAAGGCGGTACGCTGACCGCGGCGGCTTCCGATGGCTATCGCCTTTCGGTGCGTAAGTTGAACGTGCAAAACGGCGGCGGAGCGGACCTTTCCCTCATCGTGCCGGCCCGGGCGCTCAACGAGGTGGCGCGCGCGGCTCGCGACGACGAGGAAGCCGTGGTCATGGTCGCCCCGCCCGGGCGGGGGCAGGTGGTGTTTCGGGTGGGCAGCGACGTCGAGGTGGTTTCCCAACTCATCGAGGGCGAATATCCCCCCTACGAGCAAATCATTCCGCAGCGCTATGCTACCCGCACGGTGGTTTCCACCGCTGCCTTTGTGAAAGCCTGCAAGCAGGCAGAGATCTTTGCCCGCGAAGGCACCCAGAGCACTCGGCTCACCATTACGCCGGGGGGCGAGGTGCCCGGCGAGCTGCGCATTTCGGCCACTTCCGAAAGCACCGGTTCCAGTGAAAGCACCCTGACGGCAACGGTGGAAGGCGAGCCGATCACCATTGCCTTCAACGTGCGGTTCTTGCGCGAGGCTTTGGAAGCCATCCGCACGCCGGAGGTGGCGCTGGAGACGACCGCACCGGCCAGCCCAGGCGTGCTGAAGCCGGTGGGGGCTTCTGACTTCGTCCACATCATCATGCCAATGCACCTGTAAGCGCCGTGCAGGGGCTTACCACGACACCTGACAGGGCTTCCCCTGTCAGGTTTGTTTTATCGGCAGGTGGTTTCAGGAGGTTGGGGCTATGACCATGCCTTTCGCTTCGACCGATCCATTGTGGCGTATCCGCCAGATTTTGCTGCAATATCCCATCCTGAGCAAGCGGGTGCGGCGGCGGATGCGGAAAGAGCTGTTCCGGCGGGGGGTGATTTCCAAAAAGGAGTTCGAGGAGAAGGTCCGCGAGATGGCCATCGAATCTCAGCGGCGGGAAGGCATCCGCAACCCGTTCGTAGAAGAGCCTGCCGAAGTGTGGGAAGAGCGCCTGCAATGGGCGCGGGCCTACCTCACTGACTTCTATTTTGCGTACCATTTGCCTTTCAGCGAGTTCGACCGCATTCTGCGGGAGGTGCGGAACGAGCGCAACCCTGCCGCGGATGCGGAGGAAGAGATCTTGAGCGCCAATTTGGAACTTGCCCCGCGGACGCAGCTTTTCGACGAGGCTTTTGCCATCGAAAAAATGCCGCCCGAGGAAGCCGCCCGTTTCGAGGCGCGGTTGCAGGAAATCAAGGTGGTGCTCATCCGAGCGCTGATTAGCGACCAGTTGGGCTACGTGGGGTTGGCGAAGCATTGGCTGCGGGTCGAAGACCTGGATTACATCCGCCGCCGCAAAATCGGCCCGGGCAAAATTGGCGGCAAGGCGGCGGGCATGTTGCTGGCCTACCGCATCTTGCTCTCGGTGGGCGATGACGAACTCAAAGCGCACATTCGCATTCCCGAATCTTACTTCCTCGGCGCCGATGTGATGTATGCCTTCATGGCGCACAATGACTTGATGAAATGGGCGGTGCAGAAATACAAAACGGATGAGCAAATCCAGGCCGAGTACCCTCAACTGCGGCAGGAATACTTGCAGGGCGATTTCCCGCCCGACATTCGGGCGCGTTTCGAAGAATTGCTGCGCGAAGTGGGCGACAAACCCCTGATTGTGCGCTCTTCCAGCCTGTTGGAAGACAACTTCGGCACCGCCTTTGCGGGCAAATATGAGAGCCACTTTTTGCCCAACCAAGGCTCGTTGCGGGAAAACCTGCGCGCCCTCATCCGAGCGATTGCCAGCGTGTATGCCAGTGGCTTGGGGCCCGACCCGTTGCTCTACCGGCGGGCGCGCGGGTTGATTGACTATGACGAGCGCATTGCCGTGCTGTTGCAGGTGGTGGAAGGGGAAGCCTACCGGCATTACTACTTCCCCCATGCGGCGGGGGTGGCGTTCAGCCGCAACCTTTTCCCCTGGTCGGCGCAAATTCGGCAAGAAGACGGCTTCGTGCGGCTGGTGTGGGGCCTGGGCACCCGCGCCGTGGACCGGGTGGGGAACGATTACCCTCGGCTGGTGGCGCTTAGCCATCCGGAATTGCAACCCACCGCCTCGGCCAAGGCGCGGCGCTATTATTCGCAGCGTTACGTCGATTTGATCGACCTGCAGGCCAACAACTTCCGCACCGTGGAAGTCCACGAAGTGCTGGAAGGGCGTTACCCCTTGCTGCCGTTGATTGCCTCGTTGGACGAGCAAGGCTACCTGGCCCCTCTGCACACGCAGCGGGTGCCCAAAGACCGCCTGCGCGATGTGGTCATCACTTTCGACGAGTGGCTGCGCCGTACCCCCTTTGCCGAGCGCATGCGGGCGATGCTCAAGACTTTGGAACGCCATTACGGCGTGCCGGTGGATTTGGAGTTCGCAGCGCACGTTGCCAATCCGCGGGCTTCCCGCCCCGAGGTGGACATCACGATTTTGCAATGCCGCCCTCAAAGCCATTACCGAGCGCAGCGCGTGGCCATTCCCAAACACTTGCAGCCGGAAGATATCGTGCTGGAGACTTACAGCGTGATGCCCTATGGCCAGGTGGAAGGCATTCGTTATGTGATTTTCGTGCCGCCGGAGGGCTATTTTGCCCTCCGCAGTGTGGAGCACCGCCGCCTGCTGACGCGCGCCATTGGCAAACTCAACAGCCTTTTGGCCGAGGAAACGTTCATCTGCGTGGGTCCTGGGCGTTGGGGCACTTCCAACCCCGATTTGGGCGTGTACGTCGGCTATGCCGACATCCACAATGCGCGAGCGCTGGTCGAGCTTTCCGGCTACAAGGTCGGCCCGGCTTCCGAGCCTTCTTTGGGAACGCACTTTTTCCAGGACCTGATGGAAGCCCAGATTTACCCCCTTTCCGTAGACTTGGATGACGCTCGGACGGTCTTTCGACGTGAATTCTTTTACGGAACGCCCAACCGCCTGCACGCCTTCCTGTCGGAGGAACGCTGGGAGGCGGTTGCGGGGGCGTTGCGGGTGATTGCGGTGGAAGATTACCGCGCCGGGGGGCGGCTCGATTTGGTGTTGGATGCTTTGCACCAACACGGCGTGGCTTTTGTCGCCGAGCCAGGGGCAAAACCGCTGGCCCCAGAAGGGGAGGGCCTGCGCGGCGAGCCATGACTGGGCGGGAATGTGAGGGTTGTCACCAATTTGCCCCGCGCCTCTTGTGAAATTTGACACGGATATTCGCGCTGTGCTATACTTTCGCCACCGTAAGGCGTCGAAACCGCGCTTTTTCTTTTTATCGAGGCGTCCCTATGATGCTCGCATATATGCCCATTGCTTTGCTTCTGCTGTTTGCAACGGCGTTGGCTGTGCTGGTGGTGGTCATTGGTGATAGTTTTGGGCCGCGCCATCCGAACCGTGTCAAGTATTTGCCTTATGAGTCGGGTATGACGCCCGTGGGGGAAGGCACCCGCCGTCAGCCGATTCGCTTTTACCGCGTCGCGATGCTGTTCATCCTCTTCGACATCGAAGTGGTGTTCTTCCTGCCCTGGGCGGTGGTCTTCCGCAGCCTGGGGCTGTTTGGGTTGATCGAGATGGCGGTGTTCATTGCCATCGTGCTGGTGGGCTACATCTACGCCTGGAAGAAAGGAGCCCTGGAATGGGATTAGAGCATAAACTGGGCGACCTGGGCATCGTGACGACGACGCTGGAGCAGGCGGTCAATTGGGGGCGCACCCGTTCCATGTGGCCGGCGTTGTTTGGCCTGGCGTGTTGTGCCATCGAGATGATGGCCGCCCAGGCTTCCCATTACGACATGAGCCGCTTTGGGATGGAACTGATGCGCGCCAGCCCCCGCCAATCGGACCTGATGATTGTGGCCGGGCGGGTGAGCCGCAAAATGGCGCCGGTGGTCCGCCGCCTTTACGACCAGATGCCCGAGCCTAAATGGGTGATCGCCATGGGCGACTGTGCTTCCTGCGGCGGCGTGTTCAATAATTACGCCGTGCTGCAGGGGGTGGATGAGATCATCCCGGTGGATGTGTACGTCTCTGGCTGCCCGCCGCGCCCCGAGGCGCTGATTCACGGCGTGTTGACCCTTTATGAAAAGGTCAAGGGTGAGAAGTTGACCGATTGGGCCGTGGTCGAGGAGGAGGTGGCATGAGCGAAGAGCGCATCCAAACCGTGGCCGCAACGCTGGCTGCGCGTATGGGCACCGAGGTGGTTCACGACAACGGGCAGGTGGTCGTGCGGGTGCCGCGTGAGCGCATCGTGGAGGCGGCGACAGCCCTGCGAGACGAGTTTGGCTTTCAGGTGGCCGAAGACTTGACCGCGGTGGATTACTGGCAGCGCCGCGAGCCGCGCTTCGACCTGGTGTATCATTTCTTCTCTTACGAGCACGCCGATGTGCTAACGGTGCGCGTGGCCGTGGCCGAGGGCGAAGAGGTGCCCAGCATCACGGGTGTTTTCCCTGGGGCAAATTGGTATGAGCGCGAGGTCTACGATATGTTCGGCATTCCCTTTGCCGGGCACCCTGACTTGCGCCGTATTATCATGCCCTACGATTGGGAGGGGCACCCCCTCCGCAAAGATTACCCGCTGGGCTACGAGGAAGTGCAGTTTACCTTTAACTTCGACGAAATCGAGAGCAAGAAGGTGAAAGGCAGAAGGTGATAGTTGGGTCGTGGGCTAATCCGCTGTATTGAATACCTCCCCTCACGAGGTCTTTATGCTCGAACCGATTGAAGTTTCTGCTGAGGAATTGCGACATCTGGTCTCTGAGCGCGCGCTGAAGGGGGAAACTGTGCTGCTCAACATGGGGCCTCAGCACCCGTCGACGCACGGCGTGTTGCGTTTGCTGGTGGAGTTGGATGGCGAGCAGGTGCTCAACGTGGTGCCTGATATTGGCTTCCTGCACACCGGCATCGAAAAGAACATGGAGGCCAAGCGCTATTGGCAGGCCGAGGTGATGACCGATCGCATGGATTACCTCAACCCGATTGGGAACAACTTGGCCTATTGCCTGGCGGTAGAGAAGCTGACGGGCTTGGAAGTGCCTCCGCGCGCCCAGGCCATCCGGGTCATTTTGGCCGAATTGCAGCGCATCTCTTCCCATTTGGTGTGGTTGGGCACTCACCTGCTCGACCTCGGCGCGACTTCGCTTTTCCTCTATACCTTCCGAGAGCGCGAGTTCATTCTCGATATTTTCGAAATGGTCTCCGGGGCGCGGATGATGACGACATACATTCGCCCCGGCGGGTTGTGGCGCGATGTGCCCGATGGCTTCGAGGAAACCGTGCGCGCTTTCCTCAAGGCTTTCCCTCGGCGGCTGAAGCAATATGAGGCCTTGGTGACCAAGAACCCGATTTACCGCGACCGTACCCGCCGCATTGGCGTGCTTTCCAAGGAAGATGCCATGCGCTGGGGTGTGACCGGCCCGATGTTGCGGGCTTCGGGGGTGGCTTACGATACCCGCAAGGCGCGGCCGTATTGCGGTTATGAGCAGTACGATTTCGACATCCCCACGCAGGAAAGCGGCGATGTTTACGCCCGTTATTTGGTGCGGGTGGAAGAAATGCGCCAGTCGCTGCGGATCATCAAGCAGGCGCTGGACAACTTGCCCGGAGGTGCGGTGCGCAGCGACGACCGCCGCTACATGCCGCCGCCGCGTGAGGAAATCGGCGTGAGCATGGAGGCGCTGATTCGCCATTTCAAGTTCTGGACGGAGGGGTTCGCACCGCCGAAAGGCTCGGCCTATGCCGCGGTGGAATCGCCGCGCGGCACTTTGGCCGTGTTCATCGAAAGCGATGGCACGCCCCACCCCTACCGTGTGCATGTGCGCACGCCTTCGTTTGCCAATTTGCAGGCGCTTCCGCTGATGGCAAAGGGCGCGATGATCGCCGACCTGGTTGCCATTGCGGGTAGCGTGGACATTGTTCTGGGAGATGTTGACCGGTGAGCAGCCTTGCCGAGAAGTATCCCGATGAAGTGCAGGCCATTTTGGCCAAATACCCTGCGGAGCACAAGCGCTCGGCGGTCATGTCGTTGCTGTATCTTGCTCAGCGGGATGGTGGCGGCTACATTACCAAAGCGGCCATGGAAGACGTGGCCGGCATTGTGGGCATCAGCGTCAGCGAAGTGGCCGCGGTGGTGGGCTTTTACAGCCTTTACCACGACAAGCCCGCGGGGCAATATCGCATTCAGGTTTGCACCGACGTGGCCTGTGCCCTGCGTGGGGCCGATAAATTCGTAGCCGAACTGTGCGACAACCTGGGCATCAAAATCGGGGAAACCACCCCCGATGGCCTGGTCACGGTCGAGGAGGTCAAGTGCTTGGCCGCCTGCAATCACGCCCCGGTCTTCCAGGTGCAAACGCCCGATGGCTTGACCTATCATCAGGATATGGACATCAAAGCCACCCTGGAACTCATCGAGCAATGGCGCAAGGAGAGCGGTGGTAAAGCGTAACGGCGGGGCGCGGCGAGCGCCTTCCCCGCGCCGTGCCAGCAATCGAAGCCATCCAGCAATCAGGTAACGAGGCATTTATGGCCGAACACATTTTGTTGCGACACCGCGACATCCCGAATATCAAAGACTTGTCGGTCTATCAGGCCCACGGCGGGTTCGAGGCCTTCCGCAAGGCCGTGACCGCCATGCAGCCCGATGAGGTCACCGAAGAGGTGAAGAAATCGGGGCTGCGCGGCCGCGGCGGGGCGGGCTTCCCGACGGGGTTGAAGTGGGCCTTCATGGACAAGCGCAATTGGCCCCATTACGTCATCGCCAACGCCGATGAATCCGAACCGGGCACGTTCAAGGACCGAGAGATCATGGAGGAAAACCCCTTCCAGTTCTTGGAGGGGGTGGCGATTGCTGCGTATGCAGTCGGGGCTCAGCGCGCCTATGTGTACCTGCGGGGCGAGTTTTGGCATGTCGCGAAGTGGTTGGACCAGAAGATTGCCGAGATGGAAGCCGCTGGCCTGCTGGGCGACCACCTCTTCGGCACCGATTACAGCCTGCGCATTTACACGCACTTGGGCGCGGGGGCTTACATCTGCGGTGAGGAAACCGCGCTGATGGAATCCATCGAAGGCAAGCGCGGCCAACCCCGCCTGCGCCCGCCTTTCCCGCCGACGTATGGCCTTTACGGCAAGCCTACGGTCATCAACAACGTCGAAACCCTGACCAACGTGCCGATGATCATTGCCAACGGCGCAGATTGGTATCACACCTTCGGCACCGAGCGCAGCCCTGGCGTCAAGGTCTTCAGCCTTTCGGGGCGGGTGAACAAGCCCGGCAACTACGAGCTGCCGTTGGGAACGACATTCCGCGAGCTGATTTTCGAGCACGGCGGCGGCATCATCGGCGGGAAGAAAATCAAAGCCATCATGCCGGCCGGGGCTTCCTCTTCGCTGTTGCCGGCCACCGACGAAGTGCTCGATACGCCGATGGACTACGAAAGCGTGCCCAAGGTGGGCGGCATGTTGGGCTCGGCTTCGGTCATCGTGCTCGACGAAACGGTTTCCATCGCCTGGCTGGTGAAGAAAACCGTCAACTTCTTCCGCCATGAATCGTGCGGCAAATGCACCCCCTGCCGCGAAGGCACTTATTGGATGGAACGCCTGACCGAGCGCATTGCTTCCGGCCAGGCTACGGCCGAAGACGTGGAAACCCTCTACAGCGTCGCCAAGCAAATTCAGGGCAAAACTTTCTGCCCCTTGGGCGACTTCTCGACGATGGCGGTGGTCACCGGCATCGAGCGCTTCCGTGAAGATTTCGACGCCCTGGTGCAAGCCAAGGCCGCGGAGTAAACCATGACCGACACGGTAACCCTGACCATTGACGGCCAACGAATTACCGTCCCCGCGGGGCTCACAGTGGTAGATGCTGCCCGCCGCGCGGGGATAGAGATTCCGGTTTTTTGCTACCACCCCAAGATGGAACCGGTGGGCATGTGCCGCATGTGCTTGGTGGAAATCGGCCGCCCCATGCGCGACCGCGCCACCGGTGAATTCCTGCGCGAAGAAGACGGCTCTATCAAGATTCAATGGGGCCGCAAACTGGAAACCGCCTGCACCGCGCGGGTCATGGAAGGCATGGTCGTGCGCACCACGACCGACCAGGTCACCGAGGCCCGCAAAGCCGTGCTGGAATTCTTGCTTACTTCGCACCCGCTCGACTGCCCCATCTGCGACAAGGGCGGCGAATGCTCTCTGCAAAACCTGACGATTGCCTACGGGCCGGAGACCAGCCGCTTTTATTATGAAGACAAAGAGCACGCGCCCAAGCACGTCCCGTTGGGCGACCTCATCATTCTCGACCGCGAACGCTGCATCAAGTGCTCCCGCTGCATCCGCTTCCAAAGCGAAGTGGTGGACGACCCCGTGCTCACCTTCTACCAACGCGGCCACCACACCGATGTGGCCACCTTCTCCGACCCGCCCTTCGATTCCTACTGGTCGGGCAACACCACCGACCTCTGCCCGGTGGGCGCGCTCACCACGGTGGACTTCCGCTTTGGCGCCCGCCCGTGGGAGATGCGCCCCGCGGCATCCATCTGCACCCTCTGCCCGGTGGGCTGCAACATCACCTTCGACGTCCGCCGCGAGGCGGCCTCGGGCGGCAAGATGGTGGTCAAGCGGGTGCTGCCGCGGCAAAACGAGGAAGTCAACGAAATTTGGATTTGCGACAAAGGCCGCTTTGCGGGCTATCACTTTGCCGAGAGCGCCGAGCGCCTCACCCAGCCGCTGGTGCGCAAGGACGGCGAGTTGGTGCCCGCTTCGTGGGAAGAAGCCTTGGCAGCCGCAGCCCGCGGCCTGGAAGCCGCGCGCGGCAGCCTGCTTTCCCTGGCCAGCGGCCGCCTAAGCAACGAGGATTTGTTCAACCTTGCACGCCTCACCGACGCGTTGGGCGGGGTCAAAGCCTTGGATTCGTTCATGGCGGGCGGCGACCTGACGGCGCGGTTCGGGCTGGGCGAAGGCAGCAACCTCGCGGCGCTGGGTGCGGGCGATACCATCGTGGTGGTGGCTTCCGACCTGGAGGAAGAAGCGCCGCTGTGGTGGCTGCGGGTGAAGCAGGCAGCGGAGCGCGGCGCAACGCTCATCGTTGCCAACCCTCGCTTCACCAAAACCGAGCGCTATGCCAAGTTCGCCCTCCGCTATCGCTATGGCCGGGAAGCCGAGATCGTGGCCGGGCTGGCCGACGAAGGCTGCAACTGTGGCGGCGAGGCCGTCGAAGCCGTTGCCAAGGCGAACAGGCTGGTGGTGTTCTACGGGCAGGAAGGCATGGGGCTGCAAGCCTCGCGGGCTTTGGCGCAAGCCGTGGCTTACCTGCTGGTTCAAACAGGCCACGCGGGAAAGCCCGGCAGCGGCATGGTAGGCGTGTGGCCGCGCGCCAACGACCAAGGCGCTTGGGATATGGGCTTCCGCCCGCAAGACGACCTGGCCGCGGCCATCGGGGCGGCGAAAGCCGTGCTGGTAGCGGGCGCCGACCCCGTCGGCGACGCCCCTGCCCTGGCAGCCGCCTTGGAAGCGGCCGATTTCGTGGTCGTGCAAGAGCTCTTCCTCACCGAAACCGCCCGCAAGGCCGATGTGGTCTTGCCGGTGCTGGCTTACACCGAGCGCAGCGGCACTTACACCAACGGCGAACTGCGGGTTCAGCGGTTCTACCCGGCCGTGCCTGCGCCGCAAGGGCTCTTGGCCGACTTCGCGGTAGCGGCCAAACTCGGCGAGCGCCTTGGCGTGGCGCTGGAAGCCCAATCGCCCGCGGCCATCATGCGCCAGATTGCCGCAGCCGTGCCGACTTACGCGGGCGTCACCTACGAGAGGCTCGCCGAAGTGCACGAGCAATACCCGCTCATTCGCCGCACCGACTTGTATTACGGCGGTACGGCTTATGAAAACACCCAAGGGCTGGGCGTGGCGCTGAAGCCTGCGGCGCGCGAAGGTGCGGCCTCGCCTGTGGAAGCCCCGTCCGTGCCCGCTGCGCCGACGGCCGCGCTGCTGGCCGTGCCCGTGACGCGGCTTTACGACCGCGGGGCCCTGGTGGGGCGCTCGGCCACGCTGGCGCCGCGGCTGCCCCAGGGCGCCTTCGTGGTGCTGCACCCCGAAGAGGCTGCCCGCCGCGGCTTGGCCGACGGCGACCGGGCTTCCCTCGAACTCGCCGCGGGCACCTACGCCGTCACCGTGCACCTCGATCGCCAGGCGCCGGAAGGCGTGGTGTTGGTGCCGCGCTCGCTGGGTGTGCCCCTGGCCGCAATCGCGACCTGCGAATTAGGAACTGTAAATTAGGAATTGCCCATGACCGCATCCATGTTCGGCATTTGGGCCATCAAGGCCGTGATACTCATCCTCATCCTGCTGACGGGCTTTGCCTATGCCACCTATTACGAGCGGAAGGCAATCGCCCGCATTCAGGTGCGCATTGGTCCGAACCGCGCTGGCCCTTGGGGCTTGCTGCAGCCGGTGGCCGATGGGGTGAAGCTCATCTTCAAGGAGGAATTCATCCCGGCCAAGGCCGACAAGGTGCTTTTCACCCTGGCCCCCATCATCACGGTAATTCCTGCCTTCCTGATTGGCGCGGTCATTCCGTGGGGCGGCGAAGTGCCCTTCTTTGGGCGCACGGCGCATCTTTACCTGGCCGACATCGACGTCGCGACGCTCTACATCGTGGCCGTGGGGTCGCTGGCCGTGTATGGCATTGTGTTGGCGGGCTGGTCTTCCAACAACAAATATTCGTTGCTGGGCGGCTTGCGTTCCGCCGCGCAGATGGTGAGCTACGAACTGGCCTTGGGGCTGGCGCTGGTGGGGCCGATTTTGTTGGCCGGTTCGATGAGCCTGGTCAAAATCGTGGAAGCGCAGAAGCATTTGTGGTACATCGTTTACCAGCCGCTGGGTTTCCTCATTTTCTTGATGGCGGCGTTTGCGGAAATCAACCGCTCGCCGTTCGACCTGCCCGAGGCCGAACAGGAACTCACCGGCGGCTACCACACCGAATATAGCGGGATGCGGTTTGCCCTCTTTTTCATGGCCGAATACATCAAGGTGGTGGCCATGAGCGCGATCATTGCGGCGTTGTTCCTCGGCGGCTATTACGGCCCGGGGGTAGAGGCCTTCCCCTGGCTGGGGCCGGTTTACATGCTCATCAAGATCTTGGCGCTGGTTTTCTTCGCCATTTGGACGCGCGCGACTTTGCCTCGCCTGCGCTACGACCGCCTGATGGCCTTTGGGTGGAAGGTGCTCTTCCCGTTGGCGCTGCTCAATGTGTTCCTCACCGCGATAGGCATTGTGGTGTTGGGCGGTTAGGCCGGTTGGGCGTCGGAAAGTTGGGAACGAGGTAACGAAGCCACCCATTACCAAGTATGAATCAACGAGGCAACCATGTCTGTTTTCGAAGACATTTCGGCGATTTTCAAAGGTTATTGGACGACCTTCAGCCAGATGCTGGAAAAGCCGGTGACGATCCAGTATCCGGAAGAGCGGCGCACGGTGCGGCCGCGCTTTCGGGGGCGGCATGTGCTCAAGCGCTACGACAACGGGCTGGAGCGGTGCATCGGCTGTGCGCTGTGTGCGGCGGCGTGTCCGTCGGGCGCCATTTTCGTGGAAGCCGCCGAAAACACCGACGAGGAACGCTACTCGCCGGGTGAGCGCTATGCGCGGGTGTATGAAATCAACATGTCGCGCTGCATTTTCTGCGGCTATTGCATGGATGCCTGTCCGACGCAGGCCATCGTGCTGGAGCACGATTACGAACTGAGCTTCACCGATCGGCGGCAAGCCATTTACACGAAGGAGATGCTGCTCGACCCGGTGCCGCCGGGGGGCAAGCCGACCCCGCAGAAGACCGAGGGCGGCGTGGATATGCCGCCGGTGCCGCAAGTGGTGGTGAAGCGCGAATGAGTCGCAACCGGCGAATGGCGAAATGTGGAGTTTTCCATGAGCGTTGATCTGCTTGTTTTGTTGGTGTTGGCCCTCATTGCCATCGGCGCAGCGTTGGGGATGTTGTTTTCCCGCAACGTGGTGTATGCTGTGCTCTTCCTGGTGCTGGTGATGTTGACCCTCGCGGTGCTTTACCTGATTTTGGGCGCGCCGTTCTTGGCGTTGGCTCAGGTCACGGTGTATGCGGGGGCCATTATGGTGCTTTTCCTCTTTGCGGTGATGATTTTGGGGCCGCAAAAGCTGACCGAAACCGGCGGCCCCATTGGCTGGCAACGCCCGTTGGCGTTTGGGCTGACGGTGCTCTTTCTGGCCGAGGTGATTTACGCCTTTGCGGCCAAGGTGGGCGCTTTGGGCGCGCTGAGCGGCGCCAAAGCGGGCTTGGGCAGCCCCGCGGCCATCGGCCAGCTGCTTTTCAACCGCTACCTGCTGCCTTTCGAGGTGACTTCGGTGCTCTTGCTGGTCGCGGCGGTAGGTGCGGTGGTGTTGACCCGAGAACAATGACGAGCGGTTGAGGAAACGAGGCACAATCATGGTCCCTACGAATTACTTGCTTGCCCTGTCGGCGGTGTTGTTCATCATCGGGGTTGCAGGCGTGTTGGTGCGCCGCAACGCGCTGGTGATTTACATGGCCATTGAGCTCATGCTCAACGCTGCCAACCTGGCTTTTGTGGCTTTTGCCGCCGAGTTTGGCGCGGTAGATGGTCAGATTGCCGTGTTTTTCGTGATGACGGTGGCTGCGGCTGAGGTAGCCGTGGGCTTGGCGATTTTGGTGACCATCTTCCGCACCAAGCAGTCGATTGATATTGACATGCTGCACCGGTTAAAGGGATAGCCCATGTTTCTCAGCGAAGTGACGAACCATTCGGGCACGTTTTTCTATCTTGTCCCCTGGGCAGTGTTCTTCCCTGTCTTGGGGCTGCTGTTCAACATGGCGTTTGGGCGCCGCATTGGTGAGCGCGGGGTGGCTGTCGTTGCCGTGACGGCTGCGGGGCTTTCGTTCGTGATCTCCGTGCTGATGTGGCTGTCTTTGCGCGTCCAGCCGGCGGGGGCCACGGTGCCGTTCCTTTCGTGGATGACGGTGGTGGATGTCTCGTGGGCCTTCCGGGTCGATACCCTGGCGGTGACGATGATGTTGGTGGTCTCGGGCGTGAGCACGCTCATCCATCTCTATGCTGTGGGCTACATGCACTACGATGTCCGCTACAAGGGCGACCCGGGGCGTTATGCTCGCTTTTTCGTCTTCCTCAACCTCTTCATCGCCTCGATGATGATTTTGGTCACGGGCGATAGTTACTTGATGCTCTTCGTGGGGTGGGAAGGCGTTGGGCTGTGTTCGTATTTGCTGATTGGCTTCTGGTTCGAATACGATACCAAGGGGAACCTGAGCATCGCCAACGCGATGGCAGGCAAGAAGGCGTTCATTGCCAACCGCATCGGCGACTTTGGCTTCATGACGGCCATGTTTTACATGTTTACCGTCTTCGGCACTCTGAATTTCGAGAAGGTGTTTGCGGAAGCGCCGGCGGTGGCTCAGAGCCACCCCCAGGCGATTTTGGTCATCACCCTGTTGCTGCTTTTGGGCGTAACGGGGAAGTCGGCGCAGATTCCGCTGTATGTGTGGTTGCCCGATGCGATGGCAGGCCCGACGCCGGTTTCGGCGCTCATCCACGCGGCCACGATGGTGACGGCGGGCGTGTATTTGGTGGCGCGCTCGCACGTGCTCTATGACCTGGTGCCGACGGCGCAGCACGCGGTCGCGCTGGTGGGGGCGCTGACGGCGCTGTTTGCCGCCACGATTGCCGTGGCGCAGAACGACATCAAGAAAGTGCTGGCGTATTCCACCATTTCGCAGCTGGGCTTTATGGTCGCTGCGGTGGGCGTGGGCGCGTATGTGGCGGCCATGTTCCACTTGATTGCCCATGCTTTCTTCAAGGCGTTGCTCTTCCTCGCTGCGGGCTCGGTCATCATCGCGCTGGAACGGGCGCATCACCCCTTGCCCGAAGAAGGGGGGCACGAAGGGCACCACAGCGACGACCCGCCCGACTTCGACCCCCAAGACATGCGCTTCATGGGCGGGTTGCGGAAGGTCATTCCGCTGACTTTCTGGACGTACCTCATTGCCGGCTTGACCCTGGCGGGCATTCCGCCGCTGGCAGCCTTTTTCTCGAAAGACGAGATCATTGCCGATACCAAGGCTGCCTTCCCTCTGGTATACTGGTTGCTGGTTGTGGCGGCGTTCCTGACCGCGTTTTACATCGGTCGGCAGATTTTCTTGGTGTTTTTCGGCAAGCCGCGCAGCCAGGCGGCTGCCCACGCCAAGGAAAGCCCGTGGACGATGACCTCGGTGCTGGTGGCCTTGGCTGTGCTCTCGGCGGCAGGCGGCTTGCTCAACTGGCCGCACCCCTACCTGGCGGAATGGTTGGGGCACACCTTTGGTGAGGTGGAAGGCGGCGGCCTCAACCCGTTGGTGGCCAGCATGTCGGCGACTATCGCGGTGATTTCCTTGGCGCTGGCGTGGTGGCTCTATGGCAAGCGCCCGCTGGAAAGCGCTGCCCAACCCGACCCGCTGCAACGGCCTTTGGGCTGGCTGTTCACCGCCATGCAGGCCAAGTGGTGGGTGGATGAACTTTACTGGGCTGTGGTGCTCAACCCTTATATCGCCCTCACTCGGCTTTCGGCTGCGTTCGACGTGTGGTTCATCGACGCTGCCGTCAATGACACGGCGTGGTTGACCGACTTCGTGGGCCGGAAAATCGCCCGCTGGCAAACCGGTTTCGTGCGTAACTACGCTTTGAGCGTGTTTGTGGGTGTTTTGCTCATTTTCACCTATTTGTTATGGCGGTAAAATAGTACCGCCGCGTTTACGCGTTGGAAGAATCCTACTAAAGGCGAGGTAGCATGATGGACTTCCTGATGAATCCGCTCAACTTGATGACCTTCTTCCCTCTGGTGGGTGTGGCAATCATTTTGCTCATCCCGCGGGAACGCAAGGACGCCATCCGCTGGGTCGCGGTGGTGACTTCGCTGGTGTCGTTCTTTGTGTCCCTGTGGATGCTGAGCATGTTCCACGCCAAAGACCCCGGCTTCCAGATGGTGTATGACAAAATCTGGATGAAGGCGGGTGGGTTTGAAATCCATTACGCCCTGGGCGTGGATGGCTTGAGCATTCTGTTGGTGTTGTTGACCACCCTGCTGACGCCGATTTCGATTTTCTCGGCGTGGACGGCGATTGAAGACCGTGTAAAGGAATTCGCCATTGCCTTCCTGGTGATGGAAGTGGGCATGTTGGGCGTATTCCTGGCGCTGGATTTGTTCACTTTCTTCGTATTCTGGGAATTCAGCTTGGTGCCGATGTATTTCATCATCGGCATTTGGGGCGGCCCGCGGCGCACTTACTCGGCCATCAAGTTCATGCTCTATACGATGGTCGGTTCGGTGCTGATGCTGCTTGCTATTTTGTGGCTGGGCTTGAGCCAGGGCACTTTCATGCTGCCCGACTTGTTGGCAAAGGGTGTGAACCTGCCGCTGCATTTGCAGTCGTGGCTGTTCCTCGCCTTTGCGCTGGCTTTTGCCATCAAGGTGCCGATGTGGCCGCTGCATTCGTGGTTGCCCGATGCCCATGTGGAAGCCCCGACGGCCGGTTCTGTCATCCTGGCGGGCGTGTTGCTGAAGATGGGCACTTACGGCTTCCTGCGCTTCAACCTCTCCCTGTTCCCTGAAGCCTCGGTGAAGTTCGCGGTGCCGATTGCGGTGTTGGCCATCATTGGCATCATCTACGGCGCGATGGTGGCTTATGCCCAGAAGGACTTCAAGAAGTTGGTGGCCTACACCTCGGTGAGCCACCTGGGTTTTGTGATGCTGGGTTTGTTTGCCCTCAACCCGATGGGCATCGCCGGCGGCATTTTGCAGATGATCAACCACGGTATCAGCACGGGCGCTTTGTTCCTTATCGTGGGCATCATTTATGAGCGGACGCACACCCGCGACCTGAGCGCTTTTGGTGGCTTGTGGAAGATCATGCCGATTTACGGCGCTTTTTCGCTGGTCGTGGCGCTTTCTTCCATGGGCTTGCCGGGCTTGAACGGCTTCATTGGCGAGTTCACGATTTTGATGGGTGCTTTCCAGTCGCCCATTCTCGGCCCGGCGTTTGCCATTAGCGCCGCGGTGGGTATCGTGCTCGCGGCGGTGTATATCTTGGTGATGCTGCAGAAGGTCTTCTTGGGCCCGGTCAAGGAAAAGAACCTGGGGCTGAAAGACCTCAACTGGCGCGAGATTACCGTGCTGGCCGTGCTGACGGTGTTCATCTTCTGGATTGGCTTGCATCCGGCGCCGTTCTTCAACCTGATGATGCCCTCGGTGGAGAAACTGGCGCATGGCTTGCAGGCCGCGGCATTGGCGATGCACTGAGAAACTTCGAGGCTCTCTTTCGTGCCCTGTGTATGACGCATTGTTCACTGTGAGGCTCTCATGACCTTTTCCGACCTTTCCACCCTGTTGCCTGAGATCGCGCTGGTGATTTGGGCGAGCGTGTTGCTGTTGGTGGATTTGTTCATCCCGAAGGCGCGCAAGGGCTGGACGGCCTTTTTGGCCGCGCTGGGCCTGGCGTTGGCCTTCGGGCTGGCGGTGGCGCAGGGTGGCGGTGTGGGTGCTGGCTTCCATGGGATGGTGGTTTCGGATGGTTTCGCCACCTTTTTGGAAGCTTTGCTGGCGCTGAGCGGCGCGTTGGGCATTCTGCTGGCCTACGATTACTTGAAGCGCCAGCAGATGGTGCGCGGCGAGTATTACACCTTGCTGCTGTTTTCGGTGGCAGGGATGATGCTGATGGCAAAGGCCGCCGATTTGATGGTGATGTTCCTGGCGCTGGAGCTGCTTTCCATTCCGTTGTACGTGCTCACGGCTTTTGCCCGCCCGCGCGAAGTTGGCGAAGAGGCTTCCTTGAAGTATTTCTTGTTGGGCGCGTTCGCGGCGGCTTTCTTCGTGTATGGCATTGCCTTGACCTATGGCGCTGCCCAGACCACCCAAATCGCGGGCATTGCCGCGGCGGTAGATACCGGCCGGGCCAACCTGACGCTGCTGGCGTTGGGAGCGGGCTTGCTGCTGGTAGGGCTGGGCTTCAAGGTGGCGGCTGTGCCCTTCCACATGTGGACGCCTGATGTGTATCAGGGCGCGCCTTCGCCAGTGACAGGCTTTATGGCCGCGGGCGCCAAGGTGGCCGGCTTCGCCGCCTTGTTGCGGGTGCTGGTGTTGGCCTTCCCCGTGCTGGGCGGCCAATTGACCCCCATTGTGTGGGTTTTGGCTTTGCTCACGATGCTCGTCGGCAACCTGGCCGCTCTCGCGCAGAAGAACATCAAACGGATGTTGGCTTATTCCAGCATTGCCCATGCCGGCTATATGCTGGTGGCGGTGGTGGCTTTTGCCGATGCCAAATTGGCACCGATGGCTGTGGCCGCGGTGTTGTTCTATCTCGGCGCTTATGCGGTGACCAATTTTGGCGCGTGGGCGGTCGTGGTTGCAGTAGAGCGCACCGAGGGCCGGGGTCTGGAAATCGCCGATTATGCGGGCTTGGGGCGCAAGCACCCCTGGCTGGCTTTGGCGATGACGGTTTTCATGCTCTCCTTTGGCGGCTTCCCGCCGACGGTGGGCTTCGTGGGAAAGTTCTATCTCTTCCGCGTCGCGTTGGACGCTGGCTATGTCGGTTTGGCGATTGTGGGTGTGTTGGCCTCGGTCGTGTCGGTGTATTATTACATGCGGGTTGTGACTACGATGTACATGAAAGAAGGGGAGGCCGAAGCGCATGGCGACGCCTGGCTGAATTTGGGTGTGGCCGTGACCGCCCTGGCGACGGTTTTCTTTGGAATCGTCACTGCCCCTGCCCTTCGATGGGCGTTGCAAGCGGTGCTGCACTTGTGAGGTAAAGCCTCCGCTGAGCAGAAACGCGTATGAAAAACGGAACGCCCCGCTGTCAGCAGCGGGGCGTTGTGGTTTTGCCGAGAAGTCAGGGGGAAGGAGAAAAGCCCCCCCGACGAGCGCTGATGAAATGCCAGGGCATGAGCAGCGGGCCAGAGATTTGCAAGCGGCGGCCGTCTGCCAGCTTCTCGGTATAAGTGCCCATGACTTTCTTTTGTGGTTTGGGTAAATCGATGTCGATTTCGAAGGGAGTATAGCGGAAATCACGATAGCCACGATCGGCGAGAAACTGCTCGATGACGGGCAGGGAGTAGATGTTGTAGAAGCTTTGGGTGTAAGGTTCCAAACGTTCGGTGTATTCCTTGATTTCTATCGTGCAGGAAACCAGGCCGTCGTAGAACAGTGAGGAAAGTGCTATCCAAGGGGCTTCCAAAGAGCACATGGCTTCGAGAGGTTCTTCGAAGGCGGGCAGCCAGCTCAGGGTTTGCAAAGAAATCACCCCGTCGAAAGCACCAATGTATTTGGAATCCAGGGCGTAGATGTCGCCTACTTCCAAGCGGCAGTTGGTGATGCCGTGCTCTTGGAAGAAAGCATTGCCTTTTTGAACGAGATCGGCGTTGAGGTCGACCCCCACGAACGTGCAGTGGGGGTAACGCAGACTCATGTAATAGAGCGTTGCCCCTTGCCCGGCTCCCAAATCCAGAATGCGGAGGCGGCTTTCTTTGTGGAGCAGCCCGATGGCTTCCAGCCAGTCGCAGAAGGCCACCGTGCTACGGTAGGGCTCTTTGAATTGCCGCTCGTGGTAGGCTGTGTTGACTTTTTCGATCCATTCGGTCGTTCGCTTCTGCATGGGAAATTTCCTCCTGGTGATAGTGAAGGCCGCCTACCCTCCGCCTTGGAGCGCGCGCAACAGCGTCCACCCTGGGACGAAATGAGGGTTCAGTTGGACGGCTTTGCGGGCGTCGTCCAAAGCACGTTGGTGCTGGCCGAGGGCTTCCTCGGCGCGCGCGCGCCAGTAGTAAC
>CAYVHG010000003.1:0-3229 GCA_964450875.1 uncultured Anaerolineaceae bacterium | reverse complement strand
GTGGATGTGGTGGTGGACAACGTCGGCACCACGTTCCCGCTGAGTTTCAAAGCCGCACGCAAGGGCGGCCGAGTGCTCACCGTGGGCAACACCGGCGGTCCGAAGTTCCAGATTGACAACCGCTACATCTTCGGCAAGCATCTGAGCGTGATTGGTTCCACGATGTCGCCCCAAAAAGACTTTCGGGATGTGATGCGGTTGGTGTTTCAGGGCAAACTCAAGCCGGTGTTGGATAGAACCTTTCCGCTGGCAGAAGCCCGTTTGGCGCAAGAGCGGCTGGCGCGCGGCGAACAATTGGGCAAGATTACGCTGGAAATCCCATGAGCGGGCGCGTCACGAAGGCCAAGGTGATTTCGTTTCTCGCCGCGACTTTTCTACAGGTCGTGGTGTTCTTCATAACGGCCTGGGGCGGTTTGCGCCTCTGGGCAGCGTGGCGCGGCGCGGCGTGGTTGCAAAATCTGCCGCTGGAAGTGCCGTGGCTTTATTTGGCCGTGAGTGGCGCCGCATGGCTGGTGGCTGGCTTGACGACCTGGACGATGTTGTTGACCAACCATCGCTGGGCTGCGGCGGCTACGGCGGTTACCGTGACGCTGTTCGGTGTTTTCTGGTGGCTCGACCGCTATGGGCTGACGCAGAACGCTGTTTTTCGCCATAACGAGCGTTTTGCTTCCGCTTCGATGGCAGCCATCGTGGTCGCGGTGCTGGCATTGACCTCGCCGCCAATTTGGAATTCTCTTTTTGGAGCAGACGATGAGTGAACATCCCGACCCCAAAATCGAACGCCTGCGAAAGATGAAGACCCAGGCCCGCCTGGGTGGTGGCCCCAAGCGCATTGAGGCGCGGCACAAGAAGGGCAAGTTGACCGCGCGCGAGCGTCTGGATTTGCTCCTCGACCGTGGCTCGTTCCGCGAAATCGATATGTTCGTCACCCATCGCGCCACCGAGTTTGGCATGGCCGAGAAGCGCTATCTGGGCGATGGGGTGGTTACAGGGTGGGGTACCATCGAAGGCCGTCTGGTGTATGTGTTTTCGCAGGACTTCACGGTGATGGGCGGTAGCTTGGGTGAAGCCCATGCCCGCAAGATCATCAAAATCATGGATATGGCCCTGAAGAACGGCGCGCCCATCATCGGGCTGAACGACTCCGGCGGGGCGCGCATTCAAGAGGGTGTGGATTCCCTGGGCGGCTATGCGGAAATCTTCTTGCGCAACACCCTGGCTTCGGGGGTGGTGCCGCAAATTAGCGTCATCATGGGGCCGGCTGCCGGCGGCGCGGTGTATTCTCCCGCCATCACCGACTTCGTTTTCATGGTGCGCGGCTCGTCGTATATGTTCGTCACCGGCCCCCAGGTGGTCAAAGCCGTGACCCACGAAGACGTCACTTTCGAGGATTTGGGCGGAGCGGATGTTCACGCCACCAAGTCGGGCGTGGCGCACGTCGTGCATGATTCCGAGGCCGAGACGCTGATGTCGGTGCGACGGCTGCTTTCTTTCCTGCCGCAGAACAACATGGAAGACCCGCCGTTGCTGGAAACCGGCGACGACCCGCTGCGCATGGAAGAAGCCTTGGATACGATTGTGCCCGACGACCCCGGCAAACCCTACGATATCAAAGACGTCATTCACTTGGTGGTGGATAACGGTGACTTTTACGAGATTCACGAGCACTTTGCCCCCAACATCGTGGTGGGGTTTGCTCGCCTGGGCGGGCGCACGGTGGGCATTATTGCCAACCAGCCAGCGGTACTGGCAGGCGTGCTCGACATCAACGCCTCGGAAAAGGCCGCCCGCTTCATCCGTTTCTGCGACGCGTTCAACATTCCGTTGTTGACGTTCGAAGACGTGCCCGGTTTCATGCCCGGCACGGTGCAGGAATATGGCGGCATCATCCGCTCGGGCGCGAAGCTGCTTTACGCTTACGCCGAGGCCACGGTGCCCAAACTCACCGTGGTGACGCGCAAAGCCTACGGCGGCGCTTACGACGTCATGAGCAGCAAGCACCTGCGCGGCGATTTCAACATTGCCTGGCCTTCGGCAGAGCTGGCCGTGATGGGCCCCGACGGCGCGGTGAACATCATCTTTCGCCGTGAACTGGAGGAAGCCGACGATCCGGTGGCGCGCAAGGCCGAGCTGGTGGCCGAATATCGCAAGAAATTTGCCAACCCCTACATCGCCGCGGCGCGCGGCTATTTGGACGACGTCATCGAACCGCGCGAAACCCGCCCGGTGCTCATCAACGCTTTGGAAATGCTGCAAAACAAACGCGATTCCAACCCCCCGAAGAAACACGGCAACATCCCGCTGTAACCGCACCTTGTTTCTATGCACCGCCTTGCCTACACCTTCCACGGCCCGCCCGATGGCTTCCCGGTGGTGCTTTTGCACCACGGCCTGGGCAGCAGCGCTGCATGGCGAGCGCAAGTGCCCGCCCTGGTAGAAGCCGGTTTCCGAGTGCTGACCTACGACCGCTGGGGCTACGGCGCTTCCGAACCTCGGCCTCGGTTGCACACCCCTTGGTTCGAGCCCGATGTGGAAGACTTGGCTGCACTGCTCGACACCCTTGGCCTGGCGCAGGTCGCGCTGGTAGGCCATAGCGACGGCGGCACGATTGCGCTGTATTTTGCCGCCCGCCACCCGCAGCGTGTGCGGGCCTTGGTGACCGTAGCCGCACATGTGTATGTAGACCCCACCATGCAGCCCGGCATGGAAGCCCTGCGGCAGGTTTACGAGCGCTCGGAAGCCTTCCGCCGAGCGCTGGACCGCACCCATGCGGGGCGCGGCGATGCCGTGTTCGAGATGTGGTATCAGGGGTGGCACCGCCCCGAGGTGTGGAATTGGGACGCCCGCCCGCTTTTGCGCCACGTGGAAGCCCCAACTTTGGTGGTGCAAGGCACGGCGGACGAATACGCTCCCCCCAGCCACGCCGAAGCCATCGCCGCCGCGTTGCCCAACGCTCGGTTGGCGCTGGTGCCCGAGGCGCCTCACATGCTGCCGCAGGAACACGCCGCTGCCTTCAACACCCTGCTGCTCGACTTCCTCGCCGATTACCGGCCTTCTGACGACCCGACGATCTGACTTCCCGGAGGTTTTGATGGAAAAAGCCCTGCTGAGCGGTAACGAAGCCATTGCCCGCGGCGCGTGGGAAGCGGGCGTGGAAATTGCCGCCGCTTACCCCGGCACGCCGAGCACCGAAATTTTGCAGGCCTTTGCCACGTTCGACGATGTGTAT
>CAYVHG010000002.1:0-5441 GCA_964450875.1 uncultured Anaerolineaceae bacterium | reverse complement strand
TTTCTACACCCCCCAACTGGCCCATGACCACCTCACCCGCCTGGAAATCGTCGCCGACATGCACACGCGCAAAGCCCGCATGGCCGAACTCGCCGACGCTTTCATCGCCCTGCCCGGCGGCTATGGCACGCTGGAAGAAATGTTCGAAGCCCTAACATGGGCTCAAATCGGCCTTCACACCAAACCCATCGGCCTTTTCAACTTTCGAGGTTATTACGACCATTTGCTGGCTTTCATCCGGCAAGCGCGCGAAGAAGGCTTCATCTTCGAGGAACACGAAGCCCTCTTCGTCCACGCGGCAGCCGCCGAGCCTTTGCTGAACGCGCTGGAAGATTACCGCCACCCCGGCGGCGTAGAGCGATGGCTACGCGAAACACCCTAAAACGCGCTGCTCAAGCGGTGTGGAGGTGGCTGCACGAGTTCACCACAGGCGCAGCACTTTCATGGGTCGCCGTGCCTATGGTGCTCAAACGCCGCGACGAAACCGAGCGCCTCTTCTGCTTTGCCATGCTGATGCAAGCCGAGGGGCTTTCCCCCTTGCCCCCGCGCGAACGTCTCTTCCTGCTGCCTGCTATCGTCCCCCACATCATGACCTGGCGCCGTCGCCTTCGCTTGTGGGACGATTCTCTCGAAACCGTCGATCTCAAACATATCGGGCACTAATGCCCCCTTCGTCGAGGAACTCATGGCAAAAAAAATCATCCCTTCTGTCAAAGGCACCCGCGATTTCTACCCCGAAAAAATGGCCGTGCGCACCTGGCTCTACCGCCAAATGCGCGTGGCGTCCGAAGCCTTCGGCTATCAAGAATACGACGGGCCGTTTCTGGAGCCCATCGCCCTCTATGCGGCCAAATCGGGCGAAGAGCTGGTCAAAGAACAGGCCTTTGTCTTCCCTGACCGCGGCGGCGACCTCATCACTCTGCGCCCCGAACTCACCCCCACCTTGGCGCGCATGGTTGCCCAAAAGCAAGGGCAGTTGGTCTTTCCTTTGCGGTGGTGGTCGTTTGGCCCGTTTTGGCGCTACGAACGCCCCCAAAAAGGCCGCGCTCGCGAGTTCTTCCAGTGGAACATCGACATGATTGGCGTCAACAGCCCGGAAGCCGATGCCGAACTGGCCGCCGTGGGCGCTGAATTCTTCCGCCGGGTCGGGCTCACCCCCAACGAAGTGCAGATTCTGGTCAACAACCGCCGCCTGATGGATTCCCGCCTGGACGCGCTCGGCATCCCCGCCGCTCAGCGCAAGGCCGTCTTCCGGCTGATCGACCGGCGAGAAAAGATGAGCGTCGCGGCATGGGAAGCCTACGCCGGCGAAATTGGGCTTTCGGCAGCTCAAATCGGTGGCCTCAAAGCGCTGCTGGCCGACGAGGGCCTGTGGGAACAATCCGAAGAGCTGGTGCGCTTTTTCGCTGCCGCCGAAGCGTTGGGTGCGCGCGACTACCTGCGTTACGCCCCCAACATCATCCGCGGCCTGGACTACTACACCGGCACCGTGTTCGAAGCGCGCGACCGCGACGGCGAATTCCGCGCCATCCTCGGCGGCGGGCGCTACGACAACCTCGTGGGCGACGTCGGCGGCAAACCGCTGCCCGGCGTTGGCTTCGCCATGGGCGACATGGTGGTCACCCTGGTGCTGGAAAAATATGGCCGCCTGCCCGCCCTCGCGACCCACCCTGCGCCGATTCTGGTCACCGTGTTCGACGCCGACCACCTGCTGGCGGCCTACCAGTTGGCCGCCGAAGTGCGCACCGCGGGTTTCAACGTCGTGACCTATCCCGAACCGGCCAAGCTGGGCAAACAATTCAAATACGCCGACCGCGTGGGCGCGCGAGTAGCGTTAATCGTTGGCCCCGACGAAGTAGCCAAAGGCCAAGTGACCCTCAAGAACCTCTCGACTCGCCAACAAACCACCATCCCTCGCACCACCTTAAGCACACACCTGCACCAGATTCTCAACCTCTAAGCCTCACATGCTTCCCTCGACCTCTCGCAAGGCTCTCTCTTCCACATGGCTACCGAGTTCCTCTTCAAGCAAGCTGCCAGATTATCCAAAGCGCGCTGGGTAGTTCTACTCTTTGCGACCCTTCTCGCCCTTCTCAGCGTGTCGTTGGGGGCTTCGTTACATCTCTTCCACATCTACATCCGCCTCATCGCCCTCGCTGCAGGCGCCAATTTCATCTCCACCTTGGTCTACGATCACTATGAAGCCCATGCACAAGAATACACCCCCAGGCAAATTCGCGCCTTGCAATGGTGGACTTATACCCAAACCCTGGCCGACCTCCTACTCCTTACTGTCGGGATTCACTACACCGGCGGCATCCACAGCCCCGGCATCTACCTCCTTCTCATTTACATTGCAGGGATGGCCATCACCTATGGTGCGGTGCTACCGGTTGTCATTTTCACCAGCATTAGCATAGCGCTCTTCACCGCGCTCTTCATAGCCTACAAACACCGCTGGCTCAGCCCTGTTTTCATCTTCTCGCCGCCCCAAGAAAACCTGCCTCCTCCTGCCAGTTTTCTGATGACCATCCTCGCGGTGGATGGGCTTTTGCTGACCATGGCAAGCATCACCCTGGCCCAATCCAGCCGATTACGCAAGCTATGGGAAGAATCCGAAGCCCAGCGGGCCTTTTTCTCATCGTTGCACCAGCTCAGCCGCCACGGGTTGCAATATCACGACCTTCATCAAACTGTGAGATTCCTCTCGCAGCGCCTGCAAACGTTGCTGAACGCCGATGAAGTCTTTACCATCCTGTGGGAAAAGCGAGGCGGGAACCTCTCTCCCTTATCCACCTACAACATCCACAGCGGTCTGGAAAACCGCACCCTCTCAACACAAGAAAGTGAAGCCTTCCAGAAAAACTGCGGCCTGCTTTTCCAACATCTGGAAAGCCTCCATCCTTTTTGGATTCATCTGAACAAACGCTCTCCTTCCCCTCCACTGCCCCCGACGCTCCATCAGCGGCTTCAACAGCATCAAAGCCTGCTCCTCTTTCCCATTCACACCCCAGGAAGACAAACCCTAATCGGCGTCGTGACATTGGGCTTTCGGAAGACACCGCGCAACCTCGACGAATACACCCAGCGCGCCCAACGAGCGCTGGAAGTCGTAGCGCCTCTTTTCGCCCGCACCGTCACGCTGCACCAAACCTCCGCCCACCTGGCGCTATTGCAAGAGCTGGCCGCCGACGTCACCGGTCTAACCCAAAATCTCAACCTGCAGCACCTCATTCCCGCCATCACCGAAAACGCAGCCCGCTTGCTCAACGCCAGCACCGCCATCTTCATTCCTTACACCAACGCCCCCATCGCCCAATACCTAAAAAGCTGGCACACCGCGGGGCTCGACCCCTTCCTGGCCCAGGAATGCTATAAACATCAAGACGTTTGCCAACGCCTGCTACGTGACGAAACCTTCCTCCAACTGGCCCTTCCTGAAGATTGCTCCTTGCTTCCTCAAACGCTCCAAGAGGCCTGTTTGGCACACCAGTTTCACGTCCTGGCTTTTTTCACCATCCCATCCCCTCGCACGCCTCTGGGCTTGCTCATCTTGCTTTGGCAAGACAAACGCCTGTTGCTCACCCCTCACGAAATAGCCGTGGGGAAGCTCTTCGCGGCGCGTGCGGGGGCAGCGCTCTACAACGCCTACCTCTACCAACTACTCCGTCGGGAAGCCCGCACCGACGCCCTCACTGGCCTGCCCAACCGCCGCGCCGTCGACGAAGCCCTGGAACAAGAATGGAAACGCGCCCAGCGCTATCATCACCCTTTTTCCATCGTCATGCTCGACCTCAACCATTTCAAACGCATCAATGACCAATTCGGGCATCAAAAAGGCGACCTCGCCCTGCAACACGCCGCTACCCTCCTGAAACAAAACCTACGGGAAACCGATTTCGTGGGGCGCTACGGCGGCGACGAATTCCTCATCATCCTGCCTGAAAGCACCCGCGAAGACGCCCGTACTGTCATGGACAAAGTGACCGAAGCCGCCGCGCGCGCCGCCTGGGATTTCCTGGCACCGAATTTCCACCTCACATTGACCTACGGCATCGCTACTTACCCTGAAGACGGCCAAGAAGTCTATGACCTGGTAGACGCCGCCGACCGAAGGCTATACGAAAACAAGCCTCTCGATTAAGAGGGTGTGCTATACTTTTCCCAAAAGCCGTCCAGCCTTTTCACGCCCTGACGGCGGGGTTTCCCCGCATTCCCCCGGCGGCTATCCCATCCTGTCTTCTAAGGAGACGGAGCCATGTCCCTCTATGACCCCAAAGCCGTTGAAGAAATCCGCGAGCACAAGCAAAAATGGGAAAACACCACCCTCAAACGCTCGCTGGAGCGCCTCCCCGAGCGCCAAGAGGAATTCATCACCGCCTCGTCTGAACCCGTGGAGCGCCTCTACACCCCCGACGACGTGGCCGAGATGGATTACGCCCGCGACCTCGGCATGCCCGGCGAATACCCCTACACCCGCGGCATCCACGCCACCATGTATCGCGGCCGGGTGTGGACCATGCGGATGTTTGCCGGCTTTGGCACCGCCGAAGAGACCAACCAGCGCTTCAAATACCTGCTGGAGCAAGGCCAAACCGGCCTCTCCGTGGCCTTCGACCTGCCCACCCTGATGGGCTACGACACCGACGCGCCCGAAGCCTTGGGCGAATTCGGCAAATGCGGCGTCGCCATCTCCTCCCTGGCCGACATGGAACGCCTATTCGAAGGCATTCCGATGGGCAAAGTCTCCACGAGCATGACCATCAACGCGCCCGCGGCCATCATTTGGGCAATGTACATCGCCGCCGCCGAAAAACAAGGCTTCCGGCAAGACGAACTGCGCGGCACCATCCAAAACGACATCCTCAAAGAATACATCGCCCAAAAGGAATACATCTTCCCGCCCGAGCCCTCCATGCGGCTGGTCACCGACACCATCGAATACGGCTCCAAGCACCTGCCCAAGTGGAACACCATCAGCATCAGCGGCTACCACATCCGGGAAGCCGGCTCCACCGCCGCACAGGAACTGGCCTTCACCCTCTCGGACGGGCTGGAATACGTCCGCTGGGCCCTGGCGCGCGGGCTGCAAATCGACGAATTTGCCCCGCGGCTTTCGTTCTTCTTCAACTCCCACAACGACTTCTTCGAAGAAATCGGCAAATTCCGTGCCGCCCGCCGCATTTGGGCGCGGGAAATGAAAGAAACCTTCGGCGCCAAAAACCCGCGCTCGTGGCTGCTGCGCTTCCACACCCAAACCGCGGGCTGCACCCTCACCGCCCAACAACCGGAGATCAACGTCGTGCGCGTCACCATCCAGGCCCTGGCCGCGGTGCTCGGCGGCACGCAATCGCTGCACACCAACAGCCTCGACGAAGCCCTGGCGCTGCCTTCCGAAAAAGCCGTCACCATCGCACTGCGCACCCAGCAAATCATCGCCG
>CAYVHG010000001.1:0-8159 GCA_964450875.1 uncultured Anaerolineaceae bacterium | reverse complement strand
GCGACCTGGCCGCGGCCGAATTGGGCGAGGACGGTTTGGTAGCGGGCGACATCCTGGCCCACCTACCCCACGCCCTGCGCCACCTGCGCCAACATGGCGCCGAGATGGCCGCCACCCACTACGGCAAGATCACGGTGGTGTAGGCGTGCAACAATGCGCGGGGGTGCCAGCCCTTCAACCCGCGCCAAAATCGGGTACAATACCGACATGAACCAGGCTGTGGCGCGGCTTTTCCGGCGCATTGCGACCCTGTTGGAGTTGAAAGGCGAGTCGGCTTACAAGACGCGCGCCTACCGTCGCGCCGCCGATGCTATCGAGGCGCTGGAAGAGCCTATCGAGGCCCTTTGGAAGGCAGGGCGGTTGACCGAAATTCCTGGGGTGGGGACGGCCATTGCCAAGAAAATCGACGAATACCTGCGCACGGGGCAGCTGGGCTTTCTCGACCGCTTGGAAGCCGAAGTGCCGCCCTCGTTGTTGGAAATCCTCGCATTGCCCGGCCTGGGCGTGAAGAAAGTGCGGCGGCTGTGGCAAGAGCTCGGCATCGAAGATGTGGCCGGATTGGAACAAGCCGCTCGCGAGGGTCGCCTGCGCACGCTGCCCGGTTTTGGGGCCAAGACCGAAACGCTCATCTTGGAAGCCATCCGGGCGCGGCGTGCCCAGCCCACGGGCTTTCTGTTGGGTGAGGTTTACCCACGGGCGCAGCAGGTGCTGGAACGCCTGCGCGCGCTGCCCGAGGTGGCGCGCGCTGAACTTGCCGGCAGCACTCGGCGGGGCAAAGCGCTGGTTGGCGATATCGACCTGCTTCTTGCCGCCGAGCATCCTGCCGAAACCTTGCGGGCCGCGTTGGCGCATTTGGGGTTGCAGGGCGAAGTGGTGCAGCACCCCGAGTACGCCGAAACCGAAACCCGCCTGCCCGAGGGTTTCCCGCTGCATCTCATCGCCACCCGCCCGCCGCGCTGGGGCACGGCGTGGGTGCTGAGCACTGGCAGCGCGGCGCACGTGCGCGCCCTGGGGGGCGAGGCAGCCCTGCCGCCGCAGGCCCCCACCGAAGCTGCTTGCTATGAGGCTCTCGGCTTGCCGTGGGTGCCGCCCGAACTGCGCGAAGGCCGCGGCGAAGTGGAAGCCGCCCGCCAGCGCCGCCTGCCCGCGCTGGTGCGCAGCGAGCACATCCGCGCCGAACTGCACAGCCATTCCAACTGGAGCGACGGGCGCGCCACCATCCGCCAGATGGCCGAAGCTGCCATCGCTCGCGGGCTGCAAGTGCTCGCCATCACCGACCATTCCCAAAGCCTCGGCGTGGCGCACGGCCTCACCCCTGAACGCCTGCGCGCCCAGCGGGAAGAAATCCGCCGCGTGCAGGCCGAACTGGGCGATCGCATCCTGCTCTTGCAGGGCGCGGAAGTGGAAATTCTGGCCGATGGGCGGCTGGACTACTCGGACGAGGTCTTGGCCGAATTGGATGTGGTGGTTGCCTCACTGCACACCTCTTTGCGCCAACCGCGTGAGCAAATCACCGCGCGGCTGCTGCGCGCCATCCGCAACCCGCGGGTGCACATCATCGGCCACCCCTCGGGACGCCTGCTGCCCCACCGCCCCGGAGCAGATTTGGATTGGGAAGCCGTGCTGGAAGCCGCCGCGACGCACCGCGTGGCGTTGGAAATCAACGCCCATCCGCGCCGTCTCGACCTGGCCGACCACTTGGTGCAGCAAGCCCTCGCCCGCGGCATCGTGCTGGCCGTCAACACCGACGCCCACGCCCCCGCCGACTTCGACAACCGCCCCTACGGCATCCTCACTGCCCGGCGCGGCTGGGCTTCCGCCGAAGATATCCTCAACGCCTGGCCTACCGACCAACTCCTGGCCTGGCTGCGCCGACGCCCGCCCCTCGACACCTGACACCTGCCCCCCGACCTTGCTCTCCGGAGTTCCCTATGCCTTTCTTCAAACACAAACCCGACGCTTTGTTGCAGGAAGAGCGCACCCTGCTCAGCGACCTGCGTGAAGCCTTGCAGCAGGCCGGCATCGCTGCCGAGGCGCGTCAGACGCTCGAAGAGTCCATCTTGCAGCTGGACGATTTCTTCCTCATCGTGGTGGTCGGCGAGTTCAACGCGGGCAAAAGTGCGCTCATCAATGCCCTTTTGGGGCAATCCGTGCTTCAGGAAGGCGTGACCCCCACGACCACGCAGGTCAACATTTTGCGCTACGGCGAGGCGCTGGCCCAAAAGCCCCTGGGCGAGCACTTGCTGGAAATCACCGCGCCGGTGGCGCTGTTGCGCGATCTGAGCATCGTAGACACTCCCGGCACCAACGCCATCATTCGAGAGCACGAGCTCATCACGCAGCGCTTTGCGCCGCGCGCCGACTTGGTGCTTTTCGTCACTTCTGCCGACCGTCCGTTCAGCGAAAGCGAACGTGCCTTCCTGGAAAAACTGCGCGCCTGGGGCAAGAAAATCGTGCTGGTGATCAACAAAGCCGACCTGTTGGAACGCCCCGAAGACTTGGAGCAGGTGATTGCCTTCGTGAGCGAAAACGCGCGGCTTTTGTTGGGCACCACGCCCGAAGTTTTCCCTGTGAGCGCCAAACTGGCGCTGCGGGCGAAGCAGGGCGAAAAGCCGCTTTGGGAAGCCAGCCACTTCGAGCCCCTGGAAACCTACATTCGCGACACGCTCGACCAGACCGAGCGCATTCGGCTGAAACTGCTCAACCCCTTGGGGGTGGGCATGCGCCTCGCGGAAGAACATGCTGCCGCGCTGGCGCGCGAATTGGAGGTGCTTTCCGGCGATTTGGAAGTGATAGCCCATGTCGAGCGCCAGTTGGAAGAGTACAAAGCCGATATGCAGCGCGGGTTCGAATTGCGCATGGCCGAAATCGACAACATTCTGCTGCAAATGGAAGAGCGGGCGCGTGATTATTTCGAGGAGACCATTCGTCTGGGGCGGGTGGTTGATTTGTTTCGCAAGAAGCGTTTGCAAGAGGAGTTTCAGGCGCACGTCATCGGCGATGTGCCAGAGCAAATCGAAGAGCGGGTGGAGAAACTGATCGATTGGTTGGTGGAAAACGACTTACGGCAGTGGCAGGCCGTGCACGAATATCTGGCCCGGCATCGCGAGAAATACCAGGGCAAGATGCTGGAAGCCCCCACCGGTTTTCGCTATGACCGCGATCGGCTGGTGGAAACCGTGGGGCAACGGGCGCAGGCGGTGGTCGAGAGCTATGACAAAGAAAAGGAAGCCCGCGCCCTTGCCGAAGGCACCCAGGCCGCCGTGGCTGCCGCTGCGGCTTTGGAGGTCGGCGCCATTGGCCTGGGCGCGGTGATTACCGCGATTGCCACCACCATGACCGCCGATATTACCGGCATTGCCGCGGCAACGTTCGTGGCCGTGCTGGGGCTGTTCGTCATCCCAGCGCGGCGCAAACAGGCCACGGCTGAAATGCACCGCAAAGTGACCCAGCTGCGGCGTTCCCTTTCTCATGCGCTGCGGCAGCAGTTCGAGACCACGATGGAAAACAACCTGGAGCAGATTCGAGAGGCAATGGCCCCCTACACGCGCTTTGTGCGCGCCGAGCATAAGCGGGCTGCCGAATTGCACCAGCGCTTGAAAGAAATCCTTGCCGCGATGGAGCAGCTGAAGGCCAAAATTGCACGCTTGTAACCTGAAGGAGCCCCCAATGAAAGGTCAAGGTCTGCTGGAATATGCCCTCATTCTCATGCTGGTGGCGCTGATAGTAATTGCGGTGGTTTATTTGTTTGGGCAGAGCACGGGCAATTTGTACAGCAATGTGGTCACGGGCTTCTGAGCTGCCGGGCGTGTGGTTTAGGCGCGCAGGGCGCGGTAGAGGCTGTAAAGCAGCGGCCGGTACACTCGGTCCCAGACGGGAGCGCGGCGCAACACGCCGCCGAAGCCGCGTTTGAAGCGATACACGCCCCACAGCCCCTCGCGCCGCGTGGTGAACTCGGCTTCCAGGGTGGCTTCGTCGGCGTCGGGAACGCCCCAGAGGTCGTATTCGGTGCAGCCGCGGCGTTTGGCCCAGCGCATGGCTTCCCATTGCAGCAAATAGGTGGGCATTTTGTTGCGGTGTTTCCCTGTGGAAGCCCCATAGAAATACCACGCACGCCGGCCGCGCGCGAAGACCATCAGCGCAGCCAAAGGCTCACCTTCGTATTCGGCAACCAGCAGTTCGACAGCCCCCTGGGCGTGAAAAAGTTCATAGGCTTTTTGGTAATACCCCGCGGCGTGCACGCCAAAACCATCCCGCTCGCCGGTTTCGGCCATCAGGCGGTAGAAGGCTTGGGTGTCTTCCCACGGGCGCACGGTGACGCCCTTGCGCGCGGCCAAGCGGATGTTGTAGCGCGTTTTCTGTTTCATCCGTGCGAGGATGGCCGCCTCGTCATCGGCGAGGGAGACGACGAGGGTGCGGCGGGGCTGGATGGCGTGGGGGCTTTCCCGAAAGCCGCGCGGCGGCACGGCCGCGGCAGGGGTGTCTTCCCACAGGTCGGGCTCGACTTTCAGAAACACGGCGCGCTCTCGCTTGCAAAGCGCGTCTACCTCGGGCCAGAGGGCTTCCCAGGCTTCGGGGGGGCCGACCGGCCCTTTGGGGATGTAGGCTACCGTAAAGCCCCCCGGCAGCGGGCGGAAGAGCACTTGCGCGCCGGCTTTACCGGCAACCAGGCGAAAAGCGTACCACCCGAAGGCCGATTTGAGCGCACCCCAGGCCGCCGTTTGCAAGATGTGGGCGTTGGGGTGGGCCTGTAAGAAGGCTTCCCACGCGGGGGCGTCCACTTGGGCGTCGATTTTCGCGTTGTAGTTCACGGAATCACCTGCAACAGCCTGTGCCACCAGAGGGGCGCGGGGCTTGCCAGCCACCAGCGGGGTGCGGCGCTTGTCAGCCACACCAGCAAAGGGGCAATGGCGAGCGCAGGCAATAGGTTGCCGCTGCGGATGGGTTTGATTTCCAGCAGGCTGCTAATGGCCAGCCCCAGCAAGATGATGCCGCCAGCCGCAGTAAGTTCGTTGACCATCGCGGGGTGGTTGAGCAAGCCGTGCAACTGCGCGGCCGCTAAGCTGATGCCGCCCTGATAGACCAACACCACGACGATGGAGAACATCACCCCAATGCCCAGGGTAGAGGCAAAAGCCAGGGAAGCAAAACCGTCGAGCACTGCTTTGATGGCCAGCAGCTTGTAATCGCCGAGCAAGCCGTCTTGAATTGAGCCCAAGATGCTCATGGGGCCTACGCAAAACAGCAGCGATGCAGTGAGGAAGCCTTGAACGAAGCGGGCGCTCTCACCCTCGCCGGCAAAGCGGGCTTCCAGCCATGCGCCCAGGTGTTCCAGGCGGCTTTCGATGCGCCACCATTCGCCCAGCAGCCCCCCGAACAACAGGCTGAGCAGCACGATGATGGGGTTTTCGGTCTTGAAGAACATTTGCAGACCCAAGGCGGCGGTAAACAGCCCCAGCCCGGCTACCACGGTGTCGCGCGCCCGTTGCGATAGCTGCTCGCCGATGAACAGCCCCAAGGTGCTGCCAAGGATGATGGTGGCTACGTTGATGAAGGTGCCTGTCATTTCAGCCTTCTTTGGCTGGGGTGGGGGTGACGCCCGCTGTGTGGTTTTCCAGCAGTTCCAAGGCGTAGCAGAGGGAAGAGAGGCGGTTGAGGTAGCGGAGCAGTTCGCGGTTCTCGACCTCACCGCTGCGGATGAGGGAGGCGAGGCGTCGCTCGGCGCGGCGCACCACCGTGCGGGCCAGGTCGAGGTAGGCCCCGCTCACCGTGTCGCCCGGGAGGATGAAGGCGTTGGGCGGCGGCACAGCGGCTTCAATTTCGGCAATGCAGCCTTCCAGCCACGTTACTTGCTCGGTGCCGATGCTGCGAAATCGGGCTGCGTTTTCGGGCGTGGCAGCGACTTCTGCCATCAGGCGGTAGAGATGGCGTTGCACTTCTTCGAGGAAGGCACGCGTCTTGGGCGCGCGGGCGTGCGCTCGGGCCAACCCCAGGCACGCCCCGGCTTCGTCGATGGCGCCGATGGCTTCCAGACGAGGGTGGTCTTTGGGCACGCGGCCTTCCCCCAACAGCCCGGTGGAGCCATCGTCGCCGGTGGTGGTGTAGAATTTGTGGATGCTCATGGAGAGAATTTTAGCACAAGTTGGGCGCGGAGGACGCGCGGAAGTGCGTCCTGGGCAATAGCGCGCTGCACGTGCACCAGCGGCGGCAAGACCGCCTTTCTCTTCCGCCGCAACGCCAAGCGTGGAAAGGTGTATACTTATTAGCGTGGTTCTTATTCCCATTCAAGGAGTGTTCTCATGCTCACCGTCCGTCAAATCGATACCACCAATCGCGCCGATGTGCGCAAGTTCGTCAAGTTTCACTACGACCTCTATCGCGGCACGCCGCAATGGGTGCCCCCTTTTATCCGTGACATCGAGTTTGCCCTCAACAAGCAAAAGCACCCCTTCTATGAGCATTCCGATGCCGATTTCTTCATTGCCGAGCGCGATGGCGAGGTCGTGGGACGTATCTCGGCGCTGGAGATCAAGCCTTACAACGAATACCACGGCAAGAAAACTGCCAGCTTTTATTTCTTTGACGTCATCGAAGACCTGGAGGTTGCCAAGGCGCTGTTTGCTCGCGTGGAGGAGTGGGCCCACAAGCGTGGCCTCGATACGCTGGTCGGCCCCAAGGGCTTTAGCGCCTTCAACGGCTATGGCATTCAGATCGAGGGCTTTGAGCATCGCCAAATGATGGACATGATGAACTACAACTTCCCTTACTACCCCAAGTTCATGGAAGCGATGGGGTTTGAAAAGGAAGTGGATTTCGTCTCGACCTACGTGCACGCCCCCGATTACGAGTTGCCGGAGCGGATTCACCGCATTGCTCGGCGGGTGCAGGAACGCGGCACCTTCCGAGTGCACACTTTCAAATCCACGCGTGAGATTCGACGCTGGGCAAACAAAATCGGTGAAACCTACAACAACACTTTCGTCAACAACTGGGAATATTACCCGCTGACCGAGCGGGAAATCAAATACATTGTGGATACGCTGGTGCTGGTGGCCGTGCCGCGGTACATCAAAGTGATCATGCACGGTGACGATGAGATTATCGGCTTTTTGTTTGGCTTCCCCGATGTGTCGAAAGCTATGCAGCGCGCCAAGGGCCATCTTTACCCTTGGAGCATCGCCGATTTGCTGATCGAGCGCGCTCGCACGAATTGGATTTCCCTCAATGGTGCTGGGGTGCTGCCGAAATATCACGGCCGCGGTGCGAATGTGCTGCTTTATGAGGAAATGTATCAGACGGTGAAATCCGAAGGCCGCTATGAGCATGCCGAACTGACGCAAGTAGCCGAGACCGCCCGTCAGATGCGGAAGGATCTCATCAACATCGGGGCCAAAGAGTACAAGAACCATCGAGTGTTCCGAAAAGCTATTTAGCGTCCCTTGCCCGCGCCCGCGCTGAATGCGCGGGCGCCTTTTTTCATGCGAAGATTGCGTAACGACTTGGTGGGACTGGTAAGATTGGCTGTGGCAGCCTTGAGCCTTGGGCTGGGAGGCTGTGTTTATGCTGCGCGTCCAATTGGGGAGGCAATAACTGCATCACCTCCTGCCACGGCGACGGCAACGGCCACGCCTTTCGCCCCGGCGACCAACACGCCATTCCCCCCTACCCTCACGCCGTCGAATACTCCCGCCGCAACGCCTACGCCCCTTGCTTCTTCCACGCCCTCTCCAACGGCAACCCCTCGCCCCCCCGCGCACCCGCGTTACGATTTTACCGCCGTTCTGGATTTTTGGGCTCGAACCCTGACGGTCGATGAGCGCATCTTGTATCCCAATCCGGGCTTCCGCACCCTCGACCGATTGGTGCTCAATGTGGAAGCAGCCCAGTGGCCCGACGTCTTTCATTTGCAGTCGGTGACCCTTGATGGGCAACCTGTGCGTGGCGCGCTCAGCGGCACTCGCTGGACCTTGCCGCTCTCCAAGCCGCTACAGCCGGGGCAGAGCCTTGTGCTGGAAATTCATTACCAGCTTGTGCTTCCTTACCGTACCGGCAGCCGCATTTTTGGTATGGATGCTCGACAAACCAATTTGGTCGATTGGTATCCTTTCGTTGTGCCTTATGACTCCAAGCAGGGGTGGTTGTGGCACAAGCCTTGGCCT